>NZ_DAIMHV010000091.1:0-11155 GCF_036723115.1 Phenylobacterium sp. | reverse complement strand
GGGTGGGGCATCATGCCCAGCACATTGCCCTGGCCGTTGATGATGCCGGCGATGTCGCGGGCCGAGCCGTTGGGATTGTCGCGGTAACGGAAGACCACCTGGCCTTCGCCTTCCAGGCGTTCAAGGGTGGCGTCGTCGGCGAAATAGTTCCCCTCGCCATTGCCCACGGTCATGGTCACCTGCCGGCGCTGGCCATAGGCCGAGGTGAAGCGGGTCTGGGCGTTGACCACATCCAGCTCCACCGGCTTGCAGACATATTTCAGGCGCGCGTTCTGCAGCAGGGCGCCTGGCAGCAGGCCGGCCTCGCACAGAACCTGGAAGCCGTTGCAGATGCCGACGGTGGCCACCCCGCGCTCGGCGGCGGCCTTGACCTCGGACATGATGGGCGAGAGCGCCGCCATGGCGCCGCAGCGCAGATAGTCCCCATAGGAAAAACCGCCCGGCAGGACGATCAGGTCCAGGCCGCCCGGCAGGGCGGTGTCGCCGTGCCAGACCATGTCCACCTGGGCGCCGGTGGACCGCTCGACGGCCACCTTGCAGTCGCGGTCGCAGTTGGATCCGGGGAAGACGATGACGGCGGCTTTCATGGGTCGTGCAGGGCCTGTGGTCTGGCGGCCGCGGCGGGCCGGGGAGGGGGCGTTATCGCGCCTGAGCGATTGCGTCCCAATAGGTCTTGAATTGGGCGAAGGCCTCGGGGTCGCCGAAGGCGCATCCGTCATGGACCATGCGCCGGCCCTCGGGACCGGAGACGGGTCGTTGACGCAGGACCGCCGGATGGGCCGGGGCGCCTGGCGTGGTCAGTATATAGGAAGCCGAACTGTCGGCCTCGGTGAAGGCGAGATAGGGCTCCTTTGGGTCGATCGGCGCAGGGCGAATCCCGGGCCGTCCGCGGACGGCGCTCGCCATGGCCTCGAACCCCGCATCGCAGTCCAGCGCCAGGGGGCCCTGGACCGACGGCGCCTCCGGCTCCGGCGAACAGGCGCTGAGCGCGCCTGCGGCCAGGGCCAGGAGGAGGGTCCGCATCAGGCCAGCTCCACGCGGTAGCTTTCGATGACCGTATTGGCCAGGAGCTTCTCGCACATGGCCTTGACCTCGGCTTCGGCGCTGGCGCGGTCGGCGCCGGCCAGGTCGAACTCGATGGTCTTGCCGACGCGGACGCCCTCAACGCCGCTCCAGCCCAGGCCATGCAACGCCTGCTCGACGGCCTTGCCCTGGACGTCGAGGACGCCGGGCTTGAGGAATACGTGGACCTTGGCCTTCATCAGTGCAGCCCTCCTTGGATCACGGTCGGCATCTCTTTCATGATGCCCAGGCGGCGCGCCACCTCGGTATAGCTTTCGATGACCTCGCCCAGGTCGCGACGGAAGCGGTCCTTGTCCAGCTTCTCGTTCGTGGTCGAGTCCCACAGGCGGCAGGAATCGGGGCTGATCTCGTCGGCCAGGATCACCCGGCTGAAGTCGCTTTCCCACACCCGCCCGAACTCGAGCTTGAAGTCCACCAGGGTGATGCCCACAGCCCCGAACATGCCCGACAGATAGTCGTTCACCCGCAGGGTCAGGGCCATGATGTCGTCGATCTCCTGGGTCGAGGCCCAGTTGAAGGCGGTGATGTGCTCCTCGGTGACCATGGGGTCGTGGAGCTTGTCGTCCTTCAGGAAGAACTCGATGATCGAGCGGGGCAGGGCCTGGCCTTCGGGCAGGCCGAGCCGGGTGGATAGCGAACCCGCGGCGATGTTACGGCACACCACCTCCAGGGGAATGATCTCCACCTCGCGGATCAGCTGCTCGCGCAGGTTCAGCCGCTTGATGAAATGGTTCTGGACGCCGATGGTGTTCAGGCGCGTCATCACATACTCGCTGATGCGGTTGTTGATCACGCCCTTGCCTTCCAGAACCGCCTTCTTGGTGGCGTCGAAGGCGGTGGTGTCGTCCTTGAAATACTGGATCAGGGTGCCCGGCTCAGGGCCCTCATAGAGGATCTTGGCCTTGCCTTCGTAGATCTTCTTGCGGCGGGTCATCTCAAACGCCTTCTCCCAGAGCGGGGGCTTGCCGCGGTCGGAAAACGAAAAACGCGCGCGGCCATCTTCCACGCGCGATCCGACTCGGCCTCTCGCTCGACATGAGGCGGGCGGAAATTAGCGGATGGCCGCGGCGGGCGCAAACCGCCTTACGACGCAGGGGGACAGCGGGGGTCGCTCCGGGGCGGCGCGATCGCCGGCCTTCTGTTTCGATTGCGGGCTCGCCTTGCGGGAGGTATGGAGCCCAAGATTGTGCCGCTTATCGGGGAACGCATGAGCACGTTTGACGATCGTGAAAAGGGCTTCGAGCGGAAGTTCGCCCTCGATCAGGAACAGGAATTCAAGGCCAGCGCGCGGCGTAACCGCATGCTGGGCGAATGGGCGGCCGGCCTGATGGGCCTGTCGGAAGACCGCGTGCCCACCTACGCCCAGGCCGTGGTGCGCTCGGACCTGGAGCTTCCGGGGGACGAGGATGTGCTGCGCAAGGTCTTCGAAGACCTGAAGGGCGCCGGCGTCCAGGTCTCCGAGGGCGAGGTCCGCATGAAGATGGACGAACTTCTGGCCCAGGCCCGCGAACAGGTCCGTAACGGCTAGAACGCTTTCCGATAGGCGGGAACCGGTCTGATCACATCAGGCTCTTCGGGCGTCATCGCCCGCCTGAGGGTCCGGACGCGGCGTCGTCCGGGCCGCCTGCCGCCAAGAAATCCTGAAGGCCGGCGTCCGCCGTCTTCCCTCGCGCGGCCATCTGTCGGAAGATGAACGCGACGCTTCCGACTCCGCAAGAGCCTGCGATCGCCGCCGTCGCGGCGTGAGCCGCCCTGGGTCTGCGTCAGCCTGACCAGTAACCGGGAGCCGCATGCCGCACGACGACAGCCTGATCCTGACCCTGGTCGCCGGTTTCGTCCTGGCCTTCGTCCTGGGCATGGCGGCCAACCGGCTGAAGCTGTCGCCCCTGGTGGGCTATCTGCTGGCGGGCGTGGCCGTGGGGCCGTTCACGCCGGGCTGGGTGGCCGACGCCTCCCTGGCCGCGCAGCTGGCGGAGATCGGCGTGATCCTGCTGATGTTCGGGGTCGGTCTGCACTTCTCGGTGGGCGACCTTCTGAAGGTCCGTAACATCGCCATTCCGGGCGCCCTGGGCCAGATCGCCTGCGCCACCCTGCTGGGCTGGGGCGTGGGGCGGTTGCTCGGCATGGGGGATGCGGAGTCCGCCTTTTTCGGCCTGACCCTGTCGGTGGCCTCCACCGTGGTGCTGCTGCGCGCCCTGGAAGAGCGCGGGGCGGTGAAGAGCGAGGCCGGAAGGGTGGCGGTGGGCTGGCTGATCGTCGAGGACATCGTCATGGTTCTGGCCCTGGTGCTCATTCCCCTGGTGGCGGGCCGGGCGCAGGCCAGCGCCGGCCAGATCGCCCTGGGGGTCGGCGGCGCCCTGGCCCAGATCGCCATCTTCGTGGGCTTCATGATGATCGTCGGCGCCCGGGTCCTGCCCTGGCTCCTGGTGCGTATCGCCCATACCCGCTCGCGGGAGCTGTTCACCCTGGGCGTCCTGGCCATCGCCCTGGGGATCGCCTACCTGGCCTATGCGGTCTTCGGCGCGTCCTTCGCGCTGGGAGCCTTTGTCGCCGGGGTCGTCCTCTCCTCTTCGCCGCTGGGGCACAACGCCGCCGAGCGCTCCCTGCCTCTGCGCGACGCTTTCGCCGTGCTGTTCTTCGTCTCGGTGGGGATGTTGTTCGACCCGGCCGTGCTGCTGGAGCGTCCGGCAGCCGTGCTGGCGGCGGTCCTGATCGTGCTGGCGGGCAAGTCGGCCGCGGCGCTGGCCATCACCGCGGCCTTCCGCCTGACCCGCAGCGCCAGCCTGACCATCGCCGCCAGCCTGGCCCAGATCGGCGAATTCTCCTTCATCCTGGCCGGGGTGGGCCTGGGCGTGGGGATCATGGGGCGCGAGGCCCATGACCTCGTCATCGCCGCGGCCCTGATCTCCATCCTGGCCAATCCGTTCGTCTTCCGCCTGGCCGACCGGCTTTCCCGGCCGCCGGCCGAGCCCGAGCCCACATCGGGCTGAAGCGGCGCCTTGCGCCGCAGCTTCGCCTCACCATTTCGCCATGAACGCCCATCTCAACCGGAGCCGACCTGCATGAACGCCTTGAACCTCCTGCCCATCGCCGCGCTTGCGCTTCTCGCCGCCTGCGGCCAGCCCGGGGCGGAACGCCAGGCGCCGGCGGCCGGCTCGGCCCAGGAGGCCGCGGTCGAGCTGAAGGCGCCGGCGGGGACCTACAAGCTCGACCCCACCCATGCGGCCCTGCTGTGGTCGGTGCCGCACAACAACATCTCCAACTACACCGCCCGCTTCACCCGGCTCGAGGCGACCCTGACGCTTGATCCCGCCAATCTGGAGAACAGCCGCATCCAGGCGGTGATCGACCCCACTTCGGTCAGCACCGGCTATCCCGGCGACTACAAGGCCGGCCATCCCGACACCGGCTTCGACAGCTTCGATGAGGACATCGCCCAGGCCGAGCACTTCCTGAACGCCGGGCGCTTCCCGCAGATCACCTTCAACTCCACCGCCGTGGAGCAGACGGGGCCGCGCACCGCCAAGGTGACCGGCGACCTGACCTTCCTGGGCGTGTCGCGTCCGGTGACCCTGGACGCCCGCTTCATCGGCGAGATCGAGAAGCACCCCTTCCTGGGCGTCCCGGCCCTGGGCTTCGCCGCCGAAGGCGCCATCAAGCGCTCGGATTTCGGCATGCCGGTCGGCCCCCTGGGCGACGAGGTCACCATCCGCTTCGACGGGGAATTCGTCCAGGACGCCCAACCGCAACCGGCCGGCTGAGGTCGAGGTTCGCAGATTCAATTGGGGCGGACGGCGATCGGCCGTCCGCCCCTTTTCGTCGTCAGGCCTGACCGAACACGCGGTCGAAGACCGTATCGACGTGTTTGAAGTGGTAGCCGAGGTCGAACAGGTCCTCGAGTTCGGCGTCCGACAGGGTGATCTCAGGGTCCGCCTTGAGGAAGTCGAGGAAATTGCCCTCGCCGCGCCAGACCTTCATGGCGTTGCGCTGGACCGCCGCATAGCCGCCCTCCCGCGAGGAGCCCTTCTGGGTCAGGGCCAGCAGGACGCGCTGGGAATGGACGAGCCCGCCCAATCGGTCGAGGTTGCGGGCCATGTTCTCCGGATAGACCACCAGACGCTCGACGACGCCCGCCAGGCGCCGCAGGGCGAAGTCCATGTGGATGGTGGCGTCGGGCGCGATGCCGCGCTCCACGGACGAATGGCTGATATCCCGCTCGTGCCACAGGGCGACATTCTCCAGCGCCGGAATGGCCGCCGAGCGGATCAGACGGGCGAGGCCGGTCAGGTTCTCGGTGAGGATCGGATTGCGCTTGTGCGGCATGGCGCTCGATCCCTTCTGGCCGGGATCAAAGGGCTCCTCAGCCTCCAGCACCTCGGTGCGCTGCAGGTGCCGGATCTCCACGGCCAGGCGCTCGATCGAAGAGGCGACCACGGCGAGCGCGCAGAAATAGGCCGCGTGGCGATCGCGCGGGATCACCTGGGTGGAGACCGGCTCCACGGCCAGACCCATCTTCTCGGCCACATAGGCCTCCACCTGGGGGGAGACGTTGGCGAAGGTGCCTACCGCGCCCGAGATGGCGCAGGTGGCGATCTCGAACCGGGCCATGGCCAGCCGCTCCTTGGCCCGCTGGAACTCGGCATAGTGGCCGGCCAGCTTCAGGCCGAAGGTGGTGGGCTCGGCATGGATGGCGTGGCTGCGGCCGACACACGGGGTCATGCGGTGTTCAAAGGCCCGCTTCTTCAGCGCCGCCAGAACCAGGTCCACATCCTCGATCAGCAGGTCGGTGGCCCGGCTCAGCTGAACGGCCAGGGCCGTATCGTTGACGTCGGACGAGGTCATGCCCTGGTGCAGGAAGCGCGCCTCCGGGCCCACGATCTCGGTGACATGGGTCAGGAAGGCGATGACGTCGTGCTTCACCTCGCGCTCGATGGCGTCGATGCGGTCGGAATCCCAGACCACGTCGCGGCCCTTCTCCCAGATCACCTTGGCCGCCGCCTTGGGGATGACCCCCAGTTCGGCCATGGCGTCGGCGGCGTGCGCCTCGATCTCGAACATGATCTTGAACCGGGTCTGGGGGGACCAGATGTCGGCGGCGTCGGGGCGGGTGTAACGAGGGATCATGGCGGGCTCCTTAGGCCCCGGCTGATGGAGGCCAAGGCGCCCGCCTGTCAAGGCGCCCACCCGTTCGGGCGAAGGGGTCAGTCCTCCTGAGACGACGCCACGGCCGAAGCCATGTCCTTGGGCAGGGTGACGGCCGCCAGCAGGTAGTGGACGCCCGCCCAGGCATAGATCAGCAGGTTCCAGATGATGCCCTGGCGCGACCCCTCGGCGACGGCGGCCCGGCAGGCCGCATCGACGATGGGGCCCGCTCCTGGAGCGCCGATGCCGCCGGGGCAGAGGGTGAAGAAGTCCCCGAGCTGGCTGGCGGCGAACAGGTGCTGGCTGATCATGTCGATGCACCAGCCGCAGAAGGGCGGGCCGAAGCCCAGGGCGATCAGGTTCAGGACGAAGAACAGCAGGGCGGTGGCCGTGGCGCGCATGCGCAGGGACACCGCGTTCTGGATCACCCCGAAGGTCGGACCGAGGTAGGTGTAGTGGAAGATGCCGGGCAGCAGCAGCAGGGCGGCGGCCACGCGCCAGTCATTCTGCAGATAGACCAGAATATAGAGCGGGCAGGCCACGAGCAGGCCGATGGCCGGCACCAGGGCGTACCACCGCCCGGAGCGCTTGCCCGCCCAGTCGGTGAGGAAGCCGCCCAGCAGGGTGCCGGCTCCGGCCGCCACGCCCCCGATCAGGCCGAAGATCAGCCCCACCGTGGCCAGATCCAAGCCGAACATGCGGATGAAATAGGCGGCCTGATACTGGCCGGTGCCATAGCTGGCGAAGGAGGCCACAGTGATGCCGGCCACCATGTGGAAGAAGCTCCACTTGCCGAAGATGCGCTTGGCCACGGCCAGAATGGAGGGCGGCTTGACGGCCGCCTGCGGGGGCACGGTCTCTTCGCCCTCGACCAGCGGGGTCTCGGGGATGACGCGCTCGGAATAGCCCCGCGGGGGCTCCTTGACGAACAGCTTGAGCGCGATCGCCACCAGGATGCCCGGCAGGCCGACGATGACGAAGGCCGCCCGCCAGGAGACGTTCTGGGCGATCCACCCCCCGGCCACAGCGCCGAACATGGTGCCGAGCGGAATGCCGAAGGAATAGACCGACAGGGCCGAGGCGCGTCTGCGGGGCTCGAAATAATCAGAGATCAGAGAGTGGGCGGGCGGGGAGAGGCCGGCCTCGCCCACGCCCACGCCCAGGCGAAACAGGACCAGCGTCAGGAAGTTGTTGGCCATGCCGCACAGGGCGGTGAAGCCCGACCAGACGACGATGGCGATGGAGATGATGTTGACCCGGTTGTGTCGCTCGGCGATCCGGGCGATCGGGATGCCCAGGGTGGTGTAGAGCAGGGCGAAGGCCAGCCCGCCCAGCAATCCCAGCTGGGTGTCGGTGAGCCCCAGGTCCTCCTTGATCGCCTGACCGATGGTCGAGATGATCGTGCGATCGATGAAGTTGAAGGTGTAGGCCAGCACCAGAAGCCACAGGACCGTGGTCTTGTAGCTCTCTGAAAACATGGGTTTGCGTGCGTCGGCCCCCAGGCCGGTCTCGACGGCGGACAATCTTCCCTCCCAGAACTCTGACGGTTCTTGAGGCCTCATGTGGTCACAGCCGTGATCACCGCGCCAGGGTCAAAAGAAAGGGGCGGCCACCTTGCGATGACCGCCCCCTTACGGACGTCCGGTTGTCCCCTCGGCGCTAGCCTACATTGTCCTCGCGGATGGTGCGGGTGGCCATCCAGAAGCAGAAGAAGGCGATCAGACCGAAGGCGCTGGAGACGATCAGCGCCCAGCGGACGCCCTCGCCCGAACCCATGCCCATGCCCACGGCGAAGTAGTCGCTGAGCAGGCCCACGGCCAGCGGGCCGAGGCCCAGGCCGATCAGGTTGATGATGAAGAGCAGGATGGCCGAAGTGGTGGCCCGCATGTGCGGCGGCACGATGGACTGGGCCGTGCCATAGACCGGGCCGTACCAGATGGTCCCCAGCAGGCCATTGACGGTCAGCAGCAGCAGGGCCAGCGGCACGGAGCCCACCGTCACTGCGGCGATATAGATGGGGATGGTGACCAGGGAGGCGATGGCCGGGGCGATCATCTGAGCCCGCAGGTCCCGCGCGCCGTACTTGTCGGCCAGGAAGCCGCCCAGCCAGGAGCCGAGAGCGCCGGCGGTGCCCGACATCAGGCCGAGCGCCAGGCCCAGAAAGCCCACTGACTGCAGGTTATAGCCGACCGTGGCGCCCACCGACGAGGCCAGGGCCTGGACCTGCTCGGGGTGGTTGCGCAGGAAGAAGGAGGCCGTGAACGGCGCATGGCCATAGCCGATGAAGGCCTTGATGGCCGCGGCGAAGGAGATGAACCAGAAGGTTTTCTTGCCGGCCAGGGCCTTCATCGTCTCGCCGAAGGTGGCGGACGCCGCCTGGATCTTCTCGGCCCGCTTGGCCAGTTCCTTGCGGGGCTCGGGCAGGGTGAAATAGGCCAGGATGGCGAACAGGATGCCCGGCACGCCGGCCACGAAGAAGGCCACGCGCCAGCCGTAGGCGTCGGCGATCAGCCCCCCGAAGATCAGGCCCAGCAGGCCGCCGATCGGCGTGCCCATGGAGTAGAAGGCGAGGGCGGTGGAGCGCTTCTCCTTGGGCACATAGTCGCTGATCAGCGAGTGGGCCGGCGGGGTGCAGCCGGCTTCGCCCACGCCCACGCCGATGCGGAACAGGATCAGCTGGAAGAAGTTCTGCGCCAGGCCGCAGAGGGCGGTGAAGCCGCTCCACACCGCCACGGCCGTGCCGATGATGATCGGCCGGTTCTTGCGTTCCGCCAGCCGGGCGATGGGAATGCCCAGCACGGTATAGAAGAGGGCGAAGGCCAGGCCGCTCATCAGGCCCAGCTGCCAGTCCGCCAGGCCCAGATCCTGCTTGATGGGCTCGGCCAGGATGTTGACCACCTGCCGATCCAGGAAGTTGATCGTGTAGATCCCGAGGAGCAGGCTCAGCGCATAGGTGCGCACCGGCGGAGCCAGGGGCTGGATGCCGGTCACGGGCGAGGCGCCCCCGTCAGGTTTGGCGGGTGCAGGCGCGGCTGTATCTGTCATTTCGCACTGTCTCCTGGGCGCAAGGCTTCTTATCGTTGGGTCACTCTAGACAGGCGAAAATGGCCTTCTGCAATAGAGATACCGTGTTTTCGAGGAGGCGAGATGGAACTGGTCATCGGGACGAAGCGCTGGTCGAGCTGGTCTCTGCGCCCCTGGCTGGCGTTGAGGAAGACGGGCGCCGCCTTTACCGAGGTGGAGATCGAACTGCGGCAGGCCGGGACCAGCACCGCGGCCATCCTGGCCCATTCCCCCTCCGGCAAGGTTCCGGCGCTGAAGGTGGGCGATCTGGTGATCTGGGATTCGCTGGCCATCTGCGAATACCTGGCCGAGACCTTTCCCGAGGCTGGCCTCTGGCCCGCCGATCCGGCGGCGCGGGCGCAGGCGCGCGCGGCGAGCGCCGAGATGCACTCAGGCTTCGCCTCCCTGCGCGGGGAGTTTCCCATGGCCCTGGACGAGGCGCTCCACAGCCGAGCGCCGTCTGAGGCCACCGCCGCCGACCTGCGGCGCCTGAGCGCCCTTTTCAACCAGATGCTGGACGCCCATGGCGGCCCCTTCCTGGCGGGGCCGTGGTCCATCGCCGACGCCTTCTTCACGCCCGTGGCTACCCGGTTGCGAACCTATGGCCTGCGCCTCTCGGACCATGGCGACGCCGGCCGCGGGGCGGAATATGTGAACCGCCTGCTGGCCGACCCTCACTTCAAGGCCTGGGAGGAGGCCGCCGTGCGCGGGACGGGGGCATGAGGGGCCAGGGGTGCGCGTCGGCGGCGGTTCTGGCCGCCGCGCTCTGTCTTGGCGCCTGCGGCGCGCCCGTCGATGAACCCCTCGCGGCCCCCGCGCCGGCCAAGAAGGCCGCCGCCCCCGCGGCCGAGGCCCTGGGCGGCGCCAGCCTGCCCCCCGACGCCCTGGCCTATCGCTGCGACAACGGCGAGCGCCTGCGGGCGGCCTATCCCAGCCCGGAGGTGGCCATCGTCCAGTATCGCGGCGAGCTGCACCGTCTGACCCTTGCGCGGTCCGCCAGCGGCGCCCGCTATACCGACGACACTCGCCAATGGTGGACGAAGGGCGAGGCCGAAGGGACGATCAGCCGTCTCAAACCCGAGGAAGACATCGCCAGCGAGCCCGGCGTGGCCTGCCGCCTTGAGACGGCGCGCCCGCCGGAAACCATGGGGGCGCGCCCCGAGAGCTAGATCAGCCCCAGGGCCTTGAAGCTCGCCACCCCGTGGCGGCCGGCCACCAGATGGTCATGGACGGTGATGCGCAGGGACCGGCCCGCCTCGATCACCTGGCGGGTCATCTCGATATCGGCCTGGGACGGCGTCGGGTCGCCGGACGGATGATTGTGCACCAGGATGATGGCGCTGGCCGACAGCTCCAGCGCCCGACGCATCACTTCGCGGGGATAGACCGGCGCATGGTCCACCGTGCCGTGGTTCATCACTTCGTCGGCGATCAGCTGGTTCTTCCTGTCGAGGAACAGGATGCGGAACTGCTCGCGGGGTTCATGGGCCAGGGCGAGCTTCACATAGTCCAGCAGCTGGCTCCAGGAGGTGATCACCGTGCGTCGGGCCACCTGCTCGCGGCCGATACGCAGGGCGGTATGGTGCAGCAGCTTCAGGTCCAGCGCCACGGCCTGGCCCACGCCCCGGACGGTGCGCAACTCGGCCACGGAGGCGCCCAGCACGCCGGCCAGGGAGCCGAACCGCGCCAGCAGCGCCTTGGCCAGCGGTTTCACATCCCCGCGGGGGATGGACCGGAAGAGGTGCATCTCCAGCAGCTCATAGTCCGGCAGAGCCTCGATCCCGCCGTTCAGCGCCCGGTCGCGAAGCCGTTCCCGATGGCCCAGATGGTGGGGCTTGACCGCGGCCTGGCCCCACAGCTCAGCCTG
>NZ_DAIMHV010000090.1:0-11181 GCF_036723115.1 Phenylobacterium sp. | reverse complement strand
CGGCTCACCGGGGTCTGGTTGGCCCGCAGCAGGCCCCGCGACTGGCCGCCCACGAAGACCTGGAAGGCGGCAGGTTCGGAAACGTCCACCACCAGG
Organism: Phenylobacterium sp.; assembly: GCF_036723115.1. Taxonomy (GTDB): domain Bacteria; phylum Pseudomonadota; class Alphaproteobacteria; order Caulobacterales; family Caulobacteraceae; genus Phenylobacterium. The sequence continues at coordinate 11,085 of NZ_DAIMHV010000090.1, read as the reverse complement.
CCCTTCATGTCCGGGGCGCGATAGGCTTCGCCCTTGGCCAGTTGCCGGGCGAAATAGACCGAGCCGTCGGCCCCGCGCACGATCAGCGAAGCCGATTCCCGCGCCTGAAGGATCACGGCGGCCTCACTGGCGGCGGCGCCATAGACCTGACCCGCCGGGTTGAAGGTCTCGGCCAGGACCGGGGCGGCCTGGGCCGAGGGCTCGGTCCGGGCCTTATTGGCGGCGATCACGGCGTCGGCCGAGCCGCCGGAGGCTGCGGCGATCTCCAGGCCAGGGGTCTCGTAAGGGGTGGGAATGGTGGATTCCACCGGCGCCGGCAGCGGCGCGCCCAGGCTCAAGGGGCCTTCAACCGGGGCCCGCGCCGGGGCCGGCGGGGCCGCGGCCACAGCGGGAGCCGGTTCGCGGGCGTCGATCACGCCGCGCTGGGCCACGTTCCACGCCACGATGGCGCCCACCACCACCAGGCCGATCACCGCGGCCAGGCCCAGGCCGCCGCTGCGCGAGCGGCGGACGCCCACAGGGGCGCGCAGACCCTCGTCCGGGGCGGGCTCCTCGGCCTTGAACCGGTTGACCGCAGCCTCGCTGTCCAGCCCCAGCGCCTTGGCGTAGGCGCGGATGTAACCCACGGTGAAGGGCCGCGAAGGCAGGTCGTCGAGGCGCATCTCTTCGATGGCGGCCAGATAGGCGCGGCGGATGCAGGTGGAGTCGGCCACGTCCTGCAGGGACAGGCCGCGGAATTCCCGCGCGGCCTTCAGGGCCGCGCCGATGTTAGGACCAGATTCCAGGGTCGGCATGAACAGGTCGAAATTTCCCCGCTCGCGCGAGGTTTCGAAACCGGCGTTGAACTCAGTGACCCGCCCCGTGTCGAGCGCCATGGCTGCTCGTCGCCCTCAAAACCAGATGCGCGACCCAGAAGGTCGCCCCGCCCGCCTGTCCGTTTTGCACGGAACTGGTTAATTTCCCTTATCTCATAACACGATAGCGTGTGTGGTTCAATCGGCGTCGCGACGGATTCGCCACAGTCAAGCTAGACTGAAAGGTAGAGCTTTCGGGCGAGCGTCTCGATTTCTCCGCGCACGGAACCCCCGGCGCCGCGGATCAGTCCGCTGACCCCCCGATGGGCCGCCTCACGGTCGCAGGACAGCACCATCTGCTTGACCGGTCCGATGCCGGCCGGCGGCATGGAAAGGCGCTCGAAGCCCAGGGCCACCAGGGCGAAGGCCTCCAGGGGGCGGCCGGCCATCTCGCCGCATACCGAGACCGGCGTGCCCGTCTCGGCGCAGGCCCGCTGGATCTCCGCCAGGGCCCGCAGGGCGGGCGGGGAGAGGGGGTCATAGCGGTCAGCCATGCGCGCATTGCCGCGGTCGGCGGCGAACAGATACTGCAACAGGTCGTTGGTCCCCACCGACACGAAGTCGGTCATGGGAAGCAGGGCGTCCAGGTGCCAGACCAGGGAGGGGGCCTCGATCATGGCGCCCACGTCCAGGCGCGCCGGCGCCGGGCGGCCGCGGCGCTGCGCCCAGGCCACCTCGTGATCCACCAGGGCCCGGGCGGCGCGGAACTCGTCCACGCTGGCCACCAGGGGGAACATGATCCTCAAGGGCCGACCCTGCGAGGCCGCGATCAGGGCGCGCAGCTGAAGGCGCAAGAGCGCCGGGCGGTCCAGCCCCATGCGGATGGCCCGCCATCCCAGGGCGGGGTTCTCCTCCCGCTCGGCCTCGAGATAGGGCAGCACCTTGTCGCCGCCCAGGTCCAGGGTGCGGAAGGTCACCGGCCGGTCGCCGGCGGCGTCTAGCACCCGGCTGTAAAGCGCCGTCTGGGCGTTGAAGCGGGGCAGTTCCTCGGCCACCATGAACTGAAACTCGGTGCGGAACAGGCCGATGCCCTCCGCCCCTGTCTCGGCCAGGGTTTCCAGGTCCACGTCCAGGCCGGCGTTCATGAGCAGGGTGATCTTCACCCCGTCGCGGGTGAAGGCCGGGGTGTCGCGCAGCTTGACGAACTCGGCCCGCCGCTGGGCGCGCACCTCGATCCGCGAGCCGATGGCCTGGACCACGTCCAGCCGGGGCCGCAGATAGGCTTCGCCCGTCTCGGCGTCGACGATGACCGTATCGCCCTCATTGACCCGGTCGCGCAGGCCCGCCAGCCGGCCCACGCAGGGGATGTCCAGGGCGCGGGCGACGATGGCCGCGTGGCTGGCCGAGGAGCCTTCCTCCAGCAGCAGCCCCTTCAGCTTGCGGCGGTCATATTCCAGCAGGTCCGCCGGCCCCAGGTTGCGGGCCACGAGGATGGCGCCGTCCGGCAGCTCCCGGGCCACGTGGCCGTCGCCGGCCAGGTGCCGCAGCAGGCGGTCGGCCAGATCCTCGAAGTCGTGCAGGCGCTCGCGCAGATAGGGGTCCCGGGCCTGGCCCAGGCGGGCGCGGTGCTCGGAGCGGACCCGTTCCACCGCGGCCTCGGCGGTCAGGCCGTTGCGCACCGCGTCCTCCAGCGACCGGTTCCAGCCCCGGTCGTGGGCGAACATGCGGTAGGTTTCCAGCACCTCGTAGGAGGCTTCCACCAGGCCGTGCTGGCCTTCGAGCATGTCGTCGATCTGGGCCTGCAGGCCCGAGATGGCCGCTTTCAGGCGGGCCTCCTCGGCCACCACGTCGTCGGCCAGCAGTTGAGAGGGCGCGACGGGGGGCTCGTGCAGAACCGCCACCCCCAGCGCCAGACCGTCGGCGAAGCGCGCGCCCTTCAGACGTTCGGAGCGATGGGGGGTGATCTCCACCCCCGACAGTTCGTCCTCCGAGATCAGCTCGCCGGCCACCATCTCGGCCAGGACCATGGCGATGATCTGCAGATCCTCGACCTCGTCCTCGGTATAGACGCGCTCGGTCCTGTTCTGGACCACCAGCACGCCGATGGCGCGCCCGCCCCGCAGCAGGGGCACGCCGAGGAAGGCGTGATAGGGATCCTCGCCCGTCTCGGGTCGATAGGAGAAGGCCGGGTGGTTGGGGGCGTCGGCCAGGTTCAGCGGCCGGCCCAGGCGCATGATCTCGCCCACCAGGCCCTCGCCCGGCCGCATGCGGGTCAGGTGGACGGCGCCGGGCGCCAGGCCCTCGGTGGCGAACAGCTCCATCTCGCCGCCGGAACGGCGCATGTAGAGCGAGCACACCTCGGCCACCATGGAGCGGGCGATGATGCGCACCACCATGTCCAGGCGGCCCTGGGCGGGCCCGCCCCGTTGGACGGCCTCGCGGATCTGCCGCAGCAGGCTCCGCTGACCTCGGATGACGGGCCCCGACATGACCATGTGCAGAAGCGCTCCTTCCCCTTCGCCTTATCAGTATCCCGAGCGCGGCGAGATGCGGAATCCCTCCGCCGCGCACGAGCGCGTCATCGCGTCGCCCGCCCCAGAAGCTCGATCAGTTCGCCGGCCTTGCGACGCTGCTCATCGATGTCGCCGCTCGCGATGGCGCCCTCGATGCAGTGATCCAGGTGTTCCTTCAGAATCTCGGTCTCCACCTTGGCGAGCGCCGCGCGCACGGCCTGGACCTGGGTCAGGATATCGATGCAGTAGCGCCCATCCTCCACCATGCGGGTGACGCCGCGCACCTGTCCCTCGATCCGGTTCAGGCGGCCGACCAGCCGATCCTTGTGAGGCTTTTCCGCCATCGCTGCTTCCTCCAGGCGCACGAGTATAGCGTCGGCTTCGCTGTCGACCATGCCCCAGCAGGGTATCGCCGGCGCTCAGAGACCAAGCGCGTTTCGATCCGATAACCGGTTCCCACTCAACGGAGCGCGCTAAGGCGGGGTGACCAGATAGGCGCACCGCCGTGCGCCCTGCAGCACATGATCGATCCGCTCCACCCGCGCCGGCGCCAGCAGGGTCTGGAAGAGCTGCAGTTCGGCCCGGCAGAATCCCTGGCAGGCGGCCGCCGCCGCGCAGATGGGGCAATGGTTCTCGCTGAGCACGAAGGCGCCGTCTCCGGTGGCGTCCCACCGGGCCATATAGCCTTCGCGGGTGCGAATCTCGGCGAGGCGCTCCAGCCTCGCCTCAAGACCCTCGGCGTTCGCCAGGGCGTCGCCATAGGCGGCCGCCGTGGCGGCTTCGCGGCGCTGGATCAGGCGCTCCAGGCCCGGCACGCCGAATTCCTCGCGCACCGCCTCGATCAGTTCCACGGTGAGCTGGGCGTGGGTGTCGGGAAACTGCGCATGCCCCTCCGCTGTCAGGCTCCATCGCGCGCCGGGGCGCCCGACCCCGCTCCGCACGGTCCCCGTGGCCACAAGGCCGCGGGCGGCCAGCCGCTCGGTCTGCAGCCGCACGGCCTGGCGGCTGACCCCCAGATGGGCGGCCAGTTCGGCATGGGTGGCCGGTCCGTGGGTCTTCAGGCGGAGCAGGATGGCTTCGGCGGGGCTCGACATGCGCAGGGGCTGGGGTGAATTTGACAAATATCAGATTGCGAAATCATTGCGGCGGCGCTAGCCAGGGTCAAGTCTGTTTTCGCAAATTCCCGCTTGTCAAAATGATCGCTGCCGCCCCCGCCCATGGAAGCTGGAAGGACGTGCTGGCCGAAGGTCGGCTGGCCCAGTTCATCCTCATTTGCCTGGCCGTCTGGCTGCACGCCGCCGACAGCCTGGTGACGGCGACCATCATGCCCAGCGTCGGCGCCGACCTGGGCGGCTTCGCCTATTTCGGCTGGGCCACGGCGGGCTTCCTGCTGGGCTCGGTGGTGGCCGGGGCGAGCGCAGGCTGGCTCACCGGCCGCACGGGGCTGCGCTGGGCCTTCGCCTTCTCCGCCGCCCTCTATTCAGCGGGCTGCCTGATGAGCGCCGCTGCCCCCGACATCTGGACCTTCCTGGGCGGCCGGCTGGTGCAGGGGGTGGGCGGCGGCTGGCTGGCGGGTTTCGCCTCGGTGGCCGTCGGTCTCCTGTTTCCCGACCGGACCCTGCCCAAGGTCTATGCCGCCGTCACCGGGCTTTGGGGCGTGGCGACCCTGGTCGGGCCGCTGATGGGCGGCGTCTTCGCCGACGCCGGGCATTGGCGGTGGGCGTTCGGGGTCTTCGTCATCCAGGGTCTGGCCGTGGCCGCCGCCGCCCTGTGGCTGCTGCCGGCGGGAGAGAAGGCGAGGCCCGAAGGGGTGCCGGTGCGCCAGCTCGTCCTGATCGGGGTCGGCGTCAGCGCCATCGCCGGCGCCGACCTCATGGGGGGCTTCATGCTCGCCCTCGTGCTGGTGAGCGTGGGCCTGGGCCTGCTGGTCTTCAGCCTGCGGCTCGACGCCCGCGCCCATGTCCGCCTGCTGCCGCGGGCTTCGGGCGACCTTTCCACCGTCACGGGCCTGGGGCTCGCCACCATGTTCCTGATGATGGCCGCCTCCATGGGCTTTACGGTCTATGGCCCGGCCATCCTTCAGGCCACCCGAGGCTACTCCGCCCTGACGGCCGGCTATGTGGTGGGGATCGAGGCCTTCGCCTGGACGGCCTTCGCGCTGGCGGTGTCGGGCCTCACCGGGGTCTGGCGCGGCCGCATGGTGCGGGCCGGGGCGGTGTCCGCCGCCCTGGGCGTCGTCCTGTGCGCCGGGGTTCTGGTGGACGGACCCTTCTGGTCCCTGGCGCTGGCCGCCGTCCTGCTGGGGGCGGGCTTCGGCCTCTCCTCGGCCTTCATGAACCAGATGGTCCTCGCCGCCGTGCCGGAGGAAGAGCGCGGCCTGAGCGGCGGGGCGATCAATGTGGTCCGGCTGACCGGCGCTGCGGCGGGCGCGGCCGTGGCCGGCGCCATCGCCAATCTCAACGGATTTGGTCAGGGCCTGACCGAGGAGACCGCGCGGGCCACCGCGCTCGCGGTCTTCGGCCTGGGCGCGCCCGTGGCCGCCCTCTCCATCCTCACCGCCTGGCGCCTCACCCCCAAGGCCGCAGCCCAGGGGGTCTGAGGCCGCCTCAGAGCTTGTCCAGGCCGTAAGCGGCGTGCAGGGCGCGGACGGCCAGTTCGGTATAGGCCGCGTCGATCAGCACGCTGATCTTGATCTCGCTGGTGGAGATCACCTGGATGTTGACGCCCTTTTCGGCCAGGGCGCCGAACATGGTCTTGGCGACGCCGGCATGGCTGCGCATGCCCACGCCGATGACCGAGACCTTGGCCACATCCTCGTTGACCGCCACGTCCTCGAAACCAATGGTCCCTTGCGCGGCGCGCATGATCTCCATGGCGCGGCCGGCGTCCCGCTTTCCCACCGTGAACTCCATATTGGCGGTGTTCTGGGTGCGGGCGTGGCTCTGGACGATCATGTCCACATTGACGTTGGCGTCGGCCAGCCGCCCGAAAATCTCCGAGGAGACGCCGGGGTGGTCGGGCAGGCCGAACACGCTGATCTTGGCTTCGTCGCGGCTGTAGGCGACGCCGCTCACGATGCGCTTTTCCACGATCTCCTCCTCGTCGCAGACGATGGTGCCCTGGCCGGGGGCCTCTCCGGGCTCGACGAAACTCGACAGCACGCGAACCGGCATGTTCTGGGCCATGGCCAGTTCTACCGAGCGGGTCTGCAGCACCTTTGCGCCCAGGGACGCCATTTCCAGCATCTCCTCGAAGGAGATCTTGGACAGCTTGCGCGCCTTGGACTCGATGCGCGGATCGGTGGTGTAGACCCCGTCCACGTCGGTGTAGATGTCGCAGCGCTCAGCCTTCAGGGCGGCGGCCACCGCCACGGCGCTGGTGTCCGAACCGCCGCGGCCCAGGGTGGCGATGCGCCCGTCGCGGGTGACCCCCTGGAAGCCAGCGATCACCGCCACTTCGCCGGCGTCCAGCGCCGCGGCGAGCTTCTCCGGCGGAATGTCCTCAATACGCGAACGGCCATGAGCGTCGTCGGCGATGATCGGAATCTGCCAGCCCATCCAGGAGCGGGCGTTCAGGCCCATATTGCGCAGGACCATGGCCAGCAGGCCGGCGGTCACCTGTTCGCCGGACGCCACCACGGCGTCATACTCATCGTCCGATGGCGGCAGGCCCTGCGCCGCGGCGCCGGCGCCGTCGGTCCAGGCCACCAGTTCATTGGTCTTGCCGGCCATGGCCGAGACCACCACGGCGACGCGGTGGCCGGCCTCGACCTCGGCGGCCACGAGCCGCCCCACGCGCCGAATGCGCTCCAGGTCGGCCACCGAAGTGCCGCCGAATTTCATCACCAGACGGGCCACGCCGGATCGACCCCCGTTTGCAAAGGCGGCCCTTCTACCGGCGCCCCGGCGCGGCTGCAACGAGACTTTCACAAACAGCCACGCTCAGGCGCGCCCGACCTTCCGCCGCCCCGCCGCGTCGCTATATGGAGAGGCATGTCCGCCGCACCTGATCTCCGCTCCAGCATCGACCCGCAAGAGGTCGAACGGTTCTCGCGCATCGCCGCCGAATGGTGGGATCCGCATGGCAAGTTCGCGCCGCTGCACAAGTTCAATCCCGTGCGGCTGGCCTTCATCCGCGACAAGGCCCTGGCGCGGTTCGCCCGCGATCCCTCGGCGCGGCGCCCGTTCGAGGGTTTGCGCCTGCTGGACATCGGCTGCGGCGGAGGCCTGCTCTCCGAACCCATGTGCCGGCTGGGCTTTGAGGTCACGGGGGTGGACGCCTCGGAGCGCAACATCGGCACCGCCTCCACCCATGCGGCCGAGCAGGGACTGACCATCGACTATCGGTGCGCCACCGCCGAACAGCTCCTGGCCGAGGGGACGGCGCCCTTCGACGTGGTGCTGAACATGGAGGTGATCGAGCACGTGGCCGATCCCGGCGCCTATCTGCGCAGCTGCGCCCAGCTCCTGGCGCCGGGCGGCGTCATGATCGTCGCCACCCTCAACCGCACCTTCAAGGCACTGGCCCTGGCCAAGGTGGGCGCTGAATACGTGCTGCGCTGGCTGCCCGCCGGCACCCACGACTGGCGCAAGTTCCTGACGCCTGACGAGCTGCGCGGCTTCCTCAAGGACGAGGCGGTGCATGTGGACGGCCCCTATGGGGTGGTGTTCAACCCGCTCACCGGGCGCTGGTCGCAGTCGCGCGACTGCGACGTGAACTACATGATGACAGTGACCCGCCCGTCAGCCTGAGAGAGAACCGGTGCGCCCCTCCGGGCGTTAGGGCTGCGCTTGCACAATCGAACGCAGGAGCAGCGCGTGCCTCGGAAGCGGCCAAAGGGTGTTGTGGCGGTAGGCTGGGCGTGTTTCGCCGCCTCAGTCCTGGGGCGGACCGAGCATGTGGCGCCGGCCGAAGACTATCCCGAGAGCGTGGTGCGCCGCACCAGCTTCGAGGCCGGCGGCGGCCTTGGCTGGCGGGTTTCGGCCCTGGAGACGCCGCGGGAACGTCCCGCACCCTGGCGCATCGTGGTCATCACCGGTTCGCCGTCCTGGGCGGAATACTGGGCGCCGGTGATCGCGGCCATGCCCCAGGACCGGGAGATGATCGTGGTGGACCGCCCGGGCTTCGGGCGCTCCGAGCCCATCGACCATGTGCCCGAACTGGAGACCCAGGCCCTGGCCCTGTCGCCCCTGCTTCGGCCCCGCCGGGGACAGAAGATCCTGCTGGTCGGCCAGTCCTATGGGGCGGCCATCGCCACCCTGATGGCGGCGCGCAACCCGCGCCATGTCAAAAGTCTGGTCCTGCTTTCAGGCTATTATGGCGAGCCCGGCCCCACGGCCCGCTGGCTGCTGGACGCCGGCGGCAAGGCGCTCGGCATCATTCCGCGGGACCTGCGCAACGCCGTCCTGGAAGTCACGGGCCAGCCGCAGCAACTGGGACCGGTGCGTCAGGCGCTCACAAGCCTGCGCCTGCCCATCCATCTGATCCATGGGGACAAGGACGACTTCGCCCCCCTGGAGGCCGCCGAGCGACTGGTGAGCGAAATCCAGGGCCGTCGCCCCCTGCGCCTGGCGCGCATGGCCGGCGCCGACCATTTCCTGAACGATGGCCCCGAAGAGGTGCTGCTGGAGGCGCTGGAAGCCTGCCTGCCGCCCCCGCTCCTGACCTGGCCCAAGTTCGACCTGCCCTCGTTCGCATGGCCTGATCTTTCGCGGCTGGCGCCGCCGCCCCGGCAGGAGGCGGCCTGAGCCTTGCGCCGGCCTTGGGCTGGAATTGGCTTGGACCGCGCCCCTGAACGGCGATAACCTTCCCTGACAAGGCCCCGTCCAGCGGGCCATCTCTCAGGGGAGAGCGCTACATGAAGGCCGCCGTTCTGCGTGAAGTGGGCAAGCCGCTTCAGATCGAGGATGTCCAGATCAACAAGCCCGGCCCGCACGAGGTGCTGATCCGCACCATGGCCGCCGGGGTCTGCCACTCGGACCTCCATTTCGTCGAGGGATCCTATCCCCACCCGCTGCCCGCCGTGCTGGGTCACGAGAGCGCCGGCATCGTGGAGGCCGTGGGTTCCGAGGTCCGCACGGTGAAGCCGGGCGATCACGTGATCACCTGCCTGTCGGCCTTCTGCGGTCACTGCGAGCACTGCCTCACCGGCCATATGAGCCTGTGCGTCTCTCCCGACACCAAGCGCGGCGCCGACGAAGAGCCGCGGCTGGTGCAGAACGGCAAGCCTCTGCCGCAATTCCTGAACCTGTCCTCCTTCGCCGAGCAGATGCTGATCCACGAGCATGCCTGCGTGGCCATCCGCAAGGACATGCCCTTCGATCGCGCCGCCCTCATCGGCTGTTCGGTGACCACGGGGGTGGGCGCGGTGATCCACACCTCCAATGTCCGCCCCGGCGAGACCGTGGCGGTGATCGGCTGCGGCGGCGTCGGTCTCTCGGCGATCAACGGCGCGGCCATCGCCGGCGCCGGCCGCATCATCGCCATCGACATGGTCAAGGGTAAGGAAAACCTGGCCCGGGCCTTCGGGGCCACCGACTTCATCTGCGCGGCTGACACCGATGCGGTGAAGGCCGTGATCGAAATGACCAAGGGCGGAGTGCATCACGCCTTCGAGGCCATCGGCCTGTCCAAGACCGCCGAGCAGGCTTTCAACATGCTGCGCCGGGGCGGCACGGCCAACATCATCGGCATGATCCCGGTGGGTCAGACCATCAGCCTGATGGGGGCGGCGTTCCTGGGCGAAAAGCGGATCCAGGGCTCGATGATGGGCTCCAACCGCTTCCCCGTGGACATGCCCCGCCTGGTGGACTTCTACATGTCCGGCAAGCTCAAGCTGGACGACATGGTCTCCCGACGGCTGCGCCTTGATCAGGTCAATGAGGCGTTCGAAGAGATGAAGCGCGGCGAAATCGCCCGTTCGGTCATCGTCTTCGACGCCTAGGGGGACGGTGATCAGGCGCCACGCGTTTGCTCTTCCCCTAATAGGCGTCATGACTTGCGGCGCAGCTTCGCCCCGGTCAGTTTGATCGCACAGTGTTCGGTCAAGATGCTCCTAGGGGGGAGGTCGTGCGCGGCTTAAGGCCAGCGCCGACACTGGGGGCGTCTCAAAAGGGGCGGCGAAGGCCGCCCCTTTTCCATTGGCGCGGATGCCTCCAGCGGACTCCTGAGCCTCAGTCCTGGGGCGTGAAGAAGCCCAACAGGGCCGGGCGCACATAGGCGGCCATCACCGTCTCGACGGTGGCTTCCTCGCCCCAGTGCTCCAGCAGCAGCACCGAATTGAACATGGCCATGACCAGGTGGGCCGACAGCTGCGGGTCCACTGGCCGCAGGGTGCCGTCGGCGATGCCGTCGCTGATCAGGCCTGCAAAGCTGTTGGCGATCTGCTGGAAGCGACCGCGGATCTCCCGCCTCAGGTCGCCAGGCATGGCCGAAAGTGCGAAGTGGCGCAGCATCCGCCCCCGCTCCCCGCTGGTCTGGTGGGCGGTGAGGGAGGCCGAGATCAACCACAGCCGACGCCAGCCGTTCGCCTCGGCATAGCCGCGGGTCTTGGCCTCGTCGATCAGGTCGAAGGTGCGCTCGAAACAGGCCTGGGCCAGCTCATCCTTGTCGGCGTTGTGATGGTAGAACGATCCCTTGGTCACGTTCAGGAAGGCCGAGATCTTGTCCACCGAGGCGCCGCGATAGCCCTCGCGGTTGATGATCTCGGTGGCGGCGATCAGGAACCGCTCCCGGGTGACCTCGTCGTTCTGGGCGGGCGGGGCGCCCAGGGTCAGCAG
>NZ_DAIMHV010000089.1:6488-11265 GCF_036723115.1 Phenylobacterium sp. | reverse complement strand
TCGCCTTCATCTGGGCCGGCGCCGGCGTCTTCGCCTACGGCCTGTGGCGCGCCGCCCGCCGCCTGCCTGTGCGGCCCTCTAGCGGCGCGCAGCGCCGTTAGAAATCAGAACACGAAGGACACAAAGGACTCGAAGACGAAGGCGCCGAACTTCGTGCTCTTCGTGTCCTTCGTGGTTCAAATGAATCCCGCGCCTGCGGCGCAAGGGAGACTCCGGCGGGCTCAGTGGCCGTGGGGGCCTTCATAGACGCCGGGCGCCAGGCGCTCGTTCTCGGGTCCTTCGCCGGCGTCGGGCGCCAGTTCGAAGCGGCGGTCGCAATAGGGGCATTCGACGAAGGTCGCCCCGCCCATCTCCAGCCACACCCGGGGATGGCCAAGCGCCCCGCCCACTCCGTCGCAGGCGATGCGGCCGCTGCGCACATAGACCACCTCAGGCGCGGGCGCCGCGGCGGTGAGCGCCGTGACCGCAGGCTTGGCCGGCATGGGCTCAGGCCCCGACTGGACCTCGACGCCGCGGTTCTCCACCGGAAGGGCCATGGCTGTTTCTCCACGCGCAAAGCTTGGCGCGACCTGCGCCCGGGCCTAGGTATGCGAGGCGGGCGCAGCCCGTCAACGTGGCGCGACCGCACGCAGGCGCGCCCAGCAGCACCGCCAAGGGGGACGGCATGGAGCTTCCGGAATTCGCCATCGAGGCCCGCGGCCTGGTCAAGACCTATCCGGCCACCAAGACCATGCCGGAGATGAAGGCCATCCGCGGCATCGACCTGGCCATTCCCCGGGGCTCCATCTTCGGCCTGCTGGGACCCAATGGGGCGGGCAAGTCCACCTTCATCAACACCCTGGCCGGCCTGACCAAAAAGACCGCCGGCACGGTGAAGATCTGGGGCCGCGACATCGACGAGCGCCCCCGTGACGCCCGGGCGGCCATCGGCGTGGTGCCCCAGGAGATCGCCGCCGACCCCTTCTTCACCCCCCGGGAATCCCTGGAGGTCCAGGCCGGCATGTACGCCGTGCCCCGCAAGGCGCGCCGCACCGACGAGCTGCTGGCCGCCCTGGGTCTGGCCGACAAGGGCAATGCCTATGTGCGCCAGCTGTCGGGGGGCATGAAGCGCCGCCTGATGGTGGCCAAGGCCATGGTGCACAACCCCCCCGTCCTGATCCTGGACGAGCCCACCGCCGGCGTGGACGTGGAGCTGCGCCGCCAGCTCTGGAACTATGTGGTGGAGCTGAACCGCAAGGGCGTGACCATCGTGCTCACCACACACTATCTGGAAGAGGCCCAGGAGCTCTGCGACCAGATCGCCATCGTCAACAAGGGCCAGGTGGTGGCCTGCGAGCCCACCCCCGTCCTGCTGGCGAGGCTCGACACCCGCAATGTCATCGTCACGCCTGAGACCCCGGTGGACCAGGCGCCGGACCTGGGGGGCTTCGAGACCCGCCTGCGTCCCGGCGGCGCCTTCAGCGTCTCCTATCGCACCGGCCAATCCAGCGTCGAACAGGTGCTGGCCGCCGTGCGCGCCGCCGGCCTGCAGATCCGCGACATCGCCACCGAAGACCCAAGCCTGGAGGATGTCTTCGTCGACCTGACCACCGAACGCGCCCCCGAACCGGCCCCGGAACCGGCCTGAACCGGCCTGAACCCGCCTGAACGCGCAAGGGCCGCCGCTTCGCGTTTGCGATGGCGCAGGCTTTCGGCTAGAAACCCGCTCCGCCCGCAAGGCGCAGGCACCCGTAGCTCAGCTGGATAGAGCGTTGCCCTCCGAAGGCAAAGGTCACACGTTCGAATCGTGTCGGGTGCGCCATCGGTCCAATCGTCCCTGAAAACGTTGAACAATCCCCATCCGGCGAACCGCTTTTCGACGATTGCTACACAACCCTGCTCCATAATCGGCCCGGCGATCCGGGCTTAAGCTGCTCTAATCGTTCAGGAAAACGGTCGGAGGACAGCTACACAAAGCCTCTACACGTTATTCGAATGCATCTCGTGGCGCGGGATGGTCGCCTCTATTACCGGCGTCGGGTGCCCAAGGCCCTTCGTGGGATTGTCGGCAGGAGGGAGATTTGGAGATCGTTGTGGAAGGACAGGAGTTTGAGGTGCTGCCCAATCTTTGGGAGAAGCTAAGCGCGACGATGGGGAGCACCCTGAGTCTCCTGACCGAGTAGCCGCACCTCAGCCTAGTTCGCCGGTAGGCGGCCTGAACGAGGCGGCGACGGCGGCGATGCTCTGCTTGAGGTCATCGGGCGCGAGTTCAACGCTGAGGGCGCCCACGATTGCATCTACCTCTCGCAGGTCCTCGATGATCCGGCTGAGACTTGCCAAGTCGCTGGGGTGGTAGATGGGCGGCTTCTGTCGCCTTCTTGCGCGGGCGACAAGGGCGTCACTTTGGAGGTCCACGACATACTCCGCGTGGGCGAGGGCGTTCCGCTTCTCCGAAAGCGAGGCTGTGCGTTCGAGAATCGCATCAAGAAGCTCGGCTTGAACGGCGGATAGCTGCATTGTCCGAGCGGCCAGCCTCAACAGCTTGGCTCGGCCCTGATGGGTGTTCTCGCCTTCCCACACGGCGGCGGCGAAATCTCGAACTGGCTCCAAGAGCCTTTCGAAGATGTCCCTCAGACGAAGCTCATGACGGTTCCAGAGGATCGTGATGACACCGATTGCCTCGGCCTCGGCGCCAAAGCCGTCGAGTATTTCGCTCGCGCCCTGAACGAAGCCCAATGGATAGTGACGATCTTCCATTGTCGATCCTGATCTACCGGCTGCGCGAGCCTATCCCACATCGCGATAAATACCGGCATGACGAACGCAGGTAACGACTTCTATCACCAGCTTGCGCGCCGCAACCTCACACCAGCCTGCGCGACTATTCCAGTCGCTACCTCGGCATGGCCGAGAACTACGGCTGTCTGCGTGGCGACCGTGGTCCTTCCGAACGCCCTCATCAACCTGTTCAGGCGCCTTTGGGAAGAGCGGCACTACATCCTTACCGCGAGGGTGGACGTCTGGCGCCTGGAACGAGCAGTATGGTGCGAACGCCGCACAGCGAGGGCGCATGCCTCAGACCCGTTCCCCCGCCCCCACCCGTCGTCAGGCCCTGGCCGGCGCGGCGGCGAGCTTGGCGGCGGGGTCCGCCCTCACCCAGGAGACCGCGTCCATGTATGGCCTGATCGGCAAGATGACGGCCCGCCCGGGCCAGGGGGCGGCGCTGGCGCAGGTGCTGCTGGAGGGGGTTTCGGGCATGCCCGGCTGCCTCAGCTATGTGGTGGCCGCGGACCCCGCGGCGCCCGACGTCCTGTGGATCACCGAGGTCTGGGAGACCGGCGAGGCCCATCGGGCGTCCCTGTCCCTGCCCTCGGTTCAGGCCGCCATCGCCCGGGGCCGGCCGATGATCGCCGCCCTGGAATCCGTCGCCCAGACCCAACCCCTGGGCGGCCACGGCCTGGGCGGGGCCTGAGGGCCTTTCCCCCTCCTCACACCGTTAGGCGAGCGGCGTCTGGCAGGGGCGCCTCAGGTGGCAAAGTGTCGCCTTGCGGACACACCTGATCCTCCAAACGCCCGTCGCCTGAGCCTCTGATGCATCGCCCGGCCAGGGGCGGCGTTGCCCCCGTCCGGCCTGAGGGGGCCAGAGATTTTGTGAGGACTATGATGAAGAAGATGCTTTGCGCGGCCGCCGCCATCGGGGCGCTCAGCGCCGCCGGCTTCGCCACCACCGCCGCGGCCCAGCAGGCCGGCGACTGGTCGGGCGCCTATGTGGGCGGCTTCGCCGGCTATGGCTGGCAGGCCGACAAGGACGATCTGGAAGGTTTCGCCTTCGACACCAATCTGGACGGCTCGTTCACCGATACGGTGCGCACCGGGACCGGCGGCAACGCCTTCGCGCCGGGCGTCTGCGACGGCACGACCCTGTCGCCCACCCTGGCCACCGCCTGCCGGGGCGACCAGGACGGCTTCGAGTTCGGCGTGAAGGCCGGCTATGACTGGCAGTTCGGCAATATCGTCATGGGCCTCGTGGGCGAGGCCGCCCGCACCAATGTGCAGGACGGCGTCACCGCCTTCTCCACCACGCCCGCGGCCTACTCCATGGATCGCAAGCTGAAGGGCCTGCTGGCCGCCCGCGCCCGGGTGGGCTATGCGGCGGGCGACACCCTGCCCTATGTGACCGGGGGCTATGCCTGGGGCGATATCGATCGCCGCTTCTCCACCACCAACACCGCCAACACCTTCACCGCCACCTCGGACGACAAGGGCGCCCATGGCTGGCAGCTGGGCGGCGGGGTGGAGCACAAGGTCACCTCGGACCTGAGCCTGGGCCTGGAATACCTCTACACCCGCCTGGATGACGGCGATTACACCATCCGCGCCGCCGGCGGCCCGGCCGGCGGTCCCTTCACCGCGACCAATGCGGCGGGCACCGACTTCCGCCGCACCCAGGAGGACTTCAACGTCCACTCCGTGCGCCTGGGCGCCAACTACCGCTTCTAGGACGCTACGCTCCTCCTAGGATGTAAGGCCCCTGCGGCGTGTTTCGACGCGCCGCAGGTCGGCCGCCTATACAGCCTGAGCGAAAGTGCGGCGCCGGCGCTTACCTCTGATGATCTTTTTTGCTGCACTTGCAAATTGTATTACCCAAAACGTGTGGCGCCGCGACAGCGGTTAATGCCTTATTCAATACATGAGGCGGCTATGTCCCCAATCAGCTTGGGGATAATTGAATGTTTCGTCGCAGGGACAAGGGGCCGAGCCCCGAACATGTGCGCGGGCTAGAGGCGTTGAGCGCAGC
>NZ_DAIMHV010000089.1:0-6388 GCF_036723115.1 Phenylobacterium sp. | reverse complement strand
GGGACAAGGGGCCGAGCCCCGAACATGTGCGCGGGCTAGAGGCGTTGAGCGCAGCGATCGAGCGCTCCCAGGCGGTCATTGAGTTCGATCTGAGCGGGGTCATCCTGCGGGCGAACGAGAACTTCCTGGCGACCATGGGCTATACGGCCGAGGAGGTGGTGGGCCGACGCCACAGCATCTTCATGCCGCCCGAGGAGATGGGCGCCGATTATGAGGCCTTCTGGGCGCAGTTGCGCGGCGGCGAGTTCGTGGCCCGCAAGTTCCGCCGCCTCGGCAAGGGGGGCAAGACCGTCTGGATTCAGGCCTCTTACAACCCCGTCTTCGGCGCGGACGGCAAGCCTGAGCGGGTGATCAAGTTCGCCGCCGACATCACCGCCCAGGAAGCCGAGCGGGATGAGAAGAACCGGTTGCTCGAGGCCGCCAAGGCGCGGCAAGATGCCGCGATGGCCACCGTCGCTTCCGCACTTGACCTGCTCGCCCAGGGGGACCTGACCCACCGGATCGAGGCCATGCCCGAGGGCTTCGAAGCTCTGCAGACCGACTTCAACGCCGCCAGTGAGCGCCTGGCCGAAGCCATGGGCGCCATCGCCGAGGCCGTGGGGGGTCTCAAGTCCGGCGCCGGTGAGATCAGCCAGGCCGCCGACAGCCTGTCCCAGCGCACCGAGCAGCAGGCGGCCAATCTGGAGGAGACCGCGGCGGCCATCGACGAGATCAACGCCACCCTCAACCGCTCGGCGGCCGGCGCCCAGGAGGCCAAGACCGCCGTGGACACCGCCCGCAACGACGCCGACGTCTCCGGCGTGGTGGTGCGCGAGGCGGTGACGGCCATGGGCCAGATCGAACAGTCCTCGCAGCAGATCAGCCAGATCATCGGCGTCATCGACGAGATCGCCTTCCAGACCAATCTGCTGGCGCTCAACGCCGGCGTCGAAGCCGCCCGGGCCGGCGAGGCGGGCCGAGGTTTCGCCGTGGTCGCCTCTGAAGTCCGGGCGCTGGCGCAACGCTCGGCCGACGCGGCCAAGGAGATCAAGGCCCTCATCAGCGCCTCGGCCGGCCATGTGGGCCAGGGCGTGGGCAAGGTGCGCGAGACCGGCGCGGCCCTGGAACGCATCGTCGCCCAGGTCAGCGGCATCGCCGGCCTGGTGGGCGAGATCGCCGCCAGCGCCCAGGAACAGTCCGTGGCGCTGGGCCAGGTGACCTCAGCGGTCAACCAGATGGACCAGATGACTCAGCGCAATGCGGCCATGGTGGAGGAATCCACCGCCGCCAGCCGCCTGCTGGCCAAGGACGCCGAACGACTGAACGAACTGGTGGGCCAGTTCCGCCTGGCGGCCGCCCGCCCCGCGGCCAACGCGCCATCCCCCCGGCGCGAACCGCCGAGACTGCGGCGGGTGGCGGGCGGGGCGGCGCTCGCCTATGCCGACGACGAGCCATGGAATGAATTCTGACGACGAAGGTCTCGAAGGCGCGGTCGAGGGCGGGAGCGATCTCGCCCTCGACCGTTTCGTTTTTTCGCAAGGCCTGGACGTCGTCCTCAACTCCGCCTCCCAGCTCGCCTCGGTGTTCGGCGGCGACCTGGTCCGGGCGCTGGTCTTCTTCGCCATCGTGCGGGCCTCTGTGGCCCATCTGAACAGCCGCGGCGCCCTGAACGAGCACGCGCAGGAGGGCCTCTTTCCCGACAGCCTGCGCCGGCCGGTGTCCATCCTGGGCGTCTCCCAGTTCCTCAGCATCCCCTATGAGACCACGCGCCGCCACGTTCTGGCCCTGGTGGAGGACGGCCTGTGCCGGCGGCTGAGCTCGCGGCAGTTCATCGTGGATTCCGCCACCTTGGCGCGGCCGGAGATCACCGGCCTTTCAGTGCACATGGCCCGCCAGCTGCGGCAGCTGGCCCGGCGCATCGAGTCCGCCGCCAAGGCCAGCGGCGCGGACTGAAAACGGGAGGCGGGCCCAGGCGATGAAGCTGATCTTCCTCTTCGGGCCGGCGGCCTGCGGCAAGCTGACCGTGGCCAAGGCGCTGGCGGCCCGGACCAACTATCCCCTGTTTCACAATCACCTGGTCCTGGACGCGGTGACCGCGGTCTTCCCCTTCGGCGGCGCGCCCTTCGTGCGGCTGCGGAGCCTCTATTGGCTCGCCATGTTCGAGGAGGCCGCCCGTCAGGACCGACCGCTGATCTTCACCTTCGCGCCCGAACGCACCGTGCCCGACAGCTTCATCGACGAGACCCGCGCGGCCGTCGAAGGCCACGGCGGCCAGGTCGCTTTCGTGGAGCTGAAGGTCTCGCCCGAAGCCCAGATGCAGCGGGTGGAGAACCCCGACCGCCAGGCCTCGAAGAAGATCCACTCCCGCGAAGTCTTGCGGAAATTCCGCGAGGGCGGCGGCGCGGCCTACCCGCCCATCCCCGCCGATCTGGTCATCGACACCGAGGCGATGGCGCCCGACGCCGCCGCGCAGGCGATCATCCGCGCCCTGGCCCTGGAGCCCCTGCCCGAGCCGCACGTGATGTATCCGGACCCTGCGTGAGGGCTCACCCCTCAAACTCCCGCACCACCGCCAGCACCGCCTCGCCGTAGCGGGCGAGTTTGCCTTCGCCGACGCCGGAGACGGCGCCGAGCGCGCGGGCGGCGGACGGCCGCGCCTGGGCGATCTCGGCCAGAGTCCGGTCGTGGAAGATGACATAGGGGGGCACGTGCTGGCGGGCGGCTTCGTCCCGGCGCCAGACGCGCAGGGCCTCGAACAGGCCCTGGTCGGCGGCCGGCAGGGAAAGATCGCCGCCGCCGCGACGGCGGCCGGGGGTTTTCCGCTCGGCGCCAGGCGCGGTCTTGCGCACGCTGACCCGCCGCTCGCCCCGATAGACGGCCCGCACCCCGTCTGCGTCGCCCAGGCCGATCAGGGGGCGGTTATCATTGGGGTCTTCCCGCAGCAGCCCCTCGAACAGCAGCTGATCCACCAGGTCGCGCCAGGCCGCGGCGCTGCGGTCCTGGCCGATGCCGAAGGTGGTGAGGCCGGCCTCGAAGTCGGACGGGTCCTTGGTCTTGCCCAGCAGATGGTCCACCAGCCGCCCCCGGCCGAACCGCCCGCCCATGCGGTGGACGGCCGACAGCGCCTTCTGGGCCGCCTCGGTGGCGTCCTCGGTCTCCGGCGGGGAGAGGCAGACATCGCACTGGCCGCAGGGCTCCACGCCCTCTTCGCCGAAATAGCGGCGCACGGCGGCGGCCCGGCAGGCCGCACCCTCCAGCATGGCGTAGAGCTGGCGGACCTTGCGCACCTGCACCTGCTTGACGGCCTCGTCCATCTCCCGGCCGTCGATGCGGCGCAGGGCCCAGGCGAGGTCGGAGGCGCCATAGAGGGTGATGCCCTCGGCCGGGTCCCCGTCACGGCCCGCGCGGCCGATTTCCTGCCAGTAGGCCTCGATGGAGGCGGGCGGATCGGCGTGGATGACGAAGCGGACGTCGGGCTTGTCCACCCCCATGCCAAACGCGATGGTCGCCACCATCACCGCGGCCTCGGCCTCCAGAAACGCCTCCAGCCGCTGGGCCCGCACATGCTTGTCCAGGCCCGCATGATAGGCCTGGGCGTCGACGCCCGCCCCGCGCAGGGCCTCGGCCAGACGCTCGGTCCCCTCGCGGGAGCCGGCATAGACCACGCCTGATCGCCCCTTCCGCTCGGCCACCAGCTCCAGCACTCGCTTCTGGGCGGGGCCGGACTTGCGCTCGGCGAAGAGGGCGAGCTCCGGCCGGGCGAAGCTGGCGACGAACTCCCGGGCCTCCTCCAGCCGCAGCTCGGCGCGGATGTCGTCGCGGGTGCGGGCGTCGGCGGTGGCGGTGACGGCCAGGCGCGGCACATCGGGAAAGAGGTCGGCGAGCCGGCCCAGCATCCGGTAGTCGGGGCGGAAGTCGTGCCCCCACTGGCTGACGCAATGGGCCTCGTCGATGGCGATGAGGGCCAGAGGCGTGCGCCGCAGCCGGTCCATCATGTGCGCCGCCATCAGGCCTTCGGGCGACACATAGAGCAGGTCGATCTCGCCGGCCTCGACGCGTCGCCAGGTCTCGGCCCGGTCCTCCGGCGCAATGGCGGAGTCCAGCCGCGCGGCCGCCACGCCCGACTGCTGCAGGGCGGCCACCTGATCGGTCATCAGGGCGATCAGCGGCGAGACCACAAGGCCCAGGCCCGGCCGCAGGATGCTGGGGATCTGATAGCACAGCGACTTGCCGCCCCCGGTGGGCAGGACGGCCAGCGCGCTGCGCCCGGCCAGGGCCTCTGTGATCACCTCGCCCTGGAGGCCCCGGAAATCTGTGTGTCCGAAGGTGCGGCGCAGGACCTCCCGCGCCTCGTCGAGCGAAGCGGTCATGGGCCGCCTTATGGCGTGCGTCGGCGCCTCGGATGAAGGGGGAAAGTCAGGAGAGCGCGTTGCGGCAGGCCGCGGCCATGGCGATGGGCCCCAGCGCCACCGCGCCCAGGCTGTAGGCGCCCATGAGCGCAAAGCCCGCGCTCCAGGGCAGGCCGGCGGCGAAGCTGGCCAGGGCGCCGCCCCCGAAGATCACCGGAGGCGTGAACAGCGGCAGGACGATGACGGCGGTGAGCAGACCGCCCCGCCGGGCGCCCAGGCTGAGCGACGCGCCGATGCCGCCCACGAAGGCGAAGGCCAGGCCGCCCAGGCTCGCACAGGCGAAGACCAGGGGGGCGAGACTGGGCGAGGCGCCCAGCGCGATGGCCGCCAGGGGGGCGAACAGGGCGAGCGGCAGGCCCGTGGCCAGCCACTGGGCCAGGCACTTGACCGCGCAGACGATCTCCAGCGGCAGGCCCGACAGGGTCAGCAGGTCCAGCGCGCCGTCCTCATAGTCCCGCTCGAACAGGCGATCGAGAGAGAGCAGGGCCGCCAGGGCCAGGGCCACCCAGGCGGCGCCCGGCGCGATGGCCGCCAGCCGGCCGGGGTCGGAACCGATGGCCAGGGGCAGGAGGGTGGCCGCCCCGGCATAGAAACCCACCGCCACCAGGGGGCCGCCGCCGCGCCCCCAGGCGAGGCTCGTCTCCCGGGCCAGCAGGACGGACAGCCGGCTCATGCCCCCACCTCCACGGTCCGGGCCGCGATGGGCAGGGGATCATGCACCGCCGCCAGGATCAGCCCCCCGCCGGCCAGATGCTCGGCCATGATCTCGCCGAAGCGGGCGCGCCAATGGGCGTCCAGCGGGCTCAAGGGTTCGTCCAGCAGCCACAGGGGCCGGGGCGCGGCCAGCAGGCGGGCCAGGGCCAGGCGGCGCTTCTGCCCGGCCGACAGGCGCCGGACCTCCAGATCCAGCAGGCGGACCAGATCCAGGCGGGCGGCGGCGGCCTCGGCGGCGGCTTCGGCGCCCCCGGCGTAGCGGGTCCAGAAGACCAGCTCGTCCCAGGCGGTGCGCCCGGTCTTCAGCCCGTCCAGATGACCCAGCAGATGGATGTGGTCGCGGGCGGCCTCGGGCTCCAGGGCGCCGAAGGCGATGGTCCCCTCATCGGGGCGGATCAGTCCGGCCACGGCCCGCAGCAGGCTGGTCTTTCCCGCCCCATTGCGCCCGGTGAGCGCCACGGCTTCGCCCTGTATAAAATTGAGAATAAGTCGCGAAAACAACTGCCGTCCCCCGCGGGACAGCGACAGCGACTGGATCGAAACCTCGCCGATCACGCCTCTCGCCTCATGCTCTTCTGGGGGCGGCGGAAATTGTCCTTTCGCGCCACATGGACGAGGCTCGCGCGCGGGTCTATGACACGCGCGGCCGTCGCCACCCGAGGGGGCGTACGCGGCGCTGGGGCGAACGCTGTGAGTCCGCCTCTTTGAGCGCGCGATCCCGGGGGCGGTTGATGAACGGCCGTGAACAGAGAGAGGATCCTTTAGGATGGCGTCCATCGACAGCCTGAAGACCCGCCGCGAACTGACGGTGGGCGACAAGACCTACGTCTACTACAGCCTGAGCGCTGCGGAAGACGCCGGACTTTCCGGAATTTCCAACCTGCCCGTTTCGATGAAGGTTCTGCTGGAGAACCTGCTGCGCAACGAGGACGGCGTGTCGGTGGGCGAGGCCGACCTGAAGGCCGTCGCCGCCTGGCTGGACAACAAGGGCGCCAAGGAGCACGAGATCAGCTTCCGCCCGGCCCGGGTCCTGATGCAGGACTTCACCGGCGTGCCCGCCGTGGTCGACCTGGCCGCCATGCGCGACGCCATGACCAAGCTCGGGGCGAACCCTGAGAAGATCAATCCGCTGAACCCCGTCGACCTGGTCATCGACCACTCGGTCATGGTCGACTATTTCGGCACCTCCAAGGCCTTCGGCGAGAACGTCGAGCGCGAGTATGAGCGCAATATCGAGCGCTACCGCTTCCTGCGCTGGGGCTCCTCGGCCTTCAACAACTTCCGCG
>NZ_DAIMHV010000088.1:0-11295 GCF_036723115.1 Phenylobacterium sp. | reverse complement strand
CAACAGCGTAGTCGGAACCGCGGACCAGGACCTCCGGGACCAGGGGACGGCTGTTGTATTCGCTGGCCATGGAGGCGCCATAGGCGCCGGCGCTCATGAAGGCCACAAGGTCGGAGGCCTCGAAGGGCGGCAGGTCGCGGTCCCGGGTGAAGGTGTCCCCGGTCTCGCAGACCGGACCCACCACGTCATAAGGCCGGGCCTGGCCCTCCCGCGGCCGCACCGCGCGGATGTCGTGATAGGCGTCATACATGGCCGGGCGCAGCAGGTCGTTCATGGCCGCGTCCAGCACCAGGAACCGGCGGCCCTCGGGCCGTTCATGGATGTGCACCACCTGGGCCAGCAGGACGCCGGCATTGGCCGCGATCACGCGGCCGGGCTCAAAGGCCAGTTGCACGTCCAGCCCTTGCGTGGCCTGGGCCACCACCTGGGCGTAATCGGCCGGGGAGGGCGGCTCGGGCTGATTGAAATAGGGCACGCCCAGCCCGCCCCCCAGGTCCAGGCGCTCCACATGCAGGCCCTCGCCGCGCAGGCGGCGGACCAGGCCGGCCATCTTCCCGAAGGCCTCGGCCATGGGGGTCAGGTCGGTGATCTGGCTGCCGATGTGGCAGGCCACGCCCACGGGCTTCAGCCAGGCGTTGTTGGAGGCCATGGCGTAGAGCCGCTCGGCCTCGGCGAAGGAGACGCCGAACTTGTTCTCCGACTTGCCGGTGGCGATCTTGGCGTGGCCGCCGGCCGCCACATCGGGATTGACCCGGAAGGCGATGGTCGCGCGCTGGCCCAGGCCCTGCGCCACCCTGGCCACGGCGGCCATTTCCGGCTCGGATTCCACGTTGATCTCGCAGACGCCGGCCTGCAGGGCGAAGGCGATCTCGGCGGTGGTCTTGCCGACGCCGGAAAAGACGATCCGCTCGGGCGGGACGCCGGCGGCCAGAGCGCGGCGGATCTCGCCCTCAGAGACCGTGTCGGCCCCGGCGCCCAGCCGGGCCAGGGTCTTCAGCACCGCCACATTGGAGTTGGCCTTCACCGCAAAGGCGATGAGGGGGGTGTTCACGCCGGCGCCGGTCAGGGCCTCGCGCAGCACCGTATAGTGCCGCTCGAGGGTGGCGGTGGAATAGACATAGACCGGCGTGCCGACGGCGCGGGCGATGTCGGCCAGGGGGACGTCTTCGCAGAAGAGCTGCCCCTCCCGCAGTTCGAAATGGTTCATCGCGGATTGGCGTAGGGATCAGGCAGGGCGCCCTGGGGACCCGACGAGGTGGGGCTGGGCGAGGTGCCGTCGATGGGCAGGGTGCGGGACGGCGCGGGATTGGTCGAGCGGGTCCTGGGGTCCACCGTATCCACAGGCCGGCTGGGCGAGGATCGGGGCACGACCACTTCGCCGGTGGCGGGGTCGCCCCACAGCGGCGGCGGGCGCTCCAGGCCGCCGGCGCGGCCGCAGGCGGTGAGGCTGAGGGCGGCGAGCGCCAGGATGAGGGGCAGGCGGGCGGTCATGACAGGGCGTCCTTCCAGCGGGCGATCTGGGCGCGGACCTGGTCAGGGGCGGTCCCGCCATAGCTCTTGCGACTGGCCGCCGAAGCGGCCGGGGTCAGCACGTCATAAACGCCGGCCTCGATCCGCGGGTCCAGGGCCTTCAGCTCTTCCAGGGGAAGATCGGCCAGTCCGCAGTCCAGTTGCTCGGCCCGCTTCACCGCCGCGCCGGTGACGTGGTGGGCGTCGCGGAACGGCATGTCGAGGGTGCGCACCAGCCAGTCGGCGAGGTCGGTGGCCGTGGAGAAGCCGGCGCCGGCGGCGGCGGCCATGCGGTCGGGATCAGGCGTCAGGTCGCCGACCATGCCGGCCATGGCGCCGATGGACAGGTCCAGCACGTCGAAGGCCTCGAAGGTCGGGACCTTGTCCTCCTGCATGTCCTTGGAATAGGCCAGCGGCAGCCCCTTCATCACCACGGCCAGCTGGGTGAAGGCGGCCATCATGCGCCCGGCCTTGGCCCGCACCAGCTCGGCGGCGTCGGGGTTCTTCTTCTGGGGCATGATGGACGAGCCGGTGGTGAAGGCGTCCGACAGCCGGATGAAGCCGAATTGGGGCGTCATCCAGATGACGATCTCTTCGGCCAGGCGCGACAGATGGGTGGCGCAGATGGCGCCCGCCGCCAGGGCCTCCAGCGCGAAGTCCCGCGAGGAGACGCTGTCCAGGGAGTTGGCGGTGGGGCGGGCGAATCCCAGCGCGGCGGCCGTGGCGTGGCGGTCGATGGGGAAGGGCGATCCCGCCAGGGCCGCCGCCCCCAGGGGGCATTCGTTCATCCGCGCCCGCGCATCGGCGAACCGGCTGGCGTCGCGGCCGAACATTTCCACATAGGCCATCAGGTGATGGCCGAAGGTCACGGGCTGGGCCGGCTGCAGGTGGGTGAAGCCCGGCATCAGGGTCTCGGCATGGGCCTCGGCCTGGGCCAGCAGCGCCCTCTGCAGGGCCTGGAGCTGGCCGGTAGCGCGCTCGCAGGCCTCGCGGACCCACATGCGGAAGTCCAGCGCCACCTGGTCGTTGCGCGACCTTGCCGTGTGCAGCCGCCCCGCCGCCGGGCCGATCAGCTCGCGCAGGCGAGCCTCCACGTTCATGTGGATGTCTTCGAATTCGTCGCGGAACGGAAAGTCGCCGGCCTCGATCTCCCGGGCGATCTCGTCCAGGCCGCCCAGTATGGCCGCGGCGTCGTCGCCTGAGATGATCTTCTGGTTGCGCAGCATGGCGGCATGGGCCCGCGATCCCGCCAGGTCCTGCCGCCACAGGCGCTTGTCGAACCCGATGGAGACGTTGATGGCCTGCATCAGCTCGGCGGGCTTGGTGGAAAATCGCCCGCCCCACATGGCTTGCCCCTGGCCGGAGCCGGACGCGGCGTCCATATGGGCGGTGTCTTGCGATGCTTTGGAGGCGTGATCGGTCATGAGCGGTGAGTCAGCGGCCAGGCCCGGAAAAGGGCTGTTTCGGTGGGTCATGTGGGGCGTCGCCGCCTTCGGCGTCGGGGCGGTGGTCTATATCATCGTTCAGGCCTCCTCCAATCCTGATCGCAGCAATGGCCTCAATGGCGTCGCCCGCGGCGAGATGGCGGCCTTCAAGGCGGCTGGCGAGCCCCGGCCTGCTCCGGTGACCACCATCTATGATCCGGACGGTCAGCCGGTGCGTCTGGCGGACTTCCGCGGCGAGGTGGTGGTGTTGAATCTCTGGGCCACCTGGTGCCCCCCCTGCGTGGCCGAGATGCCGACCCTGGCCAAGCTCGCCGCCGACTATGAGGGCCAGCCCGTGCGGGTGCTGGTGGTCAGCGTCGATCGCGAGGCCGACATGGACAAGGCCCGCGCCTTCATCGCCCAGCACGCGCCCCTGGCCTTCTATTCCGACCGCAATATGAAGCTCGCCTTCGATCTCGTGCCCCCGGCGCCGGGTATGCCGACCACGGTGATCTATGGCCGTGACGGGCTGGAGCGCGGCCGCCTTTCGGGGGGCGCCGACTGGGGCGGCGCAGACGCCAAGGCCATCGTCGATCACGTGCTGGCCGAGGGATAGCCGCTTTTTGAATTGACCACCTTGCCGCCCCCGGCGCACCTTGCGCGCGCGACAATCCGAGATTTGGGCCGACCTTCGCTGCGTTTCCCGAGGACTGAGATTGTTGACGGACGGCCGGTTCCCGCCGGGCGTCACGTTTCGTCAGCTAGTCGGGAGACGACAGATTATGGCCTCAGGTACGGTCAAGTGGTTCAATACGACCAAGGGTTACGGCTTCATCCAACCGGATGACGGCGGCAAGGATGTCTTCGTGCACATCTCGGCCGTGGAGCGCGCCGGGCTCAACGCCCTCAACGAAGGCGACAAGGTCAGCTATCAGCTGCGCGAAGAGCGCGGCAAGACGGCGGCCGTGGATCTGAAGACCATCTAAGGCTTCGGTTTCTGCAAGAATTGAGGGCGCGGCGGGTTCACCGGCGCGCCCTTTTTCGTGGCTGGTCTGGCGTTTTCAGGCCCCCAGTCTGCGCTCCGCCCGGCGGCCGTCGAAATAGGCGTAGAGGGCGGCGGCCTCGGCGATCACGCCGGGAGTCTCCAGGGCGTCCATGGTCGGAGGGGGCGGCACGGCCGCGGGGCCGCAGGCGCGATCAAACATGCGGGCCACCCCGGCCAGATCGCCGCACAGCGTCAGGTCCTCGGCCTCGATCTCATAGCCCGCAGGCCCCCGCCGCGCGAAACTCTCGCGCATCTGCGCCAGCACCCGCTCGTCCACGGGAGCATAGACGCCGGCCATGACGCCGAAGGCGTAGGGCGCCGGCAGACCGGTCAGACGCAGGTCCCAGGCGATGTTGGAGGCCAGGGGATAGAGCTGCATGTCCACCATGCCCACAAGGCGCCGGGCCCCATGGGCGTGGGCGACCTCCATGGCGGCCAGGAAACACTCGCCCACCCGCCGGCCTCCCCGGCGATTGCGGCGATAGGCGTAGGTGGAGAAGATGCGGCTCATCTCCCAGGCTTCGCCTCCGCGCAGCTCCGGCGACCCGGGCGCCACCAGATGCGGGAAGCTGTCGGTCAGAATGCAGCCGTCATCGGTGGGCCGCACCCGCAGGCCCACCTCGATGCGGTTCTGGTCGTCCAGACCCAGCAGATAGACGGCCCGCTCATCGTCGAACTGATCGACCTCGCCGCCATCGACCACCTTGAGATCGCTCCAGCCGTTCTCCTCCACGAAGTGGATGCGGCGCAGCTCATGCATCTCGGCGAGTTGAGCGGTGTAGAGGTGGCGGTTCTTCAGGGTGACGACGTGGATCACTGGGACAGCTCCGGACAGGACATCTGCCGGAATGCTGCGCCAGCGTGCGGGCGCGCGTTATGGGGTGATCACCCTAGGTCGTCGGA
Organism: Phenylobacterium sp.; assembly: GCF_036723115.1. GTDB lineage: Bacteria > Pseudomonadota > Alphaproteobacteria > Caulobacterales > Caulobacteraceae > Phenylobacterium. The sequence continues at coordinate 6,414 of NZ_DAIMHV010000088.1, read as the reverse complement.
CACGTGCTGAACGGCGGGACGCTCAGACCTTCGGCAGCAGGCCGCAGGCCAGGGCCGCCGTGACCGCCTGGATCCGGGTCGGGCAGTCCAGCTTGCGCTTGGCGGCCTCCACATGGTGGTTCACGGTCTTGGGGGAGATGTCCAGGATGGCTCCGATCTCCCAGTCGGACTTGCCCTTGGCCGCCCAGGCCAGACACTGGCCTTCGCGCCGCGTCAGCGTTCCGGGACCTGGCCTGTCCCCCGCCAGCTCGCGCAGCCGCACGGCCAGGGTCGCAAAGACCACGCCCACCCCCTCCAGCAAGGGACGGTGCTGCGGCGAAAGGCGGCTGGAGGGACTGGTCATCCGCAGGATGATCTTCTCCCCCAGGGGGCCGGGCATCTGAACTACGAAGGCGTTGGACATGCCCTCGGCGGCGGCCTCGGACCACATGGCCTGGGCCGTGGCGACGGGGGCGGCTTCGCGGACATCGGTCCAGGTGAAGCCTGTCCGGCTGTCGGCGATCCAGGTCGCGCAGGGATCCTGCTCGATATAGCGCTCGCGCCAATAGCGGCGATCCCAGGGCTCGAAGCCGTGGCGGGAGACCACCGTGGGAGCCTCGTGAGCCTCAAGGCCGCGCAGACGGGTGCAGCAGTACCGATCAAAACCGAACGCCGCGAGGGTCCGCCGGAAGTGCGCCTCCAGCGTCTCGATATCGCGGTGAGCCGGCGCCTCTGACAGGAAGGCCCAGCTCCTGGCTTCGATCGAACTCATGGGATGCGGCCACTTCAGGGAGCGGCCCGCAGTTAAGCCGGTTCAGCGACCTTCGTCACCTGGGGTTGAGCGACGCTTACGCCCGGGGTCAGGGCCCGCATGAAGGTCACCAGCGAGGCGCGGGCCTCAGGCGAGAGCTGTTCGAAGGCGGTAAGCAACTCCAGCGCGCCCGGCGTACGCATCCGCGACAGCAGGTCCAGGTCGACGCTCGGTTCTTCTTCCGGCGTATCGAGCACGTCGAGAAGGTCGGTGACGCGGCAGCGCAGGGCGCGGGCGATCTGGACCAGCCGCGAGAAAGAGATGCGGTTCGCGCCGTTCTCGTACTTTTGGATCTGCTGGAAGCTCACGCCGCATTGTTCAGCCAGGGCTTCCTGCGACATGCCGATCGTGCGGCGGCGAATCCGCACGGCGGCGCCCAGGGCGATATCCATGGGGTCGGGGGTCTTGGCGTTCAAATCGGCCACGGCGGTCTCCAGGTGAGCTCAAGGCGTACATCGGCAGGTTAGCCAATGTTTCAGTCTTGAGAAGTTGTCCAAATGTCTCACCACCCGCCTAGCGTTTGCGCCGCCATGGTTGCAAGACCATCGTTCTACCAAAATGAGTAGATGAACGTCTTTTTGAACGCACCCGACGGTGGTGCGTCCAACAGCCGCGCCCGTCTTGCGCCGCAAATGCAACGCAGACGCCGTTCCAGCGCTGGCCTCAGGTCCGGACGGAGCTCTTCATTCTCGTGGCCGGAGAGGATGACGGACGACACCCCGCCGCATCGCTCGGCCTCGCACTGGGCCCAGTACACGCGGTGAGCGCATTGCAGAGCTGAAATGTTAGAGCTGCATCCATTCGAACGATCGGTATTGGAAATCGGGTCCATGCAACGCCTCCCGGATCGAACAAAAGCAGAACATTCGGGACGATGCGAGTCCGCTCCGGCTGTGGTCCGGCCGGGCGCCATCAGGAGGCGAGCGGAATGGGGGTCAGGCGGCCGCCGGGCGTTCCAGCAGGGCCAGGAGGCCGTCGGCCGAGAGGGGCGGGGCGATCAGATAGCCCTGGATCAGGTCGCACCCCAGGCTGGCCAGGAGGCGGCGAGCGCGCTCGTCCTCCACGCCCTCGGCCACCACTTCCATGCCCAGGCCGTGGGCCAGCTCAATGGTGGACTTCACGATGAGCTGGTCACGGGGATTTTCCGCCTCCGCGGCGATGCTGCGGTCGAGCTTCAGCTCGTCGGCCCGAAGGAGCTTCAGATAGGAGAGCGAGGAAAGACCCACGCCGTAGTCGTCAATGGAGATCTTGATCCCGGCCGCGCGGAAGGCCGCCACGGAGGCCGTCGCCGCCTGCGGGCTCTCGATGACCGCGGTCTCGGTGATCTCGAAGCAGATTTCGCCCTCGCGTCCCCGGACAAGGTCGAGGGCGCGTTCCCGGAAGGCGGCGTCGCCCAGAAGACGGCCCGAGACGTTGATCGAGACCAGAAGCCGATGGCCGGCCCGGCGGAAGGCGGCGCTGTCGGCCAGGGCCTGTCGAATCGTCCATTCGGTCAGGCTACGGATGGCGCCGGTTTCCTCCGCCGCGGTGATGAACACCTCCGGCGAGATGGGACCGCGAACGGGATGGCGCCACCGCATGAGCGCCTCCACCCCGCAGATGGCGCCGGTCGTGGCCTCCGCCTTGGGCTGGTAGAAAAGGCTGAGCTCGCCGGCTTCCAGCCCCCGTTCCATTTCGCTCATCAGGGCCAGGGTCAGGCGCGGGTCGGGAAAGCTCGCCGGATCATAGGCCAGCAGGCGCCGGTCGCTGCGCCGGGCCTCGTCCAGGGCCGCGGCGGCGTGCTCCAACAGGTCATCGTCGCTTTCAAGGCCGGTGTCATAAGCCACGCCCAGGCGCAGATAGGCGTCCACCAGATGGCCTTCGACCTCGTAGGCCGGGGCCAGGGCGGCCAGCGCCGACAGCTCCCGCTGCAAGGCCTCTTCGTCTCCCCGGCTCACCACCAGGCCGATCACGCCGGTGGACAGGTAGGCCACGCGCGAGCCGTGGCAGGCGCGCAACAGACGGGCGGCCACGGCGCGCACCACGTGGTTCACCAGGCCATAGCCCACAGCCGCGCGCATCTCGGGAAAACGGTCGATCCCGATGGCCGCCACCGCGCGGGCGCCGCCCTGCGCCTGCCTGAGCTTGCCGATCTCCGACAGCAGGGCCCGTCGGTTGGGCAGCTCGCTCTCCGGCTCGTGCATGGCCAGGTGAAACAGGCTGGCCTCGCGGGCCTTCTGGATGGCGCGCGCCCGCCGCTGAAGCTCCACCTGCATGGTCCAGGCCAGGCAGAGGATCTGCGTGAGCAGAAGCGGGGCGACGGAGGGCTGGATTGGGGTCAGGGTCTGGATCGCCACCGGCAGGCCCAGGATCAGCACCAGGCCGGCCAGATGACGCGCGGCGGTCCGTCCGGTCCCGCCTGGGCGACCCGGGCGGAGGCGGACCACGACGAAAATGCAGAGCGCCAGGGTGATCAGGATGGGCATGGGATAGAGGGCCCGGCCCTGCCGCAGGCTCTCGAACGCCAGGGCGTGGACCAGAACGCCGGCGAGAATGCCGTGGCGGGGCGTGGCGAAGGTGTCTCCCAGCTCCAGGGCCGTGGCGCCGATCAGCACTGTCCGGCCTTTCACGAGGGCCGGGTCGAACCGCCCCTCATAGACCTCCTGGAAGCTCAGACGGGGAACCTGGCGGGGCCGGATGCCGTAATCGATCAGGAAGGGCTCGACGGCGCCATGAGCGCCGCCGGCCATGAGGTGGGCCATGGTCGGTCGGTAGGCGTCGTCGGCGCCGAAGCCCCGGAGATAGCGCCAGACGCGACCATCGGATTCCACCGGCACATTCACGCTGGCCAGCAGGGCCTTGTCCGATAGGTCCGCCATGGGACGGTTCTCGATCAGCGGCGAGTCTGGATCATGCCGCGACCAGTGCTGGACAAAGGTTGGCAGGATCACCGCCCGGGCGTCTGAAATCGCCTGAGCGAACTGGGCGTCGGCCGCAGGGTAGGAGCGTGCGCTGAAATCCACGTCGAAGCCGATCTGTTCGGCGCCGGCGGCGTTCAGATGGGCGACGGCGCGGGCGTAGCGCTCGCGGGTCCACGGCCACTGGCCCGCCGCCCGCAGGCTGGCGGCGTCGATCTCGACGACGACGATCTCCTGGCTCGGAGCCCGCTCCACCAGCCGGAAACGCTGGCTCGCCAGGGCGTCCTCAAGCGGCTTGAGCGTTCCCAACGCCATGGCCAGGGCGATGAGCATCAGAATGGCCGCGGCGGGCCACCACCGCCTCATCCAGGCCGTGCCGATGAGGGACCCGAGCGTCACGGCCTAGAGGGCGCTTTGGCCAGTCGGAAGGTTGAGAGTCAGGCCGAGGCCAAGCCCGCGCCCGCCGCCGCTGTTGTTTCCAGGCCCTGCGTTGGGATTGCCGCTGGCCGCGCCGCCGTTGCCGCCGGCGTTGTTGCTCCCTGGTCCGGCATTGGGGTTCCCGCTCACCGCTCCACCCAAGCCCAGCCCCACATCGAGATTCCCACCGCCGACAGCGACGCCGACATTCAGGTCACCGCCGTTTCCCCCGGCGTTGCTGTTTCCAGGCCCGGTGTTGGGGTTCCCGCCGGCGGCTCCTCCCGAGCCCAGCCCCACATTGAGGTTCGCTCCGCCGACAGCAACACCGAGGTTCGCATTACCGCTGTTTCCGCCGGCATTGCTGTTTCCAGGCCCAGCATTAGGATTGCCGCTCGCAGCTACGCCGTTGCCGCCGGCGTTATCGTTTCCAGCCCCGGCGTTGGGGTTGCCACTCGCGCTTCCACCATTGCCGCCGGCATTGTTATTCCCCGGTCCGGCGTTGGGACTGCCGCTCCCGCCGCCGCCGCTTCCCCCCGCGTTGCTGTTGTCAGGCCCCGCATTGGGATTGCCTCCCGCTGCCTGAGGCGGCGGCGCGGCTGAAGCGAAGTTATTGCTTGGCGCAGCTGCTGGTGCTGCGGGGCCCGCGGCTTCCACCACCGCTGTCGGCGCGGCGTTGGTGGTCCGGGCGAGGGTGACCGCTGCGGCGACAGACGAGGTCTCGGCGACGGGGGAATCTCGATCCACATCGGGCGCTGCGGCCCCGCTCGCCAGGGCGGCCATTGGCGAGGGGCCAGGGCCGCTCACAAGCCCGTCCGAGGCTTGGCTGTAGTCCAGGCTGGGCAGGTTGACGCCGGGGCTCGGCGCGGCGGCCACCGGGGAGGGGGCGATCACGCCGACCTGATCGGGCGCATCGCGAAGCACCTGCCCCGTGACGCCCGCAGGGATGTCGCTGGGCAGGCCGCCGTTCATGGCCTGGACGGCCACCAGGCCTTCGGCCACGTGCACGGTGTCGCTCACCGCCGAGATGGAGACCGTGAACGTCGTCCCCTTGACCACGGCGGCCAGCAGGGAGGTGTCCACGCGGAAGTGCGGCCGGGCCTGCTTGTCCACCTGGAAGAGGATCGAGCCCAGATCCTGGACGATCCGCGTCATGCCTTCGGCCTCGCCGGCGGCCACGGTCATGCGGCTGTTGGGACCGACGACGATGCGCTTTCCACCATCGGTCAGCACCGCCCGGCCGCCCGCCGCCGTGGTGACGTTCGAACCCGGCGGAACGATCATATTGGCGGTTCCCGCGACAGGATCGCGGCCCGGCACGGTGATGCGAACCGCCCCGGTGGCCTCGGTCAGGCGCCAGTCGGCCAGGGCCGCGCCGGCGCTGCAGAGGAAGGTCGTCGCCGCAAGAAGGAGCAGCGTGGGGGAACGACGAGACATAGGGCGCCTTTCAGGCTGGGCAGCCTTCTGGCCGCCTAGATCAGGGCGAAGTCTCCCATAACCTGCCTAACTGACCGCTAATGTGCTGACTTTTTAGGATGTTAGGGGGTTATTCACCTTGAGCCGCAAGGTTGGTTAACCAGGCTGCGGCTCGAGATTCCCATTGGCGACCCTTCCCCATCTGCGCGTGACAGGCGCCATCCTGCTGGGCGCGGCGGCCTTGGCGGCCATGGGATTTGGGGGTGGTCCGGCCGACCGCGCCCTGGCCGAGGCCGAGCGGTTGGCGGCGGGTTCCCCCCGCGAACCCGCCCGGGAGCGATTCACCCTCAACGGCGTGGTGATCGACGGGGTCAGCGTCTATTCCCGCACCGAACTGGCGCCTCTCTATGCGGATTTCCTGGCGCGCGAGGTCGGGATGGGCGAGCTCGCCGCCATCGCCCAGGCCGTCACGGACAAGTACCGCGCCGACGGCTACTTCCTGGCCCGCGCCGTGGCGCCGCCGCAGACCGATCCGGCGGGCCTGGCCCGAATCCAGGTCTATGAAGGCTATGTGGACGATCTGACCTTCGCCGGCGCGGCCGTGCCGGCGGTGGGCGGCCTGCTGCAGGACATCGTGGAGCATCGGCCCCTCCGGCTGTCGACCCTGGACCGCCGCCTCGCCCTGGCCAACGACCTGCCGGGGGTGCGGGTCAGCGCCCAGGTGGAGCCAGACCTGGACGATCCGGCCCGCCACCGGCTGGTGGTCACCACAGTGCTCGACCGCTTCGAGGGGCAGGCCTATGGCGACAACCGGGGCGGCGAGCGGGCCGGGCCGTGGCAGGTCTATTCCCGCGGGGCCCTGAACAGCGCGGTCCGTCCCGGCGACCAGATCTCCGC
>NZ_DAIMHV010000087.1:0-11419 GCF_036723115.1 Phenylobacterium sp. | reverse complement strand
CCTTGCGGGGGGGCGAAGGTGCGGGGGTCGGGTCTTCGCTGAAGGCCGGCGGCGACCATGGCTCCTCAGGCGCAGGCGTGAGCGGCGCCTCGCGGCGGCGATAGGCGGTGGCGCCGGCCACCGTCTCGGCGCGCAGGGTGCGCTCGAAGGCGAGGTTGGGCTCGGCATGGCCGAGCAGCAGCCATCCGTCCGGGTTCAGCCGCGCCCCGAGCACGTCCACAAGCTGCTCCACCACGTCGGGATGGAAGTAGATCAGAACGTTCCGGCACAGGATCAGGTCGAACTCATTGAGGTCGAGCGGCGCCTGTTGGCCCAGCAGGTCCAGGAGATTGCTTCGCCGGAACCTGACGAGACTGCGAAATGGACGGCGCAGGCGGTGATGGCGCCCCTCTTGCGTGAACCAGGCCTGCTTCTGCTCGGGCGAAAGGGCGCGCAGGGCCCAGGGACCGAACAGGCCCTCCGTAGCCCGGTCCAGCGCCGCCTCATTGATGTCCGTGCCCAGGATGCTGATGCGCCAGTCGGCCAGCTGCGCGCCCAGCAGCTCATGGAGCAGGATGGCCACGGAATAGGGCTCCGCGCCCGTTGAGCAGCCCGCGCTCCAGATGCGAAGGCGCCGGCTCGGCCGCCTGGCCTCGATCAGCTGCGGCAGGATGGTTTCGCGTAGGGCGGCGAACTGTTCAGCATAGCGGAGGAAGTAGGTTTCCCCGACCGTGACCTCGCCCTCCAGGCGCCGCCATTCCGCGGGGCCCGCCGCCTCGTCCTCGAGCCGCTCCATATAGGCCGACAGATCAGCCAGGCCCAGCGCCTGCAGGCGTCGGCGCAGCCGGTCCCAAAGCACCTCGTCCTTGTCGGCGTAATAGTGGTGGCCGGTGCGGGCGATCAGCGCCGCCTTGAGCCGCCAGAAGGGGTGGTCGTCCGCGGGCGTTTGAAACGGGGCTGGAGTCAGGACCGGCCCTCCGACACGGCCTGGCGCCGGTCGGCCAGGGCCGCGGTGATCTCTTCGATGCGCGCCGCCTCTTCCAGCAGGAGCAGCCGGTCCGGCGCCAGCAGGGGAACCAGCCGCTCGCCGAACCGCAGATGGCCCAGGGCGGCGCCATTGGGCGACTCGTCCGGTTCGGCCGGCTTGAATCCGTCAGCGGGCATCTGGGCGTCGGTGACCCGATCCACCAGCAGGCCCAGCTGCGCCCCGCCACGCCCGACGACGCGGACGATGTGGGCATAGAGATCGGTCGTCTCGCGATCAGCCCCCGCATTCAACAGGAGCCCCAGGTCGAGCACCGGCATGGCCTGGCCGCGAAGATTGATCATGCCGGCCAGGATTTTCGGCCAGGGGGGCTGTCGATCCAGCACCGGCAGGGGCAGCACCTCGCGCACCGAGCCCATGGGCAGGGCGAAGGCCTGGCCGCCCAGGTCGATCAGCAGATAGGAGTCGTCGGCGGGGCTCATCTGGCGGTTGAACACCGAATGTCCCGCCGACGCCAGTCCCGCCGCGCTTCAGACCACGGTGACCGGAAGCTTCAGATAGACCCGCCCGTCGGTCTCCGGCGGGGGGAGGGCGCCGGCGCGGATGTTCACCTGCAGGGACGGCAGGATCAGTACCGGCGGGGGAAGGGTGGCGTCCCGGGCCTCGCGCTTGGCGACGAACTCGGCCTCGGTCACGCCGTCGGCCACATGGACGTTGCCTGCCCGCTGGTCGGCGACGCTGGTCTCCCAGACATGGGACTGGCGTTCTGTGGTCAGGTAGTCGTGACCCACGAAGATGCGCGTGTGGGGCGGAAGGTCGAGGATCTTGCGGATGGACCGGTAGAGGGTCGCCGCATCGCCGCCCGGGAAATCCGCCCGCGCCGTGCCGTAGTCGGGCATGAACAGGGTGTCGCCCACATAGGCGGCGTCCTCTATCAGATAGGTCACGCAGGCCGGCGTGTGGCCCGGCGTGTGGAGCACCGAAATCCCGGTGTCCCCGAGGCTCAGCCGGTCGCCCTCGGCCACGAGGACATCGAACACGGCCCCGTCGGGTCGAACGTCGGCCGCGCCGAACAGAGGACCGAAATGGCGTTGCACGTCCCGGATATGCGCGCCGATGACCACCTTGGCTCCGGTCCTGCCGCGCAGATAGTCCGCCGCCGACAGATGGTCGGCATGGGCGTGGGTCTCCAGCACATAGACCAGTCGCAGGCCGTGAGCTTCCAGATCCCGCAGGATCTGGTCGGCGGAGGGGTGGGAAACCTTGGCGCCCTTGGGCTCATAGTCCAGCACCGGGTCGATCACCGCGGCCTGACGGCTCGCCTCGTCCCAGACGAGATAGGTGACCGTGGAGGTGGGCTCATGGAAATAGCTCAGCTGTGCGACGGACATGGGATCCTCCTTCGCGATCCAATATATGCGCTATTGCTAAATTAGCAAGTACGTATATATATGCGGCATGGCGTTGCATCCTCCTGAAGACGACCTGGCCCAACGCGCCGCCGGCGCCGCCGAGCTGCTGCGGCTGGTGGGCAACGAGCACAGGTTGCAGCTTCTCTGCGTCCTGCGCGCCGGAGAGGCCTCGGTGGGCGACCTGGCCCGGCGATTGGGGCTGTCGCCTTCGGCCCTGTCCCAGCATCTGGCACGGCTGCGGGCCGCGCGCCTGGTGGATGGGCGCCGGGAAGCCCAGACCATCTATTATCGCATCATCGACCGCACGGTCCTGGCCCTGGTGGAAGCCCTGGCGCAGATCATGGATCAGCGGCGGGCCGGGGGGCGGGCCTGATGGCGCTCGACGGTGGCGTGATCCTGCTGGCCCTGGCCAGCGGGGCGGTGGTGGGCCTGCTGCTGGCGGTGTTCGGGGGCGGTGGGTCGGTGCTGGCGACGCCCGCGCTCCTCTATGTGGTGGGGGTCGACGACCCGCACGTGGCCATCGGCACCTCGGCGGCGGCTGTGGCGGTCAACGCCGCCCTCAATCTGGCCGGCCACGCCCGGGGCGGGCGGGTGAAGTGGCCCTGCGCCAGCGTGTTCGCGCTGACGGGGCTCGCCGGCGCCCTGGCGGGATCAAGTCTCGCCAAGCAGGTGAATGGCCAGATCCTGCTGACCTTCTTCGCCCTGGCCATGGCCGCGATCGCCCTCTCCATGATGCGCAGGCCAAAGGACGAGGGCGATCCCAGGGTGCATATCGACTGGCCGATCACCCTGCGGCTCGCGCCGACGGGCCTGGCCACAGGATTTGCGGCGGGCTTCTTCGGGATCGGCGGCGGGTTTCTGATCGTGCCGGGCCTGATGGCGGCCACCGGCATGACCCTGGCGAATGCGGCGGCCTCATCGCTTCTGTCGGTGGCCCTGTTCGGGGCGGCCACCTCGTCCAACTACGCGTTCTCAGGTCTTGTCGACTGGCCGGTGGCCGGACTCTTCGTCCTGGGCGGGCTGGCTGGCGGGGCCGTAGGGCTGAAGGCGGCGGGTCTGCTGGCGGGCCGGGTCTTGCTGGCGCGGCGCCTGTTCGCGACCCTTGTTCTGACCGTGGCGGCCTATGTGGCCTGGAAGAGTGTCGTCGGATGAGCCTGGATCAATGGAACGCCCGCTTCTCAAGCGAGGCCTATGTGTTCGGCGAGGCGCCCAACGCCTTCCTCAGCCGGCAGAAGCCCCGGCTGCCCGCCGCCGGTCGCGCCCTGGCGGTGGCCGACGGGGAAGGGCGCAACGGCGTCTGGCTGGCGCAGCAGGGGCTGTCCGTCTATTCCATCGACGGTTCGTCGGTGGCCCAGGACAAGGCGCGGCGCCTGGCCGCCGCCCGCGGGGTCGAGCTTGAGCTTGAGCTGGCCGACCTCTCGGACTGGTCCTGGCCGCAGGCGGCCTATGACGTGGTTGCGGCCATCTTCATTCAGTTCGCCGGGCCTGACCTGCGCGCGGCCCTGTTCGACGGCATGAAGCGGAGCCTGAAGCCGGGCGGCCTGCTGCTGATGGAGGGTTACCGGCCCGAACAGCTCGCCTATGGCACGGGCGGCCCGCGGGTCGTCGAGAACCTCTATACCGAGGCCCTGCTGGCGGAGGCCTTCTCCGACTTCGAGATCGTCGAACTGGCGGCCTATGATGCGGAGATCCAGGAAGGCCCAGGCCATGCCGGCATGTCGGCCCTGATCGATCTGGTCGCCCGCAAGCCGGCCTGAGCCGGCCTGGTCCGCCTTGTCCGTCAGGCCTTCTTGCCGCCGCGATAGATGTCGCAGAGGGTGTCGATGACCCGCGCCGCGGCGGGATCGATCAGCCGGTAATAGATGGTCTGGCCGTCGCGGCGGGTGCCCACCACGCCCTCGGCCCGCAGCTTGGCCAGATGTTGCGACGCCGCCGACTGGGCCAGGCCCACATGCTGGGCCAGATCCCCCACCGAGCATTCGCCGTCCTCGCCCAGGCGGCAGAGGATGATCAGCCGCTGCTCGCTGGCCATCAGCTTCATCAGCCGCGCCGCGGCCGCCGCACTGGCCTCCAGCGCGGCGAGCTCGGCGGCGTCGGGAAGGTTTCGGACGAAGGCGGGGGCTTGGCTCATCGGATTTATCTAGGCGTGCTCAGCTTTGGGGCAAGACGGGTGCGCCGGCCGGCCGCCCGTCATCGCGCAAGACCACATAGATGGCCGGAATGACAAGCACCGTCAGCAGGGTGGAGGAGGCCAGGCCGAACAGCAGCGAAATGGCCAGGCCCTGGAAGATCGGGTCGAACAGGATCACCGCCGCGCCGATCATGGCCGCCAGGGCGGTGAGCACGATGGGCTTGAAGCGGATCGCGCCGGCTTCCAGCAGCACATCCCGCAGAGCCCGGCCCTCGGTCTGGGCATGGCGGATGAAGTCCACCAGCAGGATGGAGTTGCGCACGATGATGCCGGCCAGGGCGATGAAGCCGATCATCGAGGTGGCGCTGAAGGGCGCTCCAAACAGGATGTGGCCGATGACGATGCCCACCAGGGTCAGGGGGATGGGAGTCAGGATGACCAGGGGCAGGCGGAAGCTTTTGAACTGAGCGACCACCAGGACGTAGATGCCCAGTATGGCGACGGCGAAGGCCGCGCCCATGTCGCGGAAGGTCACCCAGGTGATCTCCCATTCCCCGTCCCACAGAAGGGTGGGGACGCTCTCGTCGTCCGGCTGGCCGTTCAGCCGGACCACCGGCTTGGGCAGGTCGCCCCAGTCATGGGCCTCGATGGCCTCGCCCACCGCCAGCATGCCGTAGATGGGGGCTTCGTACTGGCCGGCCAGTTCGGCGGTGACCATCTCGGCGTCGCGTCCGTCGCGGCGATAGACGGGATGGGCGCCGGCCTCCTCGCGGGCCTCCACCACTTCGGATAGCTGCACCAGCCGGGCGCCCGCCGGCCCCTGGCTCACCGCCACGGGCGTGGCGGCTAGGCGCTGACTCCAGGCGCGGTCGGACTGGGGCAGGCGCACGGCGATCTCCAGGGGCGGGCGGCCCTCGCCGCGGGTGGCGTAGCCCAGGGGCGCGCCGCCCAGAACGGCGCCGATGGAGTCCAGCACCTGGCCTTCGGCCACCCCCAGATGCTCCATCCGGTCGCGGGCCGGCGCCAGCCGCAGGCGCGGCCGGGGCTGGCCGTAGCTGTCGTCCACATCGACGATGTAGGGGATCTGGCGGAACAGGGTCTTGACCTCTGCGGCCACCGCGCGCCGCGTCTCGGCGTCCGGCCCGTAGATTTCCGCCAGCAGGGTGGCCATGACCGGCGGCCCGGGCGGGGCCTCCACCACCTTGATCGAGGCGCCTTCGGGGAGGGGCAGGTCGGCGAGACGTTCGCGCAGGTCGAGCGCCACGGCGTGGCTGGCCCGGTTCCGATCGGACTTGTGGCTCAGTCCCACCGCCAGATCGCCCATTTCCGGGCGGCTGCGCAGGAAGTAGTGGCGCACGAGCCCGTTGAAATTGAAGGGCGCCGAGGCCCCGGCATAGGCCTCGATGGCGGTCACTTCCGGCAGGGTCCCGGCGATCTGGGCCGCCGCCCCCAGGGTGCGTTCGGTCATCTCCAGGCTCGTGCCCTCGGGCATGTCCAGGATGACCTGCAGCTCGGACTTGTTGTCGAAGGGCAGCAGCTTCACCGTCACCGTCTTGGTGGCGAACATGGCCATGGACAAGAGCGTCGCCGCGCCCACCGCCAGCAGGAAAATCCAGGCGCTGCGGCGGGTGGCGATGACCCGACCGGCCACGGAGCGATAGATCGCTCCGATGCGTCCTTCGCCCTCGGCGTGGCCGCCGTGGCCGCCCGCAAGGGTCTTGCGGGCGAAGCGCACCATCAGCCAGGGGGCGATCACCACCGCCACGAAGAAAGAGAAGACCATGGCGGCCGAGGCGTTGACCGGGATCGGCGCCATGTAGGGGCCCATGAGTCCAGAGACGAAGAGCATGGGCAGGAGCGCCGCCACCACCGTCAGGGTGGCGACCACGGTGGGATTGCCCACCTCGGCCACGGCCTCGATCGTGGCCTGGCTGCGCGAGCGTCCATCCTTCATCGCCCAGTGCCGGGCGATGTTCTCGATCATCACGATGGCGTCGTCCACCAGGATGCCGATGGAGAAGATGAGTGCGAACAGGCTGACCCGGTTGATGGTGTAGCCCATCAGGTTCGACGCAAAGAGGGTGAGCAGAATGGTCGTCGGGATGACCACCGCGGTGACGCCGGCCTCCCGCCAGCCGATGGCCAGGCCGATCAGTATGACGATGGAGAGGGTGGCCAGGGCCAGATGGAACAGGAGTTCATTGGCCTTCTCGTTGGCGGTCTCGCCGTAGTCGCGGCTGACGCTCACCACGAGGCTGTCGGGGATCAGGTCGCCCTTCAGCCCTTCGACCCGCGCCATGATGTGCTCTGAAACCACCACCGCATTGGCCCCCTGGCGCTTGGCGATGGCCAGGCTGACCGCCGGAGCCGGGGTCCAGCCGTCGCCCTGCCGGGCATAGCTCCAGACCCGGGACTGATCCTGGCGCGGCGCCTGGACCACCTGGGCCACATCGCGAAGATAGACCGGTTGCCCGTCCACCGAGGCCACGGTAATCAGGCCGATCTCGGAGGCGGTGGACAGGCGCTCACCAGCGGCCACCTGCACGGCCTGACCGCCTTCGCGGAGGGTTCCCGCCGGAAAGCTCCGGCTGGCCTGGCGCACGGCGTCGATCACCGAGGACAGCGGCACGCCTCTCAGGGTCAGGCGCTCGGGATCGGGTTCGATCCGGATTTCATCGGGCCGGCCGCCCACCACGAAGGTCAGGCCCACATCCTCGACCTTGGCCAGCTCGGCGCGCAGCTTGAGCGCCACGTCATAGAGGGCCTGATCGGTCCACAGGTCTTGCGCCTCGGGGCGAGGGCTCAGGGTCAGCACCACGGCCGGGACGTCGTTGATGCCCCGGGTCACGATCATGGGTTCGGAGACGCCCGCCGGGATGCGGTCGTAATTGGCGCGGATCTTCTCATGCACGCGGACGGCGGCGGCGTCGGGATCCTCGCCCACCTCGAACCGCGCGGTGACCAGCACCTGGTCGTCCTCCGCCTGAGTGTAGACATGATCGACGGCGTCGATGCTCTTGACGATGGTCTCCAGCGGCTTGCCCACCAGCTCGGCCACGTCGGGGGCGCTGAGGCCCGGAGCGGCGACCATGATGTCCACCATGGGAACGCTGATCTGCGGTTCTTCCTCCCGCGGGATGGAGGCCAGGGCCAGCAGGCCCACCGCGATCGCCGCCAGCAGAAACAGCGGGGTCAGCGGCGAATGAAGGGTCGCCTGGGTCAGACGACCGGAGAGGCCCAGTCTCATCGCCCGGTCTCCATCGCCAGCAGCACGTCTCCGGCCATCACGCCGGACAGGATCTCCACATCCTCGCGGCCTGGAATGGGGGCGGTCTGGACGGCCACCTCGCTCACCCCGCCGCCCGGCATGGCCACCCGGACAAAGTCCAGGCCGTAGCGGGCAGCCACGAAGCGGGGCGGCGCCGCCAGTCCCTGGCGCTCGCCCAGAGGCACGCGAACCCCGACGCGGCGTCCCACCAGGTCGGCCCGCAAGCCGGGAACGGAGATGTCGGCGCTCACCCGGCCGGCCTCGATGGCGGGGTAGACCTGGACCACACGGCCACGGTCGGCGCCGGGCAGGTCGGCGGCGTCGATCAGAACCGTATCCCCCACCGCCAGGGCTCCGGCCTGACCTTCAGGCAAGGTGAGGCGCAGCAGGGGCTCGCCCGCCGTCACGACAACCACCACCTGCCCAGGGGCGACCACGGAGCCGGCGGGAACGTCGGCGCGCAGCACGCGGCCGTCAGCCGGCGCCAGTATGGCCCCCTGGCCCACAAATTCCGCACTGGCCGCGCTCTGGGCGCGGGCGGCGTCGGCCTGGGCGCGGGCGGCGCGGGCGGCGGCCTGGGCCTGGTCGAGGCGTGCGGCGGCGTAGAAGCCCTTGTCGTGCAGGGTGCGGACCCGGGCGAGATCAGCCTCGGCGCGAACCGCCTCGGCCTCCGCCGCGGCCTGCTGGGACTCATAGGCGCGCGCCTCCAGCACCAGACGCTGGTCGCGCACCATGGCCAGGACCTGGCCCTTGCGGACGACCTCGCCTTCGCGGACGCGCAGTTCGGCCAGGGTGCCTCCGATCCGGGCCCGCGCCTCGCCCATGTCGCGCGTGGTGACCACCGCGGCGGCGGGCTTCACGTCGGCGATGGGCTGCAGGCTGAGCGTCAGGCGCTCACCCTGGGCGGCTGCGGCGGCGGCCGCGGGCTCGGGGGCCTCGCCCTCACCGCAGGCCGAGAGGACGAGGGCGAGGGCGAGGGCCGTGATCGGCGGGGCGCGGCGCATGGGGCGGTCTCTTGTGGAAGGGACTAGCGGGCGTCGCGGACGGCGCCGGTGGCCGGGTCGATCCGGATCACCGGGCGGCCGTCCGACTTCCAGGCGCCGATGCCGCCTGCAAGGTGACCGGCCACCGTGACCCCGGCCTTACGGCACGCCTCCATCGCCATGCCTGAGCGCTTGCCCGAGCCGCATTGCAGGACGATGGCCCGGCTTCCGCCGTCGGGCAGGGCGGCCGGGTCGAAGGTGGAGAGCGGGAAGTTCAACGCCCCATGGATGCGCTCGCCAGCATATTCGGCGGGTTCCCGGACATCGATCAGGACGATGGAGCGGGCCTCCAGCCGGGCTTGAACATCGGCGGGGCTCAGATCGGGGCACGGGCTCATGGGACGCCTTTCGGTAGAGGGCTTGAATATGCGAAGATGCGCATATAATGAAATACCAGGGGGTTTCAAGCCGTCCGAACCTCGGTCGCCGGGGCGAGGGTCGCCTTGACGCCGATCAAGGCGACCCAGAGGCAAGGGAGCAAGATTCGCCCATGGTACAGCCCCGCATCATCGTTCTGGGCGCAGGCCTCGGCGGCGCCATCGCAGCCTTCGAGATCAAAGAGGCTGTCGGCTCCAAGGCCGAGGTCATGGTGGTCTCTCAGGGGGAGACCTTCCATTTCGTGCCGTCAAATCCCTGGGTCGCCGTGGGGTGGCGAAAGCGCAAGGCCATTGAGGTGGCTCTGCCGCCGGTGATGGCCCGCAAGAAGGTGGGGTTCACCGGGGTCGGCGCCCGCCGCGTCCATCCGGCCGAGAACCGGGTGGAGCTCAATGGCGGCCAGAGCCTCGCCTATGACTACCTGGTCATCGCCACGGGGCCCGAACTGGCCTTTGACGAGATCGAGGGGCTGGGTCCCCACGGCGGCTTCACCCAGTCGGTCTGCCACGTGGAGCATGCGGAGCGCGCAGCCGAGGCTTTCGAGCGGCTGGCGGCCCATCCGGGCCCGGTGGTGGTGGGCGCCGTGCAGGGCGCCTCCTGCTATGGCCCGGCCTATGAGTTCGCCATGATCCTCGACACCGAGTTGCGCCGCCGCAGGGTGCGCGACGGGACGCCCATGACCTTCGTCACGGCCGAACCCTATGTGGGCCATCTGGGCCTGGACGGCGTCGGCGACACCAAGGGCCTGTTGGAAAGCGAGATGCGCAACCGGCACATCGCCTTCATCACCAACGCCCGCGTCGCCCGTGTCGAGGACGGGCTGATGACGGTGGAGGAGGTGGGCGACGACGGCGCAGTCCGGACCACCCACCAGCTTCCCTTCGCCTATTCCATGATGTTGCCTGCCTTCCGGGGGGTTCCGGCGGTCTTCGGGATCGAAGGGCTGACCAATCCCAGGGGCTTCATCCTGGCCGACCGGCATCAGCGCAATCCGACCTTTCCCAACGTCTTCTCCCTGGGGGTCTGCGTGGCCATTCCGCCGGTGGGCAAGACCCCGGTCCCGGTGGGCGTGCCCAAGACCGGCTTCATGATCGAGAGCATGGTCACGGCCATCGCGGAGAATCTGAAGGCGCTGCTGGAAGGGCGGGCGCCCACCCACGAGGCCACCTGGAACGCCATCTGCCTGGCGGACTTCGGCGATGGCGGGGTGGCCTTTATCGCCCAGCCCCAGATCCCGCCCCGCAACGTCAACTGGTCGGCCGTCGGGGGTTGGGTGCATCTGGCGAAGATTGGGTTCGAGAAGTACTTCCTGGGCAAGATCAGGCGCGGGGAGAGCGCCCCCTTCTACGAGAAGATGGCGCTGGATCTCATCGGCGCGCGCAAGCTGAAGGCCTGAGCGGTGGCCCAGGTCGTCTGCCCCCATTGTCTGGCGGCCAACCGCATCCCGCCTGAGCGCGACGCTGGTCAGGCGCGCTGCGGCCGCTGCCGCGCCGCCCTGTTCGCCGGCGAGCCCACAGAGGTGGACGCTGCGGGCCTGCAGGTCCACCGGCGCGCCAACCAGGGCGTGGCTGTGTTGCTGGATGTCTGGGCGCCCTGGTGCGGCCCCTGCCGGGCCATGGCGCCCCATTTCACCGCCGCGGCCCGGCGCCTGGAGCCGCAGGCGCGGCTCCTGAAGCTCAATGCCGACGCCGATCCGCAGGCCAGCGCCGAACTGGGGGTGTCAGGGATTCCGGCGCTCATCCTCTTCCAGGACGGGCGCGAGATCGCCCGCCAGGCCGGCGCCCAGACCGCCGACCAGATCATCGCCTGGACCCGCCAGGCGCTCAGCCAGGCCGCCTCGGCCTGAAAGGAGACCGACCATGACCCTCGACCGCGCCGTCTTCGTCTTCGCCGGGATTGTCGTCCTGGCCGGACTGGCGCTCGCCCATTTCGTGAGCCCCTGGTGGGCCTTGCTCAGCGCCTTCGCCGGGCTGAACATGATCCAGGCGGCCTTCACCGGCTTCTGCCCGGCGGCCCTGCTGTTCAAGCGTCTGGGCGTCCGGCCGGGGCCGGCCTTCCGCTGAGCCCTGTCAGCACGTCTGCGGCCTCGCGGGCGATGCGCGTGGTGATCGCCTCGGCGCCTTCGGGCCTGGCGAGCGCGGCGGCCTGACCGGACCAGAGCGGGCCGAAGGCCTCCGGCGCCTGGGCGCGCAGGGGGGCCAGGGCTGACGCGGCCAGGGGGAAGGG
>NZ_DAIMHV010000086.1:8799-11642 GCF_036723115.1 Phenylobacterium sp. | reverse complement strand
CTGATCGGCTCGGCCTCGGCCAAGTGGGCGGCGCTGGCGCCGGTGCTGGTGCCCATGCTCATGCTGCTCGGCGTCAGCCCGGAAATGAGCACAGCGGCCTATCGCATGGGCGACTCGGCCACCAATATCGTCACGCCCCTGATGGTCTATTTCCCGCTGATCCTGGGCTTCGCCCAGCGCTATCAGAAGGATTTCGGGGTGGGTTCGCTGATGGCGGTGATGGTGCCCTACTCCCTCACCTTCCTGGGGGCCGGACTGATCATGGTTCTGGGCTGGACGGCGTTTGACCTGCCCCTGGGTCCGGGCGCCATTGTGGACTATGTCCTGCCCACCGCCGCCCTCGCCCCGGCGCCTTAGGGCGTAAGGGCGCGGGGCGGCCTCTTCACTTCAACGCAACCGGCGCCGATATAGTCTCCAGGCGCTTTCCGCCCCTTGCCCCGGACGACAGATGAAGCAGTTCCTCACCACCATGGCCGGCGTCTTCGCCGGGCTGTTGCTGTTTATGGTGGGCGTGCCCTTCCTGCTGATCGTCATGGCGGCCGGCGCGGCGCGGCCCGCCCCGCCCCCCAATCAGATCGTGCTGCAACTGGACCTGCGGGAATCGCTCACCGACCAGAACCTGCAGAACCCCCTGGGCGGCTTCGGGCGCCGCAACCTGTCGGTGATGGCGATCGTGGAGGCGCTGGGGGCGGCCAGCGAGGACCGGCGGGTGAAGGGCCTGCTCATCCGTCTGCCGGAAGTGGGCATGGAGCCCGGCGCCGCCGACGAGATCCGCCTGGCCATCAAGCGGTTCGAGGCGAGCGGCAAGCCTGTGATCGCCCACAGCCAGGGCCTCTATCAGGCCGGCGTGGTGTCTTCGACCTACATGGTCGGCGCTGCGGCCGGCGAGCTGTGGATGCAGCCGGGCGCCGCCC
This sequence comes from Phenylobacterium sp., assembly GCF_036723115.1. Classification (GTDB taxonomy): domain Bacteria; phylum Pseudomonadota; class Alphaproteobacteria; order Caulobacterales; family Caulobacteraceae; genus Phenylobacterium. Next base: position 10,728 of record NZ_DAIMHV010000086.1, on the reverse strand, counting down.
TGCAGGTGACGGGCCTGGCCGTCGAGGACGTCTTCTTCAAGCGCTTCTTTGATGAATACCGGCTGGAGGCCGACTACCAGCAGCGCAAGGAATTCAAGAACGCGGTCAACGGCTATCTGCACAGCGACTACACGCCCGCGCACCGGGCGGCCCAGCTCTCCTGGATGACCTCCATCTATGAGAGCGCCCTCGATCAGGCGGCCCAGGATCGCGAACTGGCCCCGGCGCTCCTGCGCACCCGACTGGAGGCCGGCCCCTATTCCGCCGATCAGGCCGCCGAGCTCGGCCTTGTGGACAAGGTCGGCCAGGTTCACGAGGCCGAGGCGCGGCTGCTGGACGAGGCGGGCGCCAACGCCGAGCTCTTCGACCTGATGGCCTATGCCCGCAGCCTGCGGGGCGGGGACGCCGGCGGAGGCCCGGCCATCGCTGTCATCGAGGCCGAAGGCCCCCTGCTCACGGGCGCCAATGGCGTGGCCAATCCGCTCGCCCCCTCCGCCATGGTGCTGTCCGACGATCTGGCCGCGGCCCTGATCGAGGCAGCCGAGGCTGACAACATTCGCGCCGTTGTCCTGCGGGTCAATTCGCCCGGGGGCTCCAACACCGCCTCCGAACAGATCCTGGACGGTGTGCGACGGGTCAAGGCGGCCGGCAAACCCATCGTGGTGAGCATGGGCGCCTATGGGGCGTCCGGCGGCTATTGGATCGCCTCTGAGGCCAACGAAATCGTCGCCCAGCCGACGACCCTGACGGGGTCCATCGGGGTCTATGGCGGCAAGCTGGCGCTGGGTCCGGCGCTGGCGGAGTTCGGGGTGGACATGCGCCAGCTCCAGGTGGGCGGGGACTTCGCCGGCGCCTATCGCCTGGGGGAAGGCTTCACCCCCGCCCAGACCGCCGCCGTCGCCCGCATGATGGACCAGACCTACGCCGACTTCCTCACCCGAGTGTCCCGGGGGCGCAACCTCCCGGTGGAGCGAGTGGAGGAGATCGCCCGCGGGCGGGTCTGGACCGGACGCCAGGCCAAGGAGCTGGGCCTGGTGGATCACCTGGGGGGCTTCCCGCTGGCGGTGGATCGCGCCCGGGCCCTGGCCGGCCTGGATGAGAGCGCCCGGCTGCGCCGGATGACTCCGCAGGCGACGCCGCTGCAGGCCCTGGAGCGGATGCTGGGCGTGGGCGCCCTGTCCCTGCGCACCCTGGCCGCTGCGGCCTGGGTCATGGGCGATCCCCGCGCCGAAGCCCTGCTCGAAGGGGCGGTGCAGGAACGCCTGCGCACCCAAGGCGCCGGCATGGTTCTGGCGCCGACGCCGGTGCGCTGAGTCGCTTTTAGCGCACCTCGATCATCCGGCCCTCCTCGCCGAGGCGGCCAGGAGCGCGGAAGGTCACCAGGCGGTGGGCGAAGTCCAGCTTGATGGACCGGAAGTGACGCATGACGTCCATGCCCAGCAGTATGGCCGGCGTTCGCTCCAGCTCCCACAGCTTGAACACGTGCAGGTCGGTGAGAACCGCCGAGAGCTGACCGATGACCAGCCCCCCCAGGCGCAGGGGTGGAATGGGACTGAGCCGGCCCCTCGCCTGCTGGCCGGTGACGCCGACCATCTCCACATCCTGCTGGACGGGATGGATGAGGCCGTCGCGCTCCAGAAGACGGGCGAGGCTCAGATTGCCCACCGTGTTCTCAGAGCCAGAGTCCAGGAAGGCGGTCACGGGGATGCGGCCCACCTGGGCGTCGATGATCACCAGCTGACCGAACCGCTGGCGGGCGGCGACGACCACTTCGGCGGGATCGGCGGGCAGGGCCGCGCGCAACCGGCCGGAATCCGCGCTGGCGGTGACGGAGTAGGATTGCGCCGCTGAGACCACGAACCGGTTCTGGGCGAAGTCCAGGGTCACGGCGCGGTTGCGCAGCACATCGACGCCCAGCAGACCGTCCAC
>NZ_DAIMHV010000086.1:0-8699 GCF_036723115.1 Phenylobacterium sp. | reverse complement strand
AGTCCAGGGTCACGGCGCGGTTGCGCAGCACATCGACGCCCAGCAGACCGTCCACGCCCAGCCGTGCCCGCTCCAGAAGCGGCGTGCGAACCCGCCGGGCGGTAATCTGGCCGACGTTCAGGCGGTCGATGAGCGCGGTCTCGGCCGGCTCTGCGCCAGCGATCCCGTGGACAAGTTCAGGGCGCCCGTGAGGCAGGGAAAGTGCGTCGGCAAGGTCCAGGGCGAGGACCGAATGGTTGGCGCCGGTGTCCACCACGAAGGCGTAGGGACCAAGACCATTGAGCGTCACCGGGGCGGTCATGCGCCGGGCCCGGTCGGCGCCGGCGGCCAAATCTGCGCCTGCGCCTGCGCCTGCGCCCAGCTCCGCCAGATTGACCATCACCGGAGGCTCGATCAGGGGCTCGGCCAGCGGCCTGGCGCAGGCCGAGGCCAGCGTCGCGGCGAGCCCGGCCAGGGTCGCCCGGCGGGAAGGGGCTGGCTGGATCATGGGGCCCACCGGACAAAAAAAGGGGCGGCGGATTTCTCCGCCGCCCCCGCTTTTCGAACCTGTCGCCAGGTTTAGAAGCGCAGCTTCAGCTGGCCGAACACGCGGCGGCCGATGACGTCGTAGGTCGACGGATCGGTGCCGGACTGAACGTTCGGCGAGTAGGTCGGAGGCTGCTTGTCGCCGACGTTGTTCACGCCCAGGCGCAGCTCGACATTGTCGTTCAGCTGGTAGGCGCCGGCGATATCCCAGTAGGTGATCGCAGGCACGCCCTGGAAGGATTCCCCGACGAACTGGACGGCGGCGCGGTTTTCCATCGAGCTGATGTAACGCGCGCGGACGTTCAGGTTGAGCGGACCCACATCCCAGTTGGTGCTCCAGGTGGCCTTCCACTCGGGGAAGGACGAACCCAGGCCGGCGCCGAAGTACGAGATGGTCCCCGCATAGTCCACCGCCGGGAGCCCGGGGGTTTCGTTCTGCTTGAAGGTCATCACGTGGGTCAGCAGCAGGTTCGAGCTGATACGGCCCCACATCGGGTCGGCGCCGAGCCACTCCAGGTCGAAGCCCCAGTCGAACTGGAAGTCCAGGCCGGTGGTGGACAGCACGCCGCCGTTCTGACCCGGGAAGGCCGGGCTGGTGGGGGCGTTCAGCAGGTTGATCCGCTGGATCTGGCCACCGGTCCGCACCAGACCCGCGCAGTACGGATTGCTGGCGGAGTAGTTCGGGTTGGTGCCGAAGTAGTTGTAGCAACCGGCGATGCCGATGTTGGTGTCCGGCGTCAGGATCGGGCCTTCGATCTCGATGTCATAGTAGTCCACCGAGGCGCGGAAGCGCTCCATCCACTGGCCGCCCCAGGGCGAGGAGAACACCGCACCAAGCGTGATGGTGTCGGCCTTTTCCGGCGCGAGGTCGGTATTGCCAGACGTCGTGATCTGGGCCTGGGCGCCAGGCGTGGCGCTGAAGGTGGCCAGGTTGGCCAGCGGGATGCCGGTGGCCACGCAGAGGGCCTCGATCGCGGCCTTGTTGGGGCCGTTCCGTGCGGCGCTGGTGGCCGAGCAGGGGTCGAAGATTTGCGGGAAGGAGACGCCGCCGGCGAACAGCTCACCGAAGTTCGGGGCGCGGACCGAGCGCTGGTAGGACGCGCGGAAACGGGCGTAGTCCAGCGGCACCCAGCTCAGGTCCACCTTGTAGGCGTCCGACGAGCGGGAGTCGCTGCTCAGGCCACGGGTCTTGTCGGTGAATTCCGAGGTCGAACGACGATAGCCAAGGCCGAGCTCGAGGCTCTGGGCCCAGGGCGCGTCACGGACGATCGGAACCAGGGCTTCGGCGAAGAAGTCCTTGAAGTTGTTGTTGCCCGCTTCCGGATTGCCGACGTTGAAGCCCGAGAACGGACCCGGGTTCGACAGGTAGCGCGAGGAGTATTCAAAGCCGCGATATTCGAGGCCGAAGACGGTCGAAAGCGGACCGGCCGGCAGTTCGAAGATGTCGCCGGCGATGAACACCTGGCCGACCTGCTGGGTGAACTCCTGCGACTGGTTCACAGCCGTGGCCAGGTAATTCACGCACGCGGTGGAGACCGGGAGGTCGCCGAAGAAGTTCTGCTGAGCGCAGGGGGTGGTGTTGGTGGTGCTGCCCGGAACCTGGGCGGCCAGGACGTCCTGCAGACGCTGGGTGTCGATGTTGCCGGTCTGACGGATGTCGATCTCGGTCCGGCCCTCGGAGGCGTAGGCCTCGATGCGCCAGCCGCTGTCGCCGATCGGCGCCTTCACGCCGGCCAGATACTGGACGACGGTGTTTTCGAAGGCCGACTGACGCAGGCCGAAGGACAGCGGACGGAAGCCGTAGAGCCAAGCTTCAGTCGCGCCCGAGCCCACCAGCTGCGGGTTGTCGCCCGTACGGGCGGCCAGCAGGGTGCGGAAGTCATTCGGGATGAAGATGTTGTTGTGCGGAACAACGATGTTGCCCGAGATCACCTGACCCGGGGTCACCAGGGCCGAAGAGGCCTGCAGGTTGGTGTTCAGGCCAGGCGCGGCGGTCTGAACCGACGGGATCGGCGTGGTGGCGAGCGCCTGAGCGGCGTTGTACTCGGTCCAGCCGGCCTGGGCGAAGAACTCGACCCCATTGTCCATCTCGTACCGGACGTTCGCCATATAGGAATAGCGATCCATCGGGAGGGTCAGGAGGTTGGTGAAGTCGAAGTTGTAGGAATAGAAGTCCGGCGCGAAGTTCGAATTGATATTCGGGCTGGTCAGGCCGGCGCGGAAGTTCTGGATGTTGTACTGGCTGTTCCGCGGAATGCCGTAGAAAATCAGCGTGCCGTCGGGGTTGAAGCCGAGCAGACCCGACTGGGCGATCACGCGGTCAGCGGCGACGCCGTAGGAGGCGAACACCGCGTCCAGGGCGGCTTCCGGAATCGGATTGGCCGCGGTCCAGCGGATGGCGCCTTCAGGGGGCGTGCCCGTGGTGGAGGTGGCGGTCTGGGCGAAGGCGCGCTGGCTCTTGCCGACCGGCTCACGATAGGAGCGGTCGAAGCCGAAGATGGCGTTACCGCGGCCATCGGCGAAGTTGCCGCCGATCACGCCCTGGAACTGGTATTCCTGGGCGTCCCAGTATTCGGTGGAGTTGGTGTAGCTGGCGCGGAAGTCCACGCCTTCGAAGTTGCGCTTCAGGCGCAGGTTCACCACGCCGGCGATGGCGTCGGCGCCGTAGGTCGCGCCCGCGCCGCCGGTGATGACTTCGACGTTCTCAATCATCGCCTGCGGAATGGTGTTCAGGTCGACGGTGAGGTTATTGGCCGACACCATCGGGCGGCGGCCGTCCACCAGAACCAGGTTCCGGTTGGCGCCCAGGCCGCGCAGGTCGACGGTCGAACGGCCGCCATTGCTGGGGTTGTTCGAGGTCGAGCTGGCCGCCGGGTTCACCTGCGGCAGGGTGTTCAGATAGGTGTCGAGGGTCACGTCGGCGTTGGCGACGGTCGCTTCACCGGTGACGGTGGCGATCGGGCTGGTGGCCACGTAGTCCTGACGGACGATGCGCGAGCCGGTCACCACGATCTCGGTGACTTCGGTCCCTTGCTGGGCGGCGGCCGGCGTGGCCATGGCGGCGAAAGCCGCGCCGCAGATCATCGAAGACGCCAGAAGGCGCGATCGCATGGATGTCATTTTCAAGATCAGGTTCCTCCAGCGGCGTCCAGGCCCGCAAGCCCGCGACCGCTCCCCACAGGTTACACCGGGTCCCCCTTTTGGACCCAGTTGGCGTGGAGTTACGGACGTTACCTACCGGGGGTCAACGACCATTACCGGGCGTTCATGAAGTCGGCGCCGACCTGTCGCATTCTGGTCACAGATTCCGCAGCGGCATCCGCCCGTTGGAAAATTTATCCCCCGGCGGGCGCGGATTTCCCTGCCACGCATAGGAATCGCGTGCGGTGGTGGTCGATGATGTTGTCGACCCATCCGGTGATCTTCGGATTCACCAGGGCGCGGTTGATCAGGAAATAGACCGGGACGATGGGCGCGTCCCTCAGGACGATGGCCTCGGCCTGCGCCAGATAGCCGGCCCGGCGCGCCGCATCCGGCTCATTGTCGGCCAGCGCCAGCAGTTCGTCATAGCGCGGGTTCTTGTAGTCCCCGTAGTTCTGCGAGCCCGTGGTCGACTGGTTGAGATAGAGGAAGCTCATGGCGTCGTTGTAGTCGGCCACCCAGCCGGCGTCGGCGATCTGGAAGTCCCGGGCGCGATAGGCCGCATAGGCGATCTGGGTCTCGTTCTGCGCCATGGAGACCTGCACCCCGATCTCCTTCCAGTCGGCCTGGACGGCGGGCATGAACAGGGTGGGATCAGGCGAATTGCGGTGCTTGATCTCCAGGCGCAGGGGATTGCCGGGTCCATAACCCGCCTCCGCCAACAGACGCCGCGCCTGCGCCTGCCGCCGCTCCAGCGGCCACGCGGCCCATTCCGGCGGCGGCGGCGGCGTATAGTCGGCCACGCCCGGGGGCACGAAGGTGTAGGCCGGTTCCTGCCCGCCGCGCAGCAGCTTCTGGGTGATGAACTCCCGGTCCACGGCCATGGACAGGGCCTGGCGCACCCGGACGTCCTGCAATTCCGGCACGTTGGAATTGAAGGCCATATAGGTCACGCCGAGATAGGTGTGGGTGCGCACATAGTCCGGGATCTGCTCGCGCAGGAAGGCCACGCGATTGGACTGGATGTCGAAGTTCACATCCAGTTCGCCCCGGCGAACCCGGCGCTCGGCGCTGGTGGCGTCGGTGGTGGGATAGAAATAGACCTGATCGACGCAGACCTGGTCGGCCTCATAGAAGCGCGGATTCTTGCTGAGCTTGACGTAGTCGCCCAGCCGCCAGGCGTCGATCACATAGGGTCCGTTGGAGACGATGTTCTGGGGCTGCACCCAGGCGTCCCCCAGCCGCTCCACCAGATGCTTGGGCACCGGGAACATGGTCTGGTGCTTGGCCACCTCCGGCAGATAGGGCGCGGGATGCACCAGGGTGATCTCAAGCGTGCGCGGGTTGATGGCCCGGGCGCCCAGGGTCTCCGGGGCCGCCGCGCCCTCGTTCACCGCCTTGGCCCCGGCGATGAAGTAAAGCAGCGAGGCGTATTCCGAGGCGGTCTCCGGCAGCATGATGCGGCGCAGGGAGAAGACGAAGTCGTCGGCGCTCACCGGGACCCCATCGGACCAGTAGGCCTCCCGCAGATGGAAGGTCCAGACCAGACCATCGGCGCTCACCTCCCAGCGCTCGGCCATGCCGGGAATGGGCTCGCCTTCGGGATCATCCTGGGTCAGGCCCATGAAGGCGTCGGACAGGATGCGGCTCTCCCAGGTGCCGGTGGCCTTGTGTGGATCCAGGGTCGCCGGCTCCGAGCCGTTCCCCATGAGCAGGCACACCTGGCCCTCCGGACAGGGCGGGCGAGCCGGAGCCTGGGGCGCGCAGGCGCTGAGGGCCGCCAGGGATCCCAGGGCCACGCCGCCGGCGACCGCGCCCCAGGTCTTGGCCGAAGAGAAGAGATTGCGCCCGGCGCGGCGGACATCTTCAATGCGCGGGATTCTGGTCATGGGGACGTTCGAGATGATGGTTTTCAACGGGGGCGGACGGGCGGCCCTGGCCGCGACGGTGGGGCTGGCGGCGGCGCTGTCGGCTGGCGTCGCCTTCGGACAACCGGCCGCGCCCGAGCGGGCGGCGGTGCTGAGGTCGCTGCTGGACTGCCGGACGGTGGCCGACGACGCTGCGCGCCTGGCCTGCTTCGACGCCGCGGCGGGCGCCTTTGACCGGGCCGAGGCCCAGGGCGACATCGTGGTGGTGGACAAGGATCAGGCCACCGCCGTGCGGCGTCAGGCCTTCGGCTTCACCCTGCCCTCCCTCTCGGTGTTCGAGCGGGGCGACGCCGAGAGCGCCAAGCTGGACAACATCTCGGCCCAGGTGGTTCGCGCCACGGAGGACGGCGCCGGCCGCTGGACCGTGGAACTTGAGGGCGGCGCGGTGTGGCAGCAGACCGACAATGAGCGCCTGGCGCGGCGTCCGCGGGCAGGCTCCGTGGCCGAGATCCGCACCACGGCCATGGGCGGCTACTTCATGAACCTGGACGGCCAGCGGGCGGTGCGCGCCCGGCGGGTGAGATAGGCGAGCCAGGATCAGCGGTCCTTCGGGTCGATGGCGTCGCGCAGGCCGTCGCCGATGAAGTTGAAGCACATCAGCGTCACCACCATGGTGAGCGAGGGGAAGACCAGCAGCCACCAGGCCAGCTCCATGTCCTGCGCGCCGCCGGCGATCAGGGTGCCCAGCGAGGCCATGGGCGGCTGAACCCCCAGGCCCAGGAAGGACAGGAAGCTCTCGGCCAGGATCACCGCCGGGATGGTCAGGGTCACGTAGACCACCACCGGACCCAGCAGGTTCGGGATGATGTGGCGGCCGATGATGCCGCCGGTCCCCAGACCCGCGGCCCGCGCCGCCTCGACGAATTCCTTGTGCTTCAGCGACAGGGTCTGGCCGCGCACGATCCGCGACATGGTCAGCCATTCCACCGCGCCGATGGCCACGAAGATCAGGATGATGTTCGACCCGAAGGTCACCATCAGCAGGATGACGAAGAAGATGAAGGGCAGCGAATAGAGGACGTCCACCACCCGCATCATGATCTCGTCCACCCGACCGCCCACATAGCCGGCGACCGCGCCCCAGGCGACGCCGATGATCAGGGAGACGGTGGTGGCCACAAGCCCGATGGCCAGGGACACGCGCAGCCCGGTGAGCAGCCGCGCCAGCAGGTCGCGTCCCAGGGAATCGGCGCCCAGCAGATGGCCCTGGGTCAGGGGCGGCGCCCACACGTGGTCCTTGTTGATCTGGTCGTAGGCGTAGGGCGTGAATAGCGGCCCGATGATGGCGGCCAGGACCAGCAGGCCCAGCACGATCATACTGCCCACCGCCGCGCGATTGCGCAGCAGCCTGCGGCGGGCGTCGTCCCAGAGGCTGCGCCCGCGGGCGGCCTTTTCCATGGCTTGCGCGCCGGCCCGCGAGCCGGGAGCGAGAATGGTTCCGGTCATGACAGCCTCACCCGCGGGTCGAGAACCGCGTGCAGCACGTCGGCGATCAGGTTCAGGATCAGGATCAGGGCGGCGTAGAAGATCACCATGCCCATCACCACGGTGTAGTCGCGCTGCAGCGCGCTGATGACGAAGAACTTCCCCAGGCCCGGCAGGTTGAAGATCTTCTCCACCACCAGCGAGCCGGTGATGAGGCCGGCGGCGGCCGGGCCGAGATAGCTGACCAGGGGCAGGATGGCCGCCCGCAGGGCATGGCGGCGCACGATTCGGTTCTCAGGCAGGCCCTTGGCGCGGGCGGTGCGGATATAGTTGGAGCGCAGCACTTCCACCATGCCCGCCCGGGTCAGGCGCGAGATGATGGCCACCTGGGGCAGGGTCAGCACCAGCACCGGCAGGACGAGGTTGGGCAGGGCGCCGCCGTTCCATCCTGCGCTGGGCAGCCAGCCAAGTTTGGAGGCGACGATCAGCACCAGAACCGGCGCGGTCACGAAGGTGGGTATGCATACGCCCAGAATGGCGATCGTCATCACCACATAGTCCGTGGTCTGATTTTGCCTCAAGGCCGCCAGAACGCCGAGACTCACCCCCACCACGGTGGCCAGGATGATGGCCGAAAGACCAAGCGTCAGGCTGACGCGGTAATTCTCCTGCAGAATCTGCAGCACCGACTTGTCGCGGTACTTCAGCGAGGGCCCCAGATCGCCCTGCACCACCCCGCCCAGATAGGTCAGGTACTGCTCGTGCAGGGGCCGGTCCATGCCGTACTTGGCCATGACATTGGCCTCGATCTCCGGCGAGAGCTTGCGGTCGCTGTCAAACGGGCTGCCGGGGGCGGCGCGCATCATGAAGAAGGCGACCGTGACCACCAGGAACAGGGTGGGGATCGCAATGAGAAGCCGACGGCCTATAAAACGCAGCATGGGTGGGGTTGGAGTTCATCCGCTGTCGCCGCGGACGTCGCTCCGGGCGTTGCGAAACTTCCACCCCGCCCCGATGATGTCAAATCATGCCCGCATCAGCCGCCTGCGTCAGGAGCCCATGCCCCCATTTCGCCGTGTCACCGATGAGTTCTCCGTCAGCCCCCAAATCACCTTGGAAGACGTCGCCGCTGCGGCCGACCAGGGATTCGTGCTGATCATCAACAACCGGCCCGACGGCGAAGACCCGGCCCAGGCCTCCGGCGCCGAGATCGAGGCCGCCGCCCGCGCCCATGGCCTGGACTACCTCGCCATCCCGGTTCGCGGCGGCCCCTCCCCCGACCAGGCCCGGGCCCAGGTGCAGGCCGCCGATGCGGCGGACGGGCCGGTGCTGGCCTATTGCCGGTCGGGCACCCGGTCCATCGTCACCTGGGCCTTGGGCCAGGCGCAGGGCGGCGGGCGCGATCGCGCCGAACTGGTCGCCCTGGGGGCGGCCGCGGGCTATGATCTGGACGGTGTCCTGGGCTAGATCGACGGGCGGCTCAGCGCACCTCCATCAGACTGACCCGGGCGGCCATGGCGGCCGGTTCGGCCTCGCAGCTGGCCAAGGTCAGGCAGAGCTGAGCCGCGATGAGACACAACAGGGCGAAGGCCGCGCGCTGGAGCCGTTTTGAGACAAAGAGAGCCATGTCGGCGATCATGTGCGAGCCCTTTTCCGCCATCTCCAAGCCCCCCTCGCAAC
>NZ_DAIMHV010000085.1:0-12022 GCF_036723115.1 Phenylobacterium sp. | reverse complement strand
AGGGACCGGAGCCGCCCGTCTGAGCGCGGCCGGCGAACGAAACGGGCGCGCGACCCCGGCCGCGCGCCCGGCCCCTCAGGTGTTCATCGACTGGAAGAAGTCGTCGTTGTTCTTGGCGTTCCGCAGCTTGTCGAGCAGGAACTCGATGGCGTCCTGCGCCCCCATGGGGTTGAGGATCCGGCGCAGCACATAGGTCTTCTGCAGCTGATCCTTGGGCGTGATCAGCTCTTCCTTGCGGGTGCCGGACTTCAGCACGTCGATGGCCGGGAAGATGCGCTTGTCGGCCACCTTGCGGTCCAGGACGATTTCCGAGTTACCGGTGCCCTTGAACTCTTCGAAGATCACCTCGTCCATGCGGCTGCCGGTGTCGATCAGCGCCGTGGCGATGATGGAGAGCGAGCCGCCCTCCTCCACATTCCGCGCGGCGCCGAAGAAGCGCTTGGGCCGCTGCAGGGCGTTGGCGTCCACGCCGCCGGTCAGCACCTTGCCCGAGGACGGCACCACGGTGTTGTAGGCCCGGCCCAGGCGGGTGACGGAGTCCAGCAGGATGACCACGTCGCGCTTGTGCTCCACCAGGCGCTTGGCCTTCTCGATGACCATCTCGGCCACCTGCACGTGACGGGTGGCCGGTTCGTCGAAGGTCGACGCGATGACCTCGCCGCGCACGGTGCGCTGCATGTCGGTCACTTCTTCCGGCCGCTCATCGATGAGCAGGACGATGAGATAGACTTCCGGGTGGTTGGCCTCGATGGACTTGGCGATGTTCTGCAGCATCACCGTCTTGCCCACCCGCGGCGGGGCGACGATCAGGCAGCGCTGACCCTTGCCAAGCGGGGCGACGATGTCGATCACCCGGCCGGAACGGTCCTTCAGCGTGGGATCGTCGATCTCCATGCGCAGGCGCTCCTCCGGATAGAGGGGCGTCAGATTGTCGAAGTGGACCTTGTGGCGGACATTCTCCGGGTCCTCGAAATTGATCTGGTCGACCTTCACCAGGGCGAAATAGCGCTCGCCTTCCCGCGGCGCGCGGATGGCGCCGACCACGGAATCGCCGGTGCGCAGGCCGAACTTCCGGATCTGCGAGGGGCTGACATAGATGTCGTCGGGGCCGGAGAGATAGTTGGCCTCAGGACTGCGCAGGAAGCCGAAGCCGTCGGGCAGGACCTCCATGGTGCCCGAGCCGGAGATTTCCACCCCCTCCTCGGCCAGGGTCTTGAGGATGCCGAACATCATGTCCTGCTTGCGCATCGAGTTGGCGTTCTCGATGTCCATCTGCTCGGCGAAGGCGAGCAGGTCGGAGGAGGATTTCTCCTTCAGCTCCTGGAGCGACATGCGCGTCAGGCCCATGGCGGCGATGGCCTGGGCGGCCAGGGACGGCTCGTCCAGATCGGCGTCCAGGCCGTCCTCGTCGGTCTGGGTCTCGAGGACTTCGGCTTCGGTGTCTTCACTCATGGGGGACTCGTCGGTCATGGAATTCCGGGGGGTTTGGCCGCTCGCAGCCCCACGCCGCCGGAAGACCGGGCGCAAGGCGGGCGGCGACAGGAGGCGCCGGTGAGCGGCGCGACAGGTCTCTATGTTCGAAAGCCGGGCCGTCGGCGCATGAACGCGCGGCGCCGGAAAAAGGCGGGGCGTGGGATGGCTCCCACGTCCCTCAGCCAAACCACAGCCGGGGGCGTCCCGTCAAGATCAGGTCAGAACAAAGCCCTTGGGTCCGGGCCCTGAACCGGAGCCGTCCCGGCTCAGCGGGCGCCGAACTCCAGGGTCACCGCCAGCACCGCGCCCACGGCGATCAGGAAGGGGATCTCATTGGTCATGCGCCAGAACTTGGCCGAGCGCGGACGCGCCCCGGCCACGAACTTCTTCCGCGCCCCGGCCAGGAAGCCGTGCCAGCCGGAAAGGGCCACGACCAGGGCGAGCTTGGTGATCATCCAGGGCTGCAGCAGAAAGCCCCAGCCGCGCCCGGCGCTGTGGACGTGGAAGAAGATCAGCGACAGCCCCAGGAGCCAGGTGGCGACCATGGCCGGATTGATGATGATCCTGAGCAGCTTCTGCTCCCAGACCTGGAAGTGGGCGTCGAACTCGCTGCCCGGAGGCGCCGTCTCGGTGTGATAGGCATAGAGCCGGGGCAGGTAGAGCATCCCCGCCATCCAGGCGATCACAGCGATGATGTGCAGGCCGCGCAGCAGGTCATAGGTGGTCATGGCGCCCTCCCCCGGGCCTTATGGTTTTTCGAGCCGTCCGGCGTCCCAGTGAACCTCAGGCCGCCCGACAGGGGCATTTCCCATAGGCGGCGGGACAGGTCCAGTCGCCCATCGGGCCAAGCCCCGCCTCCCGATCCAGCCCGGCGAGGACGGCGTCGCGCAGGCCGCGGATGAAGGCGGGCTCCACCCCCAGCGCCGGCGCCCGCAGATAGGGGCTGACCCCCTTGGCCTGGGCCAGCTCGGCATATTCGTGGTCCAGCTCCACCAGGGTCTCCACATGCTCGGAGACGAAGGCGATGGGCGAGAGCAGGACACCCTTGCCGTCCGCGGCGGCCTGGCCGATGGCCGCCTCGGTGGAGGGGCCGATCCAGGCCAGCGGCCCGACCCGGCTCTGATAACAGACCTGCCAGTCGGCCAGCTCCGGCAGGCGGGCGGCCACGGCCGCGGCGGTGGCCTCCACCTGGGCCTGGTAGGGATCGCCATCCTTGACCACCTTTTCCGGCAGTCCGTGGGCGGAGAAGAGCAGGCGCACGCCCGAGGGCCGGCCGGCGGCTTCCCAGGTGCGCAGGATCACCGCGGCATGCGCCTCCACCAGGGCGTCCTGGGTGGGATAACAGCAGACGGCCCGCGTCCGGCCCGGGCCGCCATAGGCCTTGGTCCAGTCCTTCAGGGACGAGGCGGTCGTGGTGGTGGAGAACTGCGGATAGAGGGGCAGCAGGATGATCTCATCGGGCGCGAAGGCCGCCACCGCCTTCGCCGTCTCCGCCGCCCGCGGCTTCCAGTAGCGCATGGCGATGAAGACCCGGGTCTCCATCGCAGGCGCGCCGGCGGCCAGGGCCGCCTGCAGGGCGGCGGCCTGCTTCTCGGTTTCCGGCAGCAGGGGCGAGCCCCCGCCCATGATGGCGTAGTTGGCCTGGGCCGACTTCCGCCGCGTGGTCGAGATCAGGGCCGCCAGGGGATAGCGGGCCGGCGCCGGCAGGCCGATGATCGCCGGGTCGCGAAACAGGTTGAACAGGAAGGGCTGGACGGCGTCAGGCCCATCGGGCCCGCCCAGATTGAACAGGACGACGGCCAGCTTCTTCATCTTGCGGTTCAACCCTTGCCGGTGATGCGCGCCACGGCCCGGGCGATGTTCTCCACCGGCGTGTCCGGCAGCACCCCGTGGCCAAGGTTGAAGATATAGGGCGCCTGGCCCCACTGTTCGATGAGCGCGTCGATGCGCGCGTCCATGGCCGCACCGCCCGCCCGCAGGAGCAGATTGTCGAGCGCGCCCTGGATGGCCTTGCCGCCGGCCTGGATCCTCTGGCCCTGGGCGGCGCTGGCCTGGGTGTCCAGGGCCACGGCCTGGACGGGGACCTTGGCCGCATAGTTGTCCACCAGGGCGCCGGCCCCCCGGGGAAAGCCGATGAAGGGGGTCTCGACGCCCGCGGCGCGGACCTTCTCGATGATCCGCGCATGCGGGCCGATGACGATGCGTTGGAAGACGTCCTCGGCCAGGCCTTCGGCCCAGCTTTCAAACAGCTTCAGGGCCTGGGCGCCGGCCTTGGCCTGCATGACCAGATAGCGGGCGGTGGACTCCACCAGAATGTCCAGCAGCCGGTCGAGCGCCTCGGGATGCTGGTAGGCGTAGGTGCGCGCAGCCGACCGGTCGCTGCCCCGGCCCTCGATCATATAGGTGGCCACCGTCCAGGGGGCGCCGGCGAAGCCGATGAGCGCCCGGTCGGGCTCGAGCTCCGCCCGCACGCGGGCCAGGGTCTCGCCGATCTCCGACAGCCGGCCGGTGGAGGCTTCGATCTGGCTCTCCAGGGCCGAAAGCGCCGGCAGCTCGCCGAGCCTGGGCCCCTCGCCGGCCTCGAACCACACCGCCTGGCCGAGCGCCCGGGGCAGAAGCAGGATGTCGGCGAAGACGATGGCCGCATCGAAGGGGAAGCGCCGCATGGGCTGCAGGGTCGCCTCGGCGGCCATGACCGGGTCATGGCAGAAGGCGATGAAGTCCTTCGCCCGGGTGCGCAGCTCACGATATTCGGGAAGGGATCGGCCCGCCTGGCGCATGAACCACACCGGGGGACGATCCAGGGTTTCCCCGGCCAGGACCCGCAGCAGGCGGGGAGAAGATGCGTCGCTCATGGAAAGCCTTAAAGCGGCTCTCCGTCTCCGGCTCAAGGGCGTGGCGTTCCCGTCCGTCCGTCTTCTTCCTGAAAGAAAGATTTAAAAAGGGGTGGAGGAGGAAGTAGGGCCGGTCAGACCCGGGGAGAACCTGGCCCGTCCCAGCGCCATACCGTCTTGTCCCCATTCGGCGCCCGTGCGCGCCCACCTGGCGAGGCTCAGCCTGTGAGTTGCGGGGATGAGCCCGCCAAACCCGCCCAACTCCTTAACAAAGTCTTAAACCCCAGCCGCGGCCGCATTGGGGACGAGGCCTGCGCCCCCCCCCGCCTGTGCGTTTACCTTTTGTTAAGGTCTTCCACCGCCGGTCATACCGTGGATGAAAGGCCAGGACCGTCCCGGTTTGTCCCCGCGGGTTCGGCCGTCGGCCAGGCGTGGCGGATAAGTCGGCGCCTATCCCCAAGTCCGTCCGCCTCGGCTAAGAGGTTTGTCGACTCCTTGATCCACAGGAACCTTTGTCGCAGGCGCCCCGCAGTCCGAAATGACCCTCTCGCGCATCGCCACCTATTTTCACGTCCACCTGGTATCGGACTCCACGGGCGAGACCCTGAACGCCATGGCCCGCGCCGTGTGCGCCCGGTTCGACCACGTCCTGCCCATCGAGCACATCTACGCCCTGGTCCGCTCCCAGCGGCAGCTGGACCGAGCGCTGGCCGACATCGAGGCCGCGCCAGGGATCGTGATGCACACCATCGTCGACGCCGAGCTGCGCGCCGCCCTGGAGGAGGGCTGCCGTCGGCTGGACGTGGCCTGCGTGCCCGCGCTCGACCCCCTGGTCTCGGCCCTGTCGCGCTATCTGGGGGCCAGCACCTCCACCCGCGTGGGCGCCCAGCACGCCCTGGACCACGACTATTTCAACCGCATGGACGCGCTGAACTACGCCATCGGCCATGATGACGGCCAGGGCGGCCAGGATCTGGAGCAGGCCGACGTGGTCCTGGTGGGGGTGTCGCGCACCTCCAAGACGCCCACCTGCATCTATCTGGCCCATCGCGGGGTGCGGGCGGCCAATGTGCCCCTGGTGCCCTCCCGGCCCATTCCCGACAAGCTGCTGGCGCTCAAGAACACCCTGGTGGTGGGCCTGACCATTTCGCCCGACCGGCTGATCCAGATCCGCCGCAACCGCCTGCTCAGCCTCAAGGAGAACCGAACCTCGGCCTATATCGACGTGGACTCCGTCCGCGACGAGATCGTCCAGGCCCGCCGCCTCTATGAGCGCCAGGGGTGGCCGGTGATCGACGTGACCCGCCGCTCGGTGGAGGAGACGGCCGCCGCGGTCATGAACCTGCTGAGCGCCGGGCGCGGCCAGGTGGAGATCCTCGGATGACGCCGGCCACCGCCCCGCCGCTGACCCTGGCCTCCAAGAGCCCGGCCCGCGCCCAGGTGCTGACCGGCGCAGGCGTGGCCTTCCGCACCGCAGGCTCCGGAGTGGACGAGGACGTGGTCAAGGCCGAGCGCCTGGCCGCGGGCGAGGGGCCCGCCGCCATCGCCGCCGAACTGGCCCGGGCCAAGGCCGTGGCGGTTTCGCGCCGCACGCCGGGCCTGGTGATCGGCGCCGACCAGACGCTGGATGTGGACGGCCGCCTCTATGACAAGGCGCAGAGCCTGGAGGAGGCCCGCGCCCGGCTGGACCTGCTGCGGGGCCGCCCTCACCTGCTGCACGCCGCCGTGGCCGTCGCCGAGGACGGCGAGGTGGTCTGGGAAGAGCTCGTCTCCCCGCGCCTGACCATGCGCGACTTCAGCCCCGACTTCCTGGACGCCTATCTGGCCGCCGAGGGCGAGGCCCTGCTGGGCTCGGTGGGCTGCTACCGGCTGGAGGGGCCTGGCGCCCAGCTCTTCGCCGCCATCGAAGGCGACTATTTCTCTATCCTCGGCCTGCCGCTCATGGGGCTCTTCCCCTATCTGCGCAGCCGCGGCGTGCTGATCGACTAAAGGGGCTTGGCCCATGAGGACGGCGCAATGAGCCATCGTCTAACCGGAGCTGGGATCGTGGCAGGCGTCGTGGGCGCGCCCGTGCGACATTCCTTGAGCCCCCTGATCCACAACGCCTGGCTGGCGGGCGCGGGGATCGACGGCGCCTATGTCCCCTTCGCCCCTCCCCCCGAACGGTTTGCGGCCTTCATCAAGGGTCTGCGCGGGGGGGCGGTGCGGGGGCTGAACGTCACCCTGCCCTTCAAGGAGGAGGCGCTCGCCCTGGCCGACCGGGCGAGCCCGCGGGCGGCGGCGGCAGGCGCGGCCAACCTGCTGGTCTTCGAGACCGACGGGACCCTCGTGGCCGACAATACCGATGGGCTTGGCCTGCTGGCCGCCTTCGCCGAGCAGGCGCCGGGCTTTGATCCGGCCGCCGCCCCGGTGGTGATCCTCGGCGCCGGCGGGGCGGCCCGGGGGGCGGCGGCGGCCTTCGCCGGCGCCGGCGCGCCGCAGGTCCGCGTGGTCAACCGCACCCTCTCCCGCGCCCAGGCCCTGGCCGAGGCCCTGGAGGGCCCCATCACCGCCTTCGCCCTTTCGGACGCCGCCCAGGCCTTGGCCGGGGCGGGCGCGGTGATCAATGCGACGTCCGCAGGCCTGTCTGGCGAGGCGGGCCTCGATCTGCCGCTGGCCGCGGCGCCTGCGTCCGCCCTTGTCATGGACATGGTCTATAAGCCGCTCACCACCCCCCTGCTGGCGCAGGCCAGGGCTGAGGGTCTGCGCACGGTGGATGGTCTGGCCATGCTCATCGGCCAGGCGGTTCCGGCGTTCGAAGCCTTCTATGGCGCGCCGCCGCCCAAGGATGTGGACGTGCGTAAGCTGGCCCTGGCCGCGCTCGGCCAGAGCGAAGGGAGGTTAAAGGAATGATGCGACTGATCGGCCTCACCGGCTCCATCGGCATGGGCAAGTCCACCACCGCGGCCATGTTCCGCGACCACGGCATCCCCGTCTATGACGCCGACGCCGCCGTGCACGACCTCTATGATGTGGGCGGGGCGGCCGTGGAGCCGGTGGGCGAGGCCTTTCCCGGCGTGGTGGTCGCAGGCGCAGTGGACCGCGAGCGCCTGCGCCAGGCCGTCCTGGGCGATCCGGAGGCTCTGAAGCGGCTGAACGCCATCGTCCATCCCCTGGTGGGTCAGGACCGCCTGGCCTTTTTCGCCCAGGCCCAGGCGAAGGGCGCCGACATGGTGGTGCTGGACATCCCGCTGCTGTTCGAGACCGGCGGCGAGGCGCGCATGGACGCCGTGGTGGTGGTCAGCGCCCCGGCGGACATGCAGCGCGAACGGGTGCTAGCCCGGCCCGGCATGACGCCTGACCGCTTCGACGCCATCCTGGCCCAGCAGATGGCCGACGCCGAAAAGCGCGCCCGGGCTCACTATGTGGTCGATACCGGCCAGGGCCTGGACCATGCCCGCGCCCAGGTGGACGCCATCGTCGCGCGCCTGCGGGCAGAAGCCTCAGCCCCGGTTGAAGGCTCCGCCCCGGTTGAAGCCTCAGGCGAACCGGGCCATTGATCGCCCATGCCGCGCGAGATCGTTCTGGATACCGAAACCACGGGCTTCGAACCCCGTGAGGGCCACCGCCTGGTGGAGCTGGCCTGCCTGGAGATCGAGGACTTCATCCCCACCGGGCGCAGCTTCCACTGCTATATCGACCCCGAGCGGGACATGCCGCCCGAGGCGGAGAAGGTGCACGGCCTGTCGGCCGACTTCCTGCGCGGCAAGCCCAAGTTCGCCGAGGCCTGCGTGGTGGAGGCCTTCCTCGACTTCGTGGGCGACGCCCCCATCGTGGCCCACAACGCCGCCTTCGACCGCACCTTCATCAATCACGAGCTTGGCCTGTGCGGCCGGGTGGAGATCGAAGAGATCCGCTGGGTGGACACGCTCGCCCTGGCCAAGGCGCGCTTCCCCGGCATGGCCAACTCCCTCGACGCCCTGTGCCGACGGTTCAAGATCTCCCTGGCCGACCGGGAAAAGCACGGCGCGCTCATCGACGCGCGCCTGCTGGCCGACGTCTATCTGGAGCTCAAGGGCGGCCGCGAACGGCGGCTGGAGCTGACGCCGGCCATCATGGCCCAGGCCGTGGGCGCCGCCCGTCAGGCCGCCTATGGCGCCCGTCCCCGCCCGCTGGCCCTGCGCTCCACCGACGCCGAACGCGAACGCCACGCCGCCTTCATCCGCGAAGTGGTGAAGTCCGACGACCTCTGGAAGAAGCACGGATTCTGAAGCGGGCGGAGAGGGCCGGGCGGGCGACGGGTGGCCTATGCCACAGGCCTATGCCATATCTTCCCTATGAACGCCTTCCGCCACATCAAGCTGTTCAAGAACGGGCGCAACCAGGCCGTCCGGATCCCCCGGGAGTTCGAGCTGCCGGGCGAGGACGCCATCATCTGGCGAGAGGGCGACCGGCTGATCATCGAGGCCGCCCCGCCGAAATCTCTGATCGCGCTGCTGTCTGAATTGCCGTCAATCGAGGAGACCTTCCCCGATATCGAGGACGCTCCGCCCGCACCGGTGTCCCTGTGACGCGCTACATGCTGGACACCAACATCCTCTCGGATCTGGTGCGCCATCCTCAAGGACAGGTCGCTCAGCACATCGCCCGGGTGGGCGAAGGCGCGGTATGCACCAGCATCATCGTCGCCGCCGAGCTGCGGTTCGGCGCGACCAAGCGTCAATCCGACCGGCTGTCGGCTCAGCTGGAAATGATCCTGGGCGTGCTGGACGTCCAGCCGTTCGATACGCCGGCCGACGCCGCCTATGGCCGACTCCGCGCTCAGCTGGAAGCCGAGGGCCTTCCCATCGGTGGCAATGACATGCTGATCGCGGCCCATGCGCTGGCGACGGGAAGCGTCGTCGTCACGGACAACCGGCGGGAATTCGAGAGGGTCGCCGACCTCAAGGTGGAGAACTGGCTCCGCTGAGCCCCGCGGCGGCCTTTGAACGCGCCGGGCGCCTTTGAGCGGCGCCGATCACGTTTGTCGGGCCGGGCGGGTTTCCGCCCCGCCTCAGGCGTGGCCGACCTGGCCGGGGGCGGTCTGTTCCACCGCGCCCTGAGCCTTGCGGGCGGCATAGACGCCGGCGAAGTCGATGGGGTCCAGCAGGAAGGGGGGGAAGCCGCCGTCGGAGGTGACGTCGGCGATCACCCGGCGGGCGAAGGGGAAGAGGAAGCGCGGGCACTCAATGAGCAGGACGGGCTCGATCTCCTGGGCCGGCACGCCGGCGATCTGGAAGACCCCGCCATAGACCAGCTCCACATGAAAGACCGGGCCGTCTTCACGGGCGGCGCGGGCCGAGAGCTTGAGGTCCACCTCGAACAGGCCGTCATCGCGGCCGCGGGCGTTCATCTCCACGCCCAGGTCGATCTGGGGCTGGGCGGCGGCGCCGCGCAGGGCGTCGGGCGCCCGGGGATTTTCGAAGGACAGGTCGCGGATGAACTGCGCCAGGATGCGCACGCCGGGCTCCTGGGCGTCGGCGCCGTTGGGCAGGGCGCCGGGGGCGGCCGCGTTGGTGTCGGTCATATGAGCCTGTCCGTTCCTAGGATGACTGGGCCTGGGGGCGCCACCGGCGGTGGGCGGCCCTGGGGTTCGGCGGGTCCGCCGGGGGACCTTCCGCTGGCGCGGGCTGCTAACATGGCCCCCCCTGGGATGCAACGTCGCGCCTGACGCGGGCGTTCACACCGACTATATAGGGGATGGGCGATGGTGTTATCAGCCGTGGCCCGCCTTAAGTTTCGAGACGCCCAAGCCCCGTTCAGAAGCCCAAGAGAGACGCGTTGCCCCTACTGGAGCTGATCATCTTCGCCGCCCTGGCCGCCGTCGTGCTGTACCAGCTCTATTCCGTGCTCGGCCGCCGGGTGGGCCGCCAGCCGGAGGACCAGCCGCAGCCCGAAGCCGCCGCGCCCCAGGCCCGCGCGCCAGAGCGCGTCCTGGAGCCCGCCGAGGACGGCGTGGCCCTGACGGGCCTGGCCGCCGTGCGCGCCCGCGACCCCAGCTTCGACGTGGGTCACTTCCTGCATGGCGCCAAGGGCGCCTATGAAATGACCGTGCGCGCCTTCGCCGACGGGGACCGCCAGACCCTGCGCAACCTGCTGTCGGACGAGGTCTATGGCTCCTTCGAGGCGGCCATCACCGCCCGCGAGGCCGACAACCGCACCGAGACCGTGGAATTCCTGCATCCGCCCCGGGCCGATATGGAAAAGGTCGAGCTGGTGGGCGACCGCGCCCAGGTGACCGTGCGGTTCCTGGCCGAACTGCGCAGCCGCACCCGCGACGCCAGCGGCGAGGCGGTGGACGATCGCCGCACCGCCGAGCTGTGGACCTTCGAGCGCAACCTGAAGAGCCGCGATCCCAACTGGACCCTCACGCACGTCGCCCCTGCGGAGGCTTGAGCAAGTGAATCTGCGTCTGGTCGGCGCCCTGATGGGCGTCCTCCTGCTGTCGGCCTGCGCCACCCGCGCGCCGGCGCCTTCCGTTCCGCCTGGACGGGCCCCCGGGCCTGCGCCCGCCCCGGCGCCGGGGCCCGCGCCGGCCACGCCGCCGGCTGTGCCGGCCAGCTTCGCCGAGCTCAAGGGCTGGACGGAGGCCGATCACGCCGCGGCCTTCGCCGCCTACCGGGCCACCTGCGGGGTGGCGCGCGATCCGGCCGCCGCCGAAATCTGCCGCCGGGCCCGCAGCGGGCCTGAGCGCCTGGGCGCCGCGGCGGCCCGCGCCTTCTTCGAGACCCAGTTCCGGCCCGAGCGCCTGCAGGGCGAAGGCGTGCTGACGGCCTATTACGCGCCGGAATACACGGCCCGCACCACGCCGGACGCCGAATACAGCGCCCCTGTCCGCCCCAAGCCCGCCAACCACGCCGCCCTCAGCGGCCGGGCCGACCGGGCCAGCATCGAGGCCCAGCCGGCGCCCGATGCGCTCGCCTGGATGCGGCCGGAGGAGCTGTTCTTCCTGCAGATCCAGGGCTCGGGCGTGCTCACCTTCCCCGATGGGACGCGGGTCAAGGCCCTGTTCGCGGCCCATAACGACCTGCCGTTCTCCGGAATCGCCAATCCCATGCGCCAGCGGGGCCTGCTGGCGGCCGACAACACCTCGGGCGAGGCCATCCGCGCCTGGCTGGCGGAGCGGCGGGGACCGGAGGCCGACGCCATCATGCGGCTGAACCGCCGCTATGTGTGGTTCCGCCTGGCGCCGGACGATGGTCTGCATCCCGTGGGCGCGGCCGGCGTGCCCCTGCCGCCGGACCACGCCATCGCCGTGGACCTGAGCCGCCACGCCCTGGGCACCCTCTTCTGGATCGAGGCCCAGGCGCCGATCCTCACCGGCGCCTTCCCCACCTACAATCAGCTGGCCCTGGCGCTGGATACCGGCGGCGCCATCCAGGGCCCGGTTCGCGCCGACCTCTATCTCGGCTCCGGTCCTGAGGCCGGCGTGGAGGCCGGACGGGTGCGCCACACCCTGTCCATGGTGCGTCTCGCGCCCCGGGTGGGACCGGACCTGGCCCCGTGAAGCGGCCGCTGCGACCGGAGGAGCACAGGCTCTGGTCGGTCGTGGCGTCCACGGTCCGGCCCCTGCCCGGCCGCGCCCCTGCGCCGGAGCCTGCGCTCCCGCCTGAAGCCGTGGCGCCGCAGGCCTCGGGTCCGCAGGCGCCGCCCAAGTCCGCCCGGCCCAAGGGTCCGCCGCCCTCGCCGCCCAAGCC
>NZ_DAIMHV010000084.1:0-12572 GCF_036723115.1 Phenylobacterium sp. | reverse complement strand
GCCAGGTGTGCACCGGCCACATGGGCATCTTCACCGCGAAGGAGGCGAAGAAGGCCAGCCACAGCCAAGTCTGAATTCCCTCGCCGAACTCATAGGTCATGAGTTCCGGGATGGAGGACGTGCCGGTGATGCCGATCATGGCCAGAACCGCGGCCAGCATCAGGACCGAGCCCAGCAGGGTGTAGAGGAAGAACTTGAAGGCCGCATAGACCCGGTTCTTGCCGCCCCAGACCCCGATGATCAGGAACATCGGCGCCAGGCCGAATTCGAAGAAGACGTAGAAGAGGATCAGGTCCAGCGCGCAGAACACGCCGATGACCAGGGTCTCGAGCGCCAGGAAGGCGATCAGATATTCCTCGACCCGATGCTCGATGGAGCGCCAGGAGGCGGCGATGCACAGGGGCATCAGGAAGGCCGTCAGAACCACGAACAGCACCGAGATGCCGTCCACCCCCATCCGGTAGTGGAGACCGCCGAACCAGGCGAAGTCCTCCAGGAACTGGAAGTCGGCCGTCTCGGTGTCGAAATTGGCCAGCATCACCAGCGACAGGGCGAAGGTGGCCAGGGTGGTGACGAAGGCGATCCACTTGGCCGTCTCGGCCGAGCGCGCGCCGCCCGCCGGCGCGGTCAGGCGCAGGGCGAGGATCGCAGCCACGCCCAGCAGGGGCGCATAGGTGATGAGCGAGAGAATGCCGGTCATGACGTAATCCCCCGCCCCTTAGGCCGCCCAGGCGTAGAGGGCGAAGGACAGCAGTCCCGCCACGCCGAGCAGCATCACAAACGCATAGTGGTAGACGAAGCCGGTCTGGAGCCGCCCGGTGCGCTTGCCGAGCGCATTGGACACCGCCGCCACCCCATTGGGGCCGAGGCCGTCCACGATCTTCTGGTCGCCCACCTTCCAGAAGAGGTCGCCCAGCGCCCGCGCGCCGCGGACGAAGGTGGCGTTGTAGAGCTCGTCGAAGAACCACTTGTTGTACAGGAAGGTCCAGACCGGCCCCTGGCGCGCGGCCAGGCGGGCGCCGAGCCCTTCCTTGAGCACATAGATGTAGAAGGCGGTCGCAAGACCGATCATCGACACCACCAGCGGCGCCCACAGCACCCAGGTCGGCGCGTGATGGGCATGTTCGAGCACATGGTTGGCCGCGCCGGTGAAGATGGCGCCGCGCCAGAACTCGCCCTCGTCGTGGCCGACGAAGAACTCGGCGAACACGAAGCCCGCCGCCACCGCCCCGATGGACAGCAGCAGGAGAGGAACCACCATCACCCAGGGGCTCTCATGGGGCTTGTGGTCGTGATGGTGGCCATGGTCGTGGGCGTCCGGCAGAGGCTCGTCGTGAGTCTCGTGCTGGGCCGGGGCATAGGCGTGATCATCGTGCGGCTCGTGGCCCCACTTGGCGTGACCGTGGAAGGTCATGAAGGCTAGGCGCCAGGAATAGTAGGCCGTCAGGCCCGCGGCGAAGAGGCCGACCACGAAGGCGAAGGCGGCCAGGCCGTTCTCCTGCCCCGCGGCCCAGGCGGACTCGATGATGATGTCCTTGGAGTAGAAGCCGGCGAAGCCCAGGTGCAGGCTCGGAATGCCGAAGCCGGTGATGGCCAGGGTGCCGATGACCATCACCGCATAGGTGAGGGGCATGAGCTTCCACAGGGCGCCCATCTTCCGCATGTCCTGCTCGTGGTGCATGCCGTGGATCACCGAGCCGGCGCCCAGGAACAGCAGGGCCTTGAAGAAGGCGTGGGTGAACAGGTGGAACATGGCCGCCTGATAGGCGCCGACGCCGGCGGCGAAGAACATGTAGCCCAGCTGCGAGCAGGTCGAATAGGCGATGACCCGCTTGATGTCGTTCTGGGCCAGGCCCACCGTCGCGGCGAAGAGGGCCGTGACCGCGCCCACCAGGGTGACGATCTGCTTGGTCACCGGGGCGTATTCGAACATGGGCGACAGCAGGCAGACCATGTAGACGCCGGCCGTCACCATGGTGGCGGCGTGAATGAGGGCCGAGACCGGGGTCGGGCCTTCCATGGCGTCCGGCAGCCAGGTGTGCAGGAAGAACTGGGCCGACTTGCCCATGGCGCCGATGAACAGCAGGGCGCAGGCCAGATCCACCGCATGCCAGGTCTGGCCGGCGAACGACCAGCCCGTGGCGGCGAACTCTTCCACACGGGGGAAGATCTCGGCGAACTCGATGGTGCCGAACATCCAGAAGACGGTCATGATGCCGAGCGCGAAGCCGAAGTCGCCCACCCGGTTGACCACGAAGGCCTTGATGGAGGCGGCGTTGGCCGTGGGCTTCTTGAACCAGAAGCCGATGAGCAGGTAGCTCGCCAGTCCCACCCCTTCCCAGCCGAAGAAGAGCTGCATGAAGTCGGCGGCCGTCACCAGGGCCAGCATGGCGAAGGTGAACAGGGACAGATAGGCGAAGAAGCGCGGCCGGGAGTCGTCCTCGGCCATGTAGCCCCAGGAATAGACGTGCACGAGGGCCGAGACCGTCGTCACGACGATCAGCATGACCGCCGACAGTCCGTCGATCCGGATGGACCAGGCCGACTGGAAGTCGCCCACATTGATGAAGGGCAGCAGGGTCAGGGTGAAGGCTTCGAGCCCGCCCCAGGTCCACTGGACGAAGATGGTCCAGGACAGCAGGCAGGACAGGATGAGCAGGCCGGTGGTCACCGCCTGGGAGGCGACGTCGCCGATCCGCCGGCCGAAAAGGCCCGCGACCAGGGCGCCCAGCAGGGGCGCGAAAACCAGGGTGACGGCGATGGACTGAGGGGTCATGGCTCCGTCAGCCTTTCATCATCGAAGCATCGTCCACGGCGATGCCGCCGCGGTTACGGAAGAAGGTGACCAGGATCGCCAGACCGACGGCGGCCTCGGCCGCGGCCACGGTGAGCACGAACATGGCGAAGATCTGCCCCACCACATTGTGCAGATAGGCCGAGAAGGCGACGAGGTTGATGTTCACCGCCAGCAGGATCAGCTCGATCGACATCAGGATGACGATGACGTTCCGGCGGTTCACGAAGATGCCGAAGACGCCGATGGTGAACAGAATGGCGGCGACCGCCAGATAGTGACTGAGCCCGATGGTCATTCGCCCATCCCCTCGCCCGGCTTGATCTGAACGGTGCGCATGCCGGTGGCCGGGCTGCGGGCCACCTGGTCGGCGATGTTCTGGCGGCGGACGCCAGGCTTGTGGCGCAGGGTCAGCACGATGGCGCCGATCATGGCCACCAGCAGCACGAGCCCCGCCGCCTGGAAGAAGTAGACATAGTCGGTGTAGAGCACCTGGCCGATCGTCTCGGTGTTGGAGAGATCGCCGGCCCGCGCCATGGGCTCGGTCTGGCCCCGCGCCGCCCCGCCCGTGGCCACCGAGGTGGCGACCACGATCATCTCGATGGCCAGAATGCCAGCCACCAGACCGCCGATGGGCATGTACTGGGCGAAGCCGGACTTGAGCGCCCCGAAGTCCACATCCAGCATCATGACGACGAACAGGAAGAGGACGGCGACGGCGCCCACATAGACCACCACCAGCAGCATGGCGAGGAACTCCGCGCCCAGCAGCAGGAAGAGCCCCGCCGCCGAGAAGAAGGCGAGGATCAGGAACAGCACCGAGTGCACGGGGTTTCTGGCGGTCACCACGGCAAAGGCCGAGCCGATGGTGACTATCGCCAGCAGATAGAATGCGATCGCCTGCAAGGCCATGACGGCTCTACTTTCGCCCCTTACTTCATGCCCGCGCCGACGTTTCAGGCCCAGCGGCCCGGTCGGATGCGGACGTCCAATTCGCCCCGGAATCGCGCCCGTCTCTTATCGGTAGGGCGCGTCGAGTTCCAGATTCTTCGCGATCTCCCGCTCCCAACGGTCCCCGTTATCGAGCAGGCGTTCCTTGTCGTAATACAGCTCTTCCCGCGTCTCGGTGGCGAACTCCAGGTTCGGCCCCTCGACGATGGCGTCCACCGGGCAGGCTTCCTGGCACAGGCCGCAATAGATGCACTTCACCATGTCGATGTCGTAGCGGGTCGTGCGGCGGCTGCCGTCGGCGCGGGGCTCGGCCTCGATGGTGATGGCCTGGGCGGGGCAGACGGCCTCGCAGAGCTTGCAGGCGATGCACCGCTCTTCCCCGTTGGGATAGCGCCGCAGGGCGTGTTCGCCGCGGAAGCGGGGCGACTGCGGATTGCGCTCATTGGGATAGAGCACGGTGGCCTTGGGGCGCATCATGTACTTCATGCCCAGGCCAAAGGCCCCGATGAAGTCCATGAGGGCCGCGCCCTTCACGGCCTGGCTGACGCGGGCGGAAAAGCTCATCAGATCGCTCCCTGGGCCGGACCGAACACGCGCCACGCCGCGATGATCACCACGGCCACGAGGGAGGTCGGCAGGAAAACCTTCCACCCCAGACGCATCAGCTGGTCATAGCGATAGCGGGGGACGATCGCCTTCACCATGGCGATCAGGAAGAAGAAGAAGACGGTCTTGGCGAAGAACCACATGAAGCCGAAGAAGCTCTGGGCCGTCGCCGGCCAGCTCTCGACAAAGGGCGTCGGGAACGGGGCCTGCCATCCGCCGAAGAAGAGGATGGTGATCAGGGCGCACATCAGGACGATGTTGGCGTACTCGCCGATCATGAACAGCAGATAGGGGGTGGAGGAATATTCCACCTGATAGCCGGCCACGAGCTCCGACTCCGCCTCGGGCAGGTCGAAGGGCGGACGATTGGTCTCGGCCAAGGCCGAGATGAAGAACACCACCGCCATGGGGATCATGACCAGCGCCATGGGCAGGTTCACCAGCCCGCCGCCGAACACGTTCCAGTTCCAGAAGCCGCCGCCCTGCTGCTCGACGATGGACTGCAGGTTCATGGTTCCGGCCAGCAGGATCACGGTGACGATCACGAAGCCGATGGAGACTTCGTAGCTGACCATCTGGGCGGCCGAACGCAGGCTGCCCAGGAAGGGGTATTTCGAGTTGGACGCCCAGCCGCCCATGATGATGCCGTAGACGCCCAGCGAGCTGATCGCCAGCAGGTAGAGCACGCCCACATTGATGTCCGACACCACCCAGCCCGGCGCCAGCGGCACCACGGCCCAGGCCGCAAAGGCCAGGATGAAGCTGATCAGGGGGGCCAGGATGAAGACCACCTTGTCGGCCCCGTCGGGGATGACGATCTCCTTCAGCACGAACTTGAAGAAGTCGGCGAAGGACTGCAGCAGGCCGAAGGGACCCACCACATTGGGGCCTTTGCGCATCTGCACGCCGGCCCAGATCTTGCGGTCAGCCAGCAGCAGGAAGGCCAGCGACAGCAGGATCCAGATCATCACGGCCAGGATCTGGCCGACCGTGATCAGGGTCCAGCCCCCCGGCGTGGCCCAGAAATTGGTGGTCGCGTCCATGCCCTACTCCGCGGCGATCTTGTCGGCGCCGGAGACCAGAGCCTGGCACTCGGCCATGGTCACGCTGGCGCGCGCGATGGGATTGGTCAGGTAGAAGGCCTTGATCGGGCTGGCGAACGGCGCGTCCGACAGCGCCCCCTCCCCGCCCAGGGCGGCCAGGTCCAGGGCCCCCGGCGCGTCGGGCACATAGTCGATGCGGCCGAAGGTGGGATGGTCGGCGAACAGCTTGGCGCGCAGCTGATCCAGGCTGTCATAGGGCAGCTTGGCGTCCAGATGCTCCGAGAGGGCGCGCAGGATGGCCCAGTCTTCCCGGGCCTCGCCCTTGGGGAAGACCGCCCGGGCGCCGCGTTGCACCCGGCCCTCGGTGTTCACATAGAGGCCGTTCTTCTCGGTATAGGCCGCGCCCGGCAGGATCACGTCGGCCCGGTGCGCGCCGGCGTCCCCATGGCTGCCCATATAGACGACGAAGGCGTCGGTGGCCGACAGATCCATCTCGTCGGCGCCCATGAGGAACAGCAGGTCCGCGCCCCCCTTGGCCACAAGGTCCAGGGCGCTGCGGCCGCCCTCGCCAGGCACGAAGCCCAGGTCGAGACCGCCCACCCGGGCGGCGGCGGTGTGCAGCACGTTCCAGGACGCGCCGAAGGTCTTGGCCACGCCGGCGGCGGCCTTGACCACAGCGGCGCCGTCGGCCCGCGACAGGGCGCCTGCGCCCACGATCACCGCGACCTTGCCGGACGCCTTGAACGCCTTGGCGAAATCCCCGCGGGACTTGGCCAGGGCCGTCAGGCTCTCAGGGCCCGCGCCCAGATAGTCATAGCCATAGGTCAGGTCGGCCTGCTCGCCGATGACGCCCACGCGCAGGGCGCCGGCCAGCCAGCGCTTGCGCAGACGGGCGTTGAACACCGGGGCTTCAAGGCGGGGATTGGTCCCCACCAGCAGGATGACCTCAGCCTCTTCGATCCCGGCCAGAGTGGCGTTGAACAGCCAGCTCTCGCGCGGACCATCACCCAGGGCCATGCCGTCCTGACGGCAGTCCAGGCTGGCGACGCCCAGGCCGCCGAACAGGTCCAGGGCCGCCTTCATGGACTCCGCGTCCTGAAGGTCGCCGGCGATCACGCCGATGCGGTCGGCGGACGTCGCCTTGATCCGGGCCGCCACGGTCTGCAGGGCTTCGGGCCAGGTCGCGGCGCGCAGCTTGCCGTTCTCACGCACGTAGGGGCGGTCCAGGCGCTGGCGGGACAGGCCGTCCACCGCATAGCGGGTCTTGTCGCTGATCCACTCTTCGTTGACGTCGTCATTGATGCGCGGCAGCACGCGCAGCACGGCCGGGCCGCGGGCGTCCACCCGGATCGCCGAGCCGAGCGCGTCCATGACGTCCACGCTTTCGGTCTTCTTCAGCTCCCAGGGACGGGCGTTGAAGGCGTAAGGCTTGGAGGTCAGGGCGCCCACCGGGCACAGATCGATGACGTTGGCGCTCAGCTCAGACGTGACGGCCGCGTCGAGATAGGTCGTGATTTCAACATCTTCCCCGCGGGAGATGAGACCGATCTCCGGCACGCCGGCCACTTCGGTGACGAAGCGGACGCAGCGGGTGCATTGGATGCAGCGGGTCATCACCGTCTTGATGAGCGGACCCATGAACTTCTCTTCGACCGCCCGCTTGTTCTCGGCATAGCGGGAATCGTCGCGGCCATAGCCCATGGCCTGGTCCTGCAGGTCGCACTCCCCGCCCTGGTCGCAGATCGGGCAGTCCAGGGGGTGGTTGATGAGCAGGAACTCCATCACCCCGTGCCGGGCCTTCCGCACCATGGGGGTGTCGGTGAAGATCTCCTGCCCTTCGGCGGCCGGCAGGGCGCAAGAGGCCTGCGGCTTGGGGGGACCGGGCTTCACCTCCACCAGGCACATGCGGCAGTTGCCGGCGATGGACAGGCGTTCGTGGTAGCAGAAGCGCGGGATTTCCTTGCCCGCCAGCTCGGCCACCTGAAGGACGGTCATGCCGGGTTCGAACTCGACCTCGACGCCGTCAACCTTGGCTATCGGCATTCGTCTTACTCCGCGGCCACGAGCGTGGCGCCCTGCACATGCGGGCGTCCGGCGCGGTACCTGGTGATGCGGTCTTCCACCTCATGGCGGAAGTGGCGGAAAAGGCCCTGGATCGGCCATGCGGCGGCGTCGCCGAGGCCGCAGATGGTGTGGCCCTCCACCTGGGAGGCCACGTCGAGCAGCAGGTCGATCTCCGACATCTCGGCTTCGCCGGTGACCATCCGCTCCATCACCCGCCACATCCAGCCGGTGCCTTCACGGCAGGGCGTGCACTGGCCGCAGCTCTCGTGCTTGTAGAAGTAGGCGAGCCGGGCGATGGACTTCACCACGTCGGCGTCCTTGTCCATGACGATGACCGCCGCCGTACCCAGGCCCGAGCGCATCTCGCGCAGGGAGTCGAAGTCCATGAGGGCGCTCTCGGCCATCTCGGCGGTGATCATCGGCACCGACGATCCCCCCGGAATCACAGCCTTCAGATTGCCCCAGCCGCCGCGCACGCCGCCGCAGTGATCCTCCAGCAGCTGGCGCAGGGGGATGGACATGGTCTCTTCCACCACGCACGGCTTGTTCACATGGCCGGAGATGGCCATCAGCTTGGTGCCGGTGTTGTTGGGACGACCAAAGCCCGCGAACCAATCGGCCCCCCGGCGCAGGATCGTGCCCACGGTGGCGATGGTCTCGACATTGTTGATGGTGGTCGGGCAGCCATAGATGCCCGCGCCGGCCGGGAACGGCGGCTTCAGGCGGGGTTGGCCCTTCTTGCCCTCCAGGCTTTCCATCAGGGCGGTCTCGTCGCCGCAGATATAGGCCCCGCCCCCGTGCGTCACATAGAGGTCGAAGTCCCAGCCGTGGACATTGTCCTTGCCGATCAGCCGGGCCTCATAGGCCTGCTTGATCGCCGCCTCCAGGCGCTCGCGCTCGAAGACATACTCGCCGCGGATATAGATGTAGCAGGCGTGCGCTCGGATCGCGTAGCTGGCGATCAGGCAGCCCTCGATCAGCAGGTGCGGATCATTGCGCAGGATTTCGCGGTCCTTGCAGGTGCCCGGCTCGGACTCATCGGCGTTGACCACCAGATAATGCGGCCGCTCGCTCTCCTGCTTGGGCATGAAGGTCCACTTCAGGCCCGTGCCGAAGCCCGCCCCGCCCCGGCCGCGCAGGCCGGAATTCTTGATCTGGTCGCAGATCCACTCCGGCGTCTGGGACAGCATGTCCCGCGTCGCGTTCCAGGCGCCGCGGCGCTTGGCGCCCTCCAGGCCGAAGTCGTGCAGGCCATAGAGGTTGGTGAAGATCCGGTCCTTGTCTGCGAGAATCCCGACCACGCCCCTCAAACTCCTTCTTTCGCGCGCCGGAAGGCGGCGATGAAACCGATCTGCGCCGCAAAGCCCGCGGCGAGCGCCAGGCCGAAGATCGCAAACAGCCAGTCCTGGCCAGTGACGAACGCGCCCGCGACTGCGGCGATGGCCACGGCCAGGCAACCCCCGTTGATCACCGCCATGCGCAGGAACCGCGCCTTGATCTTCGCCTCGTCGTTCAAGACGCAGGCTCCGCCTTGGCCTTCTTCGCCGGCTCGGCGTTGGGCAGCTTCTTGATCGGCTTGGCGGCCGTGCCGTCATAGAGGGAGGCGTCCTGCAGGACGAGCGGCCCGCCCTCGGGCGCCGAACCCTGGCGGCCGGCCGAAGAGCCCGGCGCCGGCGCCTTGCCCGCGGCGAAGTCGTCCAGCAGAGCCTCGAAGCTCTCGGGCGTGAGGTCTTCGTAGTAATAGTCGTTGATGGCGGCCATGGGCGCATTGGCGCAGGCCCCCAGGCACTCGACTTCCTGCCAGTAGAACTTGCCGTCGGCCGAGAGGTGGTCCTTGGCTCCGATCTTGCGCTTGCAGACCGCCATCAGGCTCTCGGAACCGCGAAGCTGGCACGGCGTGGTGCCGCACACCTGGACCAGGGCGACGCTGCCCACCGGCTCCAGCATGAACATGGTGTAGAAGGTGGCCACTTCCAGCACCCGGATGCGGGCCATGCCCAGCATCTCGGCCACGTGGCGAATGGCGGGCTCCGACACCCAGCCTTCCTGCTTCTGGACGAGCCAGAGCAGCGGAATCACCGCCGACTGCTGGCGCCCGGCGGGAAACTTCGAAATCCACCACTGAGCCTTTTCGAGGCTCTCCTTGGAGAAGGCGAAGCTGGCGGGCTGGTTGGGCGAAAGACGACGGACGCTCACTTGCCCCTCACTTCACGAAGTCGATGCGGGCGATCTTGCCGTCCGCAATGGTGTAGATGGCCGCCACCTCGAAGCTCACCGGCCCCGGCTGGCGATAGACCCGTTCGTGGTCGATGACGCGCTCGCCGATGACGATCCGGTGGGCCAGCTCAGCGCGGTTCTGCGGATGCTCGGCGAACAAGGCCACGTGCCGGGCGCGGAACGCCTCCAGCCCCTGGACCGTCACCGCCCCGTTGAAGTCGGCCACGACCAGGTCGTCGGCGAAGAAGCCGCACAGGGCCTCCACGTCCTGGGCGTTGTAGGCCTCAAGCTGGCCCTGGGCCAGGTCGGCGGGGGTGAGCCGGGTCGTCGTCGTCACCGGTCGATCTCCCCGAACACGATGTCCAGCGAGCCCAGAATGGCCGAGACGTCTGCCAGCATGTGGCCGCGGTTCATCCAGTCCATGGCCTGCAGGTGGGGATAGCCCGGCGCGCGGATCTTGCACTTGTAGGGCTTGTTCGTCCCGTCGGAGACTAGGAAGACCCCGAACTCCCCCTTGGGCGCCTCCACCGCGGCATAGACCTCGCCGGGTGGGGTCCGGTAGCCCTCGGTGAAGAGCTTGAAGTGGTGGATCAGCGCCTCCATGGAGCGCTTCATCTCGCCCCGGCGCGGCGCGGCGATCTTGTTGTCCTCGTTGAGGACAGGGCCCGGAGTCCGCGCCAGACGCTCGCAGCACTGCTTCATGATCCGGATCGACTGGCGCATCTCTTCCATGCGCACCAGATAGCGGTCGTAGCAGTCGCCGTTGACGCCCAGGGGAATGTCGAACTCGAGATCGTTGTAGCACTCGTAGGGCTGGTTGCGGCGCAGGTCCCAGGCGATCCCCGAACCGCGCACCATCACCCCGGAAAAGCCCCAGGCCAGGGCCTCTTCCTTGGTCACCACGCCGATGTCGACATTGCGCTGCTTGAAGATGCGGTTGCCGGTGATCAGGGCGTCGATCTCGGCCAGGGCCTTGGGGAAGGCGTCGCACCAGGCGTCGATGTCGGCGATCAGTTCCGGCGGCAGGTCCTGACGCACCCCGCCCACGCGGAAGTAGTTGGCATGGAGCCGCGCGCCCGAGGCCCGCTCATAGAAGACCATCAGCTTTTCGCGCTGCTCGAACCCCCAGAGCGGCGGGGTCAGCGCGCCCACGTCCATGGCCTGGGTGGTGACGTTCAGCAGGTGGTTCAGAATGCGGCCGATCTCGGAATAGAGCACCCGGATCAGCTGGCCGCGGATCGGAACCTCCACCCCCATGAGCTTTTCGATGGCGAGCACATAGGCGTGCTCCTGGTTCATCGGGGCCACATAGTCGAGGCGGTCGAAATAGGGGATGGTCTGCTGATAGGGCCTGGCCTCCATCAGCTTTTCCGTGCCCCGGTGCAGCAGGCCCACATGGGGGTCCACCCGCTCCACCACTTCGCCGTCCAGCTCAAGGATCAGGCGCAGCACCCCGTGCGCCGCCGGATGCTGGGGGCCGAAATTGATGGTGAACTTGCGCAGCTCGGTTTCGCCGCCCGGGGTGTGGGCCAGCTGGGTCTCGCTGCTGGGAATGACGTCTCCGGTCATGCCTTGGGCTCCGCCTTCTCGTCGCCCGGCAGGGCCGCGAAGCCCCGTTCGGCGCCTTCCCAGGGGCTGAGAAAATCCCAGTTCCGCCATTCGGTCATCTTGATGGGCTCATAGACGACGCGCTTGAGCTCGTCGTCATAGCGCAGCTCCACATAGCCGCTCATGGGGAAGTCCTTGCGGAGCGGATGGCCGTGGAAGCCGTAGTCGGTGAGGATCCGGCGCAGGTCCGGATGTCCGTCGAAGAACACCCCGTACATGTCGAAGGCTTCGCGCTCATACCAGTTGGCGCAAGGATAGACAGGCGTGACGGTGGGCACCGCGGTGTCCTCGTCGGTGACCAGCTTCACCCGGACCCGGAGGTTCCTGGACATCGACAGCAGGTGATAGACCACGTCGAAACGCTGGGCGCGCTCGGGATAGTCCACCGCCGTCAGGTCGACCAGAACCTCGAAGCGGCAGTCAGGGTGATCGCGCAGGAAGGTCAGGGCCTCGACGATCCGCGGCAGGGGCGCCGACAGAGTCAGTTCGTCATAGGCCACATGGGCGCCGTTCAGCGCCCCGGCGCTGTTGGCGACCATCTGCTGGCCCAGGGCGGCCAGATCGGCGGCGGAGACCGGCCAGCTCATCGTTCGATCGTCCCGGTGCGGCGGATCTTCTTCTGCAGCTGAAGCACCCCATAGAGCAGGGCCTCGGCCGTGGGCGGGCAGCCCGGGACATAGATGTCCACCGGCACGATCCGGTCGCAGCCGCGCACCACCGAATAGCTGAAATAGTAGTAGCCGCCGCCATTGGCGCAGGAGCCCATGGAGATGACGTAGCGGGGGTCCGGCATCTGGTCGTAGACCTTGCGCAGGGCCGGAGCCATCTTGTTGCACAGGGTGCCGGCCACGATCATCACGTCCGACTGGCGCGGACTGGCGCGCGGCGCAAATCCGTACCGCTCCAGGTCATAGCGCGGCATGGAGGCCTGCATCATCTCCACGGCGCAGCAGGCCAGGCCGAAGGTCATCCACATGAGCGAGCCGGTGCGCGCCCAGGTGATCAGGTCGTCGAGGCCGGCGGTGACGAAGCCCTTGTCGGCCAGGTTCTGGGACACGCCGTCGAAGAACGGGTCGTGCTTCTTCGGGTCGTAGCCCTCGACCGTGGTTCGGCCGGCCTCGCCCGCGGGAACGATCACTCCCATTCCAGGGCCCCCTTCTTCCATTCGTAGATGAAGCCCACGGTGAGCACGCCCAGGAAGGTCATCATCGACCAGAAGGCGAACTGCATCGCCTCCTGGGGCAGACCCATCAGGCTGACGGCCCAGGGGAACAGGAACGCGACCTCCA
>NZ_DAIMHV010000083.1:0-12932 GCF_036723115.1 Phenylobacterium sp. | reverse complement strand
CCGGCGCCGACATCAGCGAGACCAACACCTTCTCGGCCACCACCATCGCCCAGGCGGAGTATGAGGCGGGCGAGGCGGTCTATGACATCAATTTCCAGGGCGCGAGGATCGCCCGCGAGGTGGCCGACCGCTGGACGCAGAAGGAGCCGGACAAGCCCCGGTTCGTGGCCGGCTCGGTGGGGCCGCTCAACCGCATGCTGTCCATGTCTTCGGACGTGAACGATCCCGGCGCGCGGACGGTCACCTTCGAGCAGGTCTATCAGGCCTATCGCGAGCAGATGATCGCCCTGCACGAAGGCGGGGTGGACATGTTCCTGATCGAGACCATCACCGATACCCTGAACTGCAAGGCGGCGGTGAAGGCGATCCTGGACCTGGAGGATGACGGCTATGAGCCGCTGCCCATCTGGATCTCGGGCACCATCACCGACCGGTCGGGCCGCACCCTGTCGGGCCAGACGGTGGAGGCCTTCTGGAACTCCGTGCGCCACGCCAAGCCCTTCGCCATCGGGCTCAACTGCGCTCTGGGCGCCGACCTGATGCGGCCGCACATCGCCGAACTGGCCCGCATCGCCGACACGCTGGTTTCGGCCTATCCCAATGCCGGTCTGCCCAACGCCATGGGCGAGTATGACGAAAGCCCGCACGAGACCGGCCACGCCCTGCACGAATGGGCCAAGAGCGGGCTGGTCAACATCCTGGGCGGCTGCTGCGGCACGACGCCGGACCACATCCGCCACGTGGCCGACGAGGTGCGCGGGGTAAAGCCCCGCCAGGTGCCGGAGCGGCCTCCGGCCCTGCGCCTGGCCGGCCTGGAGCCCTTCGAGCTCGCCTGAGCCTTTGACCTTTTAGCGAATTGCGGGAGAAGGAGCCGTCGGCCAACTCGGCGGCTCCTCTGACCTATCGGAGCACCATGCGTCCCACCTTCATCAATATCGGCGAGCGGACCAACGTCACCGGCTCGGCGAAATTCCGGAAGCTGATCGTCGAGGGGGACTTCGCCGAGGCCCTGTCGGTGGCCCGTCAGCAGGTGGAGGCCGGCGCCGCGGTCATCGACGTCAATATGGACGAGGGCCTGCTGGATTCAAAGCAGGCCATGATCACCTTCCTGAACCTGATGGCGGCCGAGCCGGACATCGCCCGGGTCCCGGTGATGATCGACTCGTCCAAATGGGAGGTGATCGAGGCTGGCCTGCAGTGCGTGCAGGGCAAGTCCATCGTCAACTCCATCAGCCTGAAGGAGGGCGAGGAGTCCTTCGTCCGTCAGGCCAAGGCCTGTCTGCGCTATGGCGCGGCCGTGGTGGTCATGGCCTTCGACGAACAGGGCCAGGCCGACACCGCCGCCCGCAAGATCGAGATCTGCACCCGGGCTTATC
This sequence comes from Phenylobacterium sp., assembly GCF_036723115.1. Lineage (GTDB taxonomy): Bacteria > Pseudomonadota > Alphaproteobacteria > Caulobacterales > Caulobacteraceae > Phenylobacterium. The sequence continues at coordinate 11,556 of NZ_DAIMHV010000083.1, read as the reverse complement.
GCAAGCTGGTGGACGAGGTGGGCTTTCCGCCCGAGGACATCATCTTCGACCCCAACATCTTCGCCGTGGCGACGGGGATCGAGGAGCACGACAACTACGCCGTCGACTTCATCGAAGCGACCAAGGCGATCAAGGCGACCCTGCCGGGCGCGCGGGTGTCGGGCGGCGTCTCCAACGTCTCCTTCTCGTTCCGCGGCAACGAGCCGGTGCGCCGGGCCATCCACTCGGTCTTCCTCTATCACGCCATCGCCGCGGGCATGGACATGGGCATCGTCAACGCCGGCGACCTGCCGGTCTATGACGAGATCGAGCCGGAGCTGCGCGAGGCGGTGGAGGACGTGATCCTCAACCGGCCGGCCCGCACCAATGTCTCCAACACCGAGCGTCTGGTGGACCTGGCGCCCAAGTACAAGGGCGGCAAGGGGCAGGCCAAGGGCCCCGACCTGGCCTGGCGTGAGACGAGCGTCGAGGAGCGGCTCAAGCACGCCCTGGTCAAGGGCGTCACCGAGTTCATCGAGGCCGACACCGAGGAGGCCCGCCAGCAGGCGGAGCGCCCCCTGCACGTCATCGAAGGTCCGCTGATGGCGGGGATGGACGTGGTGGGCGACCTGTTCGGCTCGGGCAAGATGTTCCTGCCCCAGGTGGTGAAATCCGCCCGGGTGATGAAGCAGGCCGTGGCGTATCTCATGCCCTTCATGGAGGCCGAGAAGGAAGGCAAGCCTCGCGAGGCCGCCGGCAAGGTGCTGATGGCCACGGTGAAGGGCGATGTCCACGACATCGGCAAGAACATCGTGGGCGTCGTCCTGCAGTGCAACAATTACGAGGTCATCGACCTGGGGGTCATGGTTCCGGCCGACCGCATCCTGGACGAGGCCCAGAACCACAAGGTCGACATCATCGGCCTGTCGGGCCTGATCACGCCGTCGCTGGACGAGATGGTCTTCGTCGCCAGCGAGATGGAGCGCCGGGGCTTCGACATCCCGCTGCTGATCGGCGGCGCCACCACCTCCAAGACCCATACGGCGGTGAAGATCGCGCCGGCCTACAAGCGCGGCTCCACCACCTATGTGCTGGACGCCAGCCGGGCGGTGGGGGTGGTTTCGGGCCTGTTGTCGCCCACTGAGCGCGACCGCATCCAGGCCGAGACGGCGGCGGAGTACGAGCGGGTGCGCGAGCAATACGCCCGCGGCCAGACCAACCGCGCCCGGGCCAGCCTGGAGGACGCCCGCGCCAAGGCCTTCTCCATCGACTGGGCCGACTATGATCCGCCGCGGCCGCACATGAGCGGTCTGCAGGTGTTCGAGGACTACGACCTCGCCGATCTGGCCGCCCATATCGACTGGACGCCCTTCTTCGCCTCCTGGGAGCTCGTGGGCCGCTTCCCACAGATCTTGGAGGACGACATCGTCGGCGAGGCCGCCCGCAGCCTCTATGCCGACGCCCAGGCGATGCTGAAGAAGATCGTCGAGGAGAAGTGGTTCACCGCCAAGGGCGTGGTGGGCTTCTGGCCGGCCAACGCCGACGGGGACGATGTGGTGGTCTATGCCGACGAGGCCCGCGTCACCGAACTGGCCCGCTTCCACACCCTGCGCCAGCAGATCGCCAAGGCCGACGGCAAGCCCAATGTGGCGCTGGCCGACTTCATCGCGCCGATCGGGACCAAGCCGGACTGGATCGGCGGCTTCGCCGTCACCGCCGGCCACGGCGAGGCCGAGATCGCCGCCCGCTTCAAGGCCGCGGGCGATGACTATAACGCCATCCTGGCCGCCGCCCTGGCCGACCGTCTGGCCGAGGCCTTCGCCGAGGCCATGCACCGCAAGGTCCGCACCGAGCTCTGGGGCTTCTCGCCCGACGAGCCCTTCGACATCGAGGCCCTGATCTCGGAAAAGTACCAGGGCATCCGCCCGGCGGCGGGCTATCCCGCCCAGCCCGACCATACGGAGAAGGCGACCCTGTTCCGTCTGCTGGACGCGTCGGCCAGGGTCGGGGTGGAACTGACCGAGAGCTTCGCCATGACGCCGGCCTCGTCCGTGTCGGGCCTCTATTTCGCCCACCCGCAGGCCCACTATTTCGGCGTCGGGCGGATCGAGAAGGACCAGGTGGAGGACTATGCCCGCCGCAAGGGGTGGGACCTGGCCGAGGCCGAGCGCTGGCTGGCGCCGATCCTGAACTATCAGCCCTGAGCCGAGCCCCGGAGGCCCCATGACTGAGATCGACGACAAGACCGCCGCCGCCGCATTTCGTCGCCTGGCGGCGCATCTGCAGATGCGCCATGACGCCCAGAACGTCGATCTCATGGGGTTGGCCGGCTTCTGCCGCAACTGTCTGGCCGACTGGGTGAGCGAGGCCTCCGACGGCGAACTCACCCGCGCCCAGGCCCGCGAGGCGGTCTATGGCATGCCCTACGACCAGTGGAAGGCCGCCCACCAGGGCGAAGCAACAGCTGAACAGCTGGCGCGGATGGAGGCGAGCGTCGCGCTCAATCAACGTCTCCGGGGGGAGGCGGGCTGAGGCCCTCTCGCCCGCGCCGACGCCACCAAACCTGCGCCTTGGGCGTTTCCTCTGTCCTTGGCTGGACCTGACCTCGCGGGACAGGGCCGGCGACGGTTCATGGAGGCCCTATGCGTTACATCCAAATTCCTGCCTGCGCCCTTGGTCTGGCCGCGCTCGCCGCCTGTTCGGCGCCGCAGACCACGGCTGAGGCCGACCCCTATGCGGGCCTGAGCGAGGCGATCCGGGTCTGGCGGACCGAACTGGTCAACTCGCCGGCCTGTCCCGCGCCGGCGCCCGAGGCGGGCGTGGAGGGGCCTGGGGCCCGTGAGGGCTGCCGCAGCTTCACCGTGGCCTGCAAGGTGGAGGCCGAACCCGAGGCGGCGGAAGCCGAGGCCGGCGTCGAGGTCAAGGCCCTGGCCGGCATGCACTGGGAAGCCTGGGACCCGGCCAGCGAGGAGTTCAGGCGCGCGTCTTCGGCCGCCTATTTCACCCGCTCCGGCGAAACCTGGAGCCGGGCCGAGGCCCCGGCTGTCAATCTCAGCACCTGCCAGCCCTTCACCTCGAGCTGACCGGCGGCTTCCCGTGCGCCGACGCCTGGCCGGCGCACGGGAAATGGGCGTTCGTCAGCGCGACGGCGCCAGGCCCGTATTCAGCACCCAGCCCACATTGTCGTTCTCGTCGGCCACCTCCCACCAGAGTTCCTGCTGCTTGCCGGTGGGATAGACGGTGGCGCCCGCCGGCAGGGTGCGCAGAAGACGGCCGTTGGCGTCGGGCGAGGCCCGCAGGTTGACGTTGCGCTGAGCGGTGAAGGTGCGCGACGGGGCGGCCTGGGCGGCCGAGACGCCCGTGGCGAGGCCCCCCATGTCCGTCACCAGCTTGGTATAGGCATCCATGAAGGCCAGGGTGACGATGCGGCCGATCTCGGTGTCCTCATAGCCGCCGCCCACCGCGCCGGCGAAGCCCCAGCCGCCGCCGGCGCCCCAGCCGATATCGTTCTTCACCGCATAGCCGTCCTGCACGGCGACGGTTTCGGTGGTGCGCACATTGGTGAGGGAAAGCACCGTGTTCGCCTCGAGCTTGGTGGTGCGGATGCCGCCGATCAGAGCGCCGGCCCGGCCGCCCACCAGCCCGCCCACCACGCCGGCCACCGCCGAACCGGCGGCGTTGCTGTCTCGCGCCTGCACCTCGGCCACCAGCACATAGTCGGCGGCCCGGACTTGGCCCTGGCCCATGTTGGAGCCCCGTTGGAGGCCGAGATTGCCGCCGATGTCGCGTTCGGTCTGAGCCGCTGTCAGGCCGGCGCCGCGGTCGACCAGATTGAAGCAGCCTGAGCGTTGCACAATCACCCGCAGCAGCTTGGCCGGAGGGGCCAGATTATACTGCGCCCAGCCATAGGGATTGTCGCCGTCGATGATGGAGAGGGTGCCCAGGCGCTGGCTGCAGCGCGGAATCTCCGCCATGGCCTGGGTCTGCGCCTGTTGGGCGTTGGTGGGCCGGGCCTGAGCCAGGGCGAGGCTGGGCGTCAGCAGGGCGATGGCGAGCGCGCCCGTGGCCGCGCGACGAAGACTGTTCATGGAAGACCCCCGATAGAAGGCCCACAGCCTAGCTTGGGCGCAGGCGAGCGCCAACCGTCCCGCATGCGGCGGCCCGGCGCTCTCCACGAAAAAAGGGCGGCGTCCTGCGACGCCGCCCCCAAGATCGTTCGAGCCTCTGAAGATCAGAAGCGCTTGGTCACGTTGACCTTGTAGTAGCGCCCGTAGGGGTTGGCGGTGAACGGGTCGTAGGAGAGGTCCAGGCGCGCGAACGGCGGGTCCTGGTCGAACAGGTTGATCACCGTGGCGCTCACCGTGGTGTCCCAGGGCAGGAAGACCCGATAGGCCACATCAGTGGTCACGAAGGCGTCGATCTTCTGGCCGGTCGGGTTGGTGGCGAAGGTCGCCGAACCCGCACGGGTGTCGATCATGTCGTCGATATAGCGAACCGTGGCCCGCAGGTTGTGGATGTCGCGGGTGTATTCGGCGAAGACCGAACCGCGCCACTGGGGCTGAGACCCATAGCCCAGATAGTCCATGGTGCCGGTGTAGTCGGTGGCGCCGGCCACGGTCACCCCTTCGATCGTGGTCGGATCGACGGCGTATTCCAGGACGTAGGTCAGATCCATGCCGAAGTTCATGTCGCCGCCCAGCACGTCCCGCGCCCGGTAGCTGGCCGAGACGTCGATGCCGTTGGTGGTGACATCCGGGCCGTTCACGAAGTTGATGCGGACGCGGTTGATCGCCGCGGCGCTGCAGGCGCCGGTGAAGCTGATCCGCGACAGCAGCGGCGCGAAGGCCGGATTGGCGCAGTTGTTCGCGCCCGCCGCCCCGTTGGGGAAGATGGCGTTGACGATGTCCGAACCAGATTCGTTGTCGATCGGACCCTTGAAGTCGAAGTTCCAGTAGTCGATCGAGGCGCGGAAATCGCCGAAGTCGAACAGAGCCCCGAAGTTCAGGGTGTTGGCTTCTTCAGGGCGCAGGTTCGGATTTCCGAAGGTGTCATAAGCCCGGTAGCCGCCCGCCGCGGTGGTGTAGGCCAGCGAGGTGGTGGAGGAGGGCGTGATCTGGGTGATCGGCGGCGCGCGGAAGGTCGAGCCGGCCGAGGCGCGGAAGGCCAGCCAGTCGGTCGCCTGCCAACGCAGGGCGGCCTTGGGATTGGTGGTGGACCCCACATTGCCGCCGTAGTCCTCGTGACGAACCGCCAGGGTGGCCGTCAGCGTGGTGGTGATCGGCACGCTCATTTCGCCGAAGACCGAGATGACCGACTGATCGAGATCATAGTCGGGCAGGGCGCCGAAGAAGCTGAAGGGGCCATTGCGCGAGACGCAGGTGGCGTTGGTGATGATCGAGGAGTCCGGGCAGGGGCTGACGGCGATGTTGGTGAAGTCGCTGTTCTTCCGCTCCAGGCCGCTCCAGCGATATTGGGCGCCGGCCGCCCAGCCGATCGGGCCGCCGCCGAAGTCCAGGGGCAGCTGGCCGTTGAAGACCAGGTCGGCCGTGTAGAGCTGCGAGCGGATCTCGTAGGCGTATTCGTCGAAGATGTAGTCCAGGACTTCGCGGCTATTGGCGGTGCTGGCCACGTAGTTGGGGTTCTGACGGCCGTCCACCGCATTGCCGGGCGTGCCCGACGAGAAGGGGTTGAACCACAGGCAGCCATTGGCGCCGGGGGTCGTGCCGGTGCAGTTGAAGCCGCCCAGGCCCTGAAGGGCGCGCTGCAGGCGACCCACCAGGATGTCTGGCGTGGCGATGCTGCTCCAGTTGTCCATGTAGGTCATGGACGCGTCCCAGCCGATGCCGCCGCCGAACTCCAGCTCGCCCTTCAGCGAGGCCGAGATCCGGTAGGCGTCGAAGCGACGCTTGTCGTGCTTGGCGCCGCCGCCGAACAGGTCGTTGCCGTCCACGCCGATCGGCCGCCAGGCCACCGAGGTGAACAGGCCCGCGGTCGCCGCCGAGGCGGGGACCTGGCCGGGATAGGTGGAGAGCAGCGCCTGAAGGCCCGGATTGGCCGCCGGAATGAAGAAGCCGTTCCCCTGGATCTTGGTGGTCAGGGCCGAGGAGGGGAAGTTGTTGGGCGGGTAGGACGGCGAGGAGTGCTCGTTCGACACATCGTGGCCGGCATAGAGCGCCTCCACGTGGAAGGTGGTGGTGTCGTTGATGTCGAAGTTGAACTCGCCGTAGAGCTGCCAGTGATCTTCGTCTTCCACCAGGTTGTTGAAGCCGATGTACTGGAACTGGCAGGGGGCGCCGGCCGTACCGGGACCCGAGATCAGGTTACAGGCCGGGTCAGTGAACGGCGCGGTGTAGGTCACGCCGCCATTGGCGCTGGACAGGAACAGGCCCGGATTGCCGAAGGACGACCAGCCGCCCTGCGGGTTCTCGGCGAAGGAACGGACGGCGAAGTCGCGCTCGACCGTGGGCAGCTTGGAGCGGTGACGATAGCCGGCGGTGAGCAGCAGGCTGGAGCGGTCGCCGGTGTGGCCATAGGCCAGGCTGGCGTTGTAGTCGCCGTCCGAGCCGTCGATGAAGGAGTAGCCCGCCTGGGCCTCCAGGCCGCTGAAGTTGCGACGGGTGATGAAATTGACCACGCCGCCGATGGCGTCGGAGCCATAGGTCGCGGCCGCGCCGTCCTTCAGCACTTCCACCCGGCCGATGGCGGCCGTGGGGATCAGATTGGTGTCCACATAGATGGAGCCCGGGGAGGTGGACATCCGTCGGCCGTTGAAAAGCACCAGGGTGCGGGCGGCGCCCAGGCCGCGCAGGTTGGCGCTGCCGGCGCCCGTGGTCTGGCCGGCGCCGAACTGATTGGATTCGCCCACCGCGCCCTGCATGGCCGGGATGGACTTGATGAGGTCGACGGTCGAGGGCGAGCCCTGACGCTGCAGTTCGTCGGCGCCGACGACATTGACCGGGAGGGCGGCGTCTTCAGGCGTGCCGGCGATGAACGAGCCGGTGACGATGATCTCCTCGACCACGGTGGGAGCCGAGCCCGGCGCCTGGGCTGCAGCCTGGCCCGCGCTCAGCGCCACGGCCAGCACGGCGGCCGACGCCGTGGCGAGGTAATGAGTGGTTCTCATAATGCGTTTCCCCAAATCCAATTCTCTATGTGGCGCGCAGGCTCAAAAAGCCGCGAGCGCGCGCCGTAAGTGACCGACGGTCGGGGAGAAATGCAAGGTTCCTGAGCGTAAACGCCAGAAATGATCACTCCAAATAATGACGTTCGATAATAAAAACGCCGCGATATACGCCATAAAGAACTGCGTTCCTGGACCGGCGTGACCGCCGCTGGCTGCGGCCGAGAGAAAAAGCGTTTCAGATCAACGGCTAAAAATGACGTTGGTGATAAAATTGCGGCGTCGACAAGGAGTGTCGCATTCCGGTCACAGCGACGTCAAAATCTTCCAGCGCGGCGCGTCGGGCGCTCGCCTAACGCCATACCGTGACCATGAAGACGGCTGTAATCCTAGGAGAGGTAACGGTTCCTGGGGTGGCGCATCGGAGATTCTCCTGCGCCATCCGCGCTACCGGCGGCGCGGGGCGCAAAAAAGAAGGGGCGGCCTGTGGCCGCCCCTTCCAGGCATTCGAAGATCGTTCTTTGCTTAGAACTTCTTGCGCAGACCGATCTTGAAGTTCCGGCCGTACACGTTGCCGATGGCCGGATCGTACGAATACTCCAGGCGCGAGGCCGAGGGATCTTCGTCGGTCAGGTTCAGCACCGAGGCCGTCAGGGTCGTATCCCAGGGCAGGAACACCCGATAGGTCAGGTCGAGGGTCGTGAACGGGTCCACTTCCTGGCCGAAGGTGATCAGCTGGCAGCCCGTGGTGGAGGTGGCGTTGGCCACCGTGCAGGGCGCGGCCGAGGCGCCGGTGTTGACCACGGTCGGCCCACGGTTGTCCGTGACGCCGTCCACATAGTTCACCGTCGCCCGCAGGCTGTGGGGACCGTTGTTGTACTCAGCGTAGAAGGCGCCGCGCCATTCCGGAATGGTGCCCGGCAGACGGTCATAGTTGGCGAAGCCCACCGCCTCGTAGCCCGGGGTCACGGTCACGCCGTTGTAGATGAAGGCGTCCTGTTCGTACTGCAGGACGTAGCTCACCGTGGCGTTCATGTTGACGCTGCCGCCGAACACATCGCCGGGATAGCGATAGTCCAGGGTGACGTCGACGCCCGAGGTGCGCAGTTCCGGCCCGTTCACCAGGTCCGAGCGGATCCGCGAGATGTCCGACCCCATGGTCACGCCCTGAACGCAGGCGTTGTTGTTGGCGAAGGTCACCAGGCTCCGCAGCGGGTGGGCGCAGTTGACGAACTGGGCGCCGTTGCCCGGGCCGTTGCCGACCAGGTTGCCGACCACATTGGCCGGAACGCGGACGATCTGGTCCTCGAGCTTGATGCTCCAGTAGTCCACCAGGGCGCGGAAATCACCCACTTCGACCACGGCGCCGACGCTGTAGGTCAGAGCCTTTTCAGGACCGATGGCGGAGTTGCCGAAAGCGTCCACCGACTTGAAGGCGTTGCCGGCGGCCTGGATGCCGGCCAGGCCGGTGGCGCCGCCCGGCGCGCGATCGGTGGGGGTCGGACCCCGGAAGGTGGAGCCCACCGAACCGCGGAACGACAGCCAGTCCAGAGCGTCCCACTTCATGGAGAGCTTGGGATTGGTGGTCGAGCCGGTCTCGCCGCCGTAGTCCTCATAGCGCACAGCCAGCTGGGCGTTGAGGGTGTCCAGGATCGGCAGGTTCAGCTCGCCGAAGAGGGCGTAGATGTTCTCATCGACATAGTAGGGCTGCGACTGGCCGAGGAACATGTACGGGCCGGTGCGGATGGCGCAGCTGGTGTCGCCGGGCACCGGGCAGGGGGTGATGTTTCGGTCGTAGAAGTTGCTGCCCAGGCGACGGGTCTGTTCCGACGAACGCCACTGGCCGCCGGCGGCCCAGCCCACTTCACCACCCGGCAGGTTGAAGCCGGTCATGCCGTTGAACACCAGGTCCACGACATAGAGCTCGTTGGTGGTTTCGCCGATCTGGTCGTCATAGAGCCAACGCACCAGGGCCGCGTCATTGGCCTGGGCCGGCACATAGGCGGGGTTGGTCCCGCCGAGCAGCGGATTGCCCGGATAGGCGGTGGAGAACGGGTTCAGCCACTGACAACCGTTGGCGCCGGGGGTGGAGCCCGTGCAGTTTTCGCCGCCCAGGCCGCGCAGGGCGCGATCGAGACGGTTGATCAGGATGTCGCGGGTGATGCCGTAGGCCTGGTTCTTCGAATAGGTGAAGGACAGGTCCCAGCCGATGCCGTTGGCCACGTCCATCCGGCCCTTCAGGCCGGTGGCGATGCGGAACAGCTCGTAGGAGCGCTCGCCCTTCTGGCCGTCATTGCCGAACGCGGGATTGCCGCCGCTGGCGAAGGGACGCCACAGGGTGAGCTGCAGGCCCGAGGTGGGAACCGCCGCATAGGCGCCCGCCGCCGCCGCCGAAGCGAAGATCTGCGGGTTGGCGGCCACGAAGGCCTGGACGTAGGGGTTGGACTTGGGCGCGAAGTACTGGCTGCTGCCCGGGCCGAACGGCCCCTGGGTCGGCGGATAGGACGGGGAGTAGCCGATGTTCGGCACGTCCGTCTTGGAGTACATGCCCTCGATGAAGAACTCGATGGAGTCCGTCAGGTCGAAGTTCATCTCGCCGTACAGCTGATAGCGGTCGGTCTCTTCGATCAGGTTGGCGAAGGGAACGTAGCTGTAATAGCAGGACGGCAGCTGGCTGGCGCCCGACTGATAGACGCCCTGGAAGCCGCCCACGGCCGCGCAGGTGCCTTCGCGGATCGAGCCGACGGCGTCGCCGAAGATCGGATCAGGCGTGCCGGGGATGGTCGGCAGGTCGACGCCCAGACGCGCCACATAGAAGCCGGGGTTGGACAGGAACGACCAGCCGCTCGGATTGGTGGTGTAGGGCTGGTAGGCCCAGTCGCGGTCCAGGGTGTCCAGCTCGGAGCGGTGCTGATAGCCGGCGGCCACGAAGATGTTGCCGCGCTCGCCCTGCCAGCCCCACGAGGCGTTCAGGTTGTACTCGCCGTCCGAACCGTCGACATAGCGGTACTCGCCGCCCACCTCGAAGCCCGAGAAGGTCTTCTTGGTGATGAAGTTGATCACGCCGCCGATGGCGTCGGAGCCGTAGGTGGCCGCCGCGCCGTCCTTCAGGATTTCCACGCGGCCGATGGCGGCGGTGGGGATCAGGTTGGTGTCCACGCCCGTCAGCGGGTCGGTGGACATCAGGCGACGGCCGTTGAACAGCACCAGGGTCCGCTGCGGGCCCAGGCCGCGCAGGTTGATGGAGCCGGCGCCGATGGAGCCTTGGGCCGCGGTGGAGAACTGGTTGGAGTCGCCCAGGACCGGGCCGCTGACGGTCAGCGACTTGATCAGTTCGACCGTGGAGGGCGAGCCCTGCTTTTCGAGGTCGTTGGCGCTGATCACGTCCACCGGCAGGGCGGCGTTCTCAGGCGTGCCGGCGATGAACGAGCCGGTGACGACAATTTCCTCGACCTCGACCTGGGCCATGGCCTGACCGGCGCCCAGGCTGATCGCCAGGGCGACTGCGGCGGTCGAAACCGTCGAGAGGTATTTTGAACTCCTCACACGTTTCCCCTTCTTAAGAAGCGTTGTGGGCCAAGGGTGGCCCGATCGCCGCGTAAAGAGAGGGGGAAGGTAAAGAAATCAAGTTCAGTGCTTGAGCGGCTTACTCAAAAACACTGTAAAAAGAACAATGGTATGTCAGAAGTTACTAGAATATGACCCCGCATAATATCGCTATGCCAAAAATAGCTAGATTGGGGCCGCCTATCGCGTCAAAACCGCAATAAAATCAACATCCTTGTCCGTCGCCCGCGTCAGTTTTTCGCCACGTCATAGAGATGTCGCACCAGAGACACACCTGGGGCGAATTCGGGGGAAGAGCGCCACATTGGCGTCGTTTGAGCGAACCCCGGTCACGCCCGGGCGCCGGCGCCCTGAAAATGCACAGGGGCCGCGGCCGAGGTTTCGGCCATCAGGATTCGGGAACGGCCTCGGGTGCGGGCGCTTCGCTGGCGGCGGGTTCGGCGGGCGCCGCGCCGGTGTCGAAGGCCACGCCGGCCATGCGGGCCTGGGTTTCCAACAGGCTGGCGGTGGCCTCACAGCGGGACGGCAGCGTCCAGCTCATCCACTCCTGGGCCACGCGGGCCTTGGACTGTTGGGCCACATGCGCCCAGACCGCGCGGCCACGTCGGACAGCCTCGGCCCCCTGGGCGTTGATCGGGCGGGGGCTGGCCTTCTCGGCGGCTTCGATGGCGCGGGCGAAGGCCGCCAGATTGCGGGCGCTCAGAGCGTCCAGCTCGTCATAGACCTTCAGGTCGTCGGCCAGAGACGACCCCGGCCGCCGATAGGTGGTCTCGATCCGCACCACCTCGGGCATCACCTCTTCGCGCAAGGCCCTGTGGGCCGAAAGCGCACCATAGCACCAGGCCACCAGCCCGTAGGGGTCACGGGGCGCGCCGGGGGGGAAGGGCGCC
>NZ_DAIMHV010000082.1:0-13125 GCF_036723115.1 Phenylobacterium sp. | reverse complement strand
CGGCCCCAGTTGGCGTCCTCGCCGGCGAAGGCGGTCTTGACCAGGGGGCTCTCGGCGATGGTGCGGGCGATCTTGCGGGCCGAGGCCGGGCTTTCGGCGCCGGCCACGGTGATCTTGACGAACTTGGTGGCGCCCTCGCCGTCGCGGACGAGCTGCTGGGCCAGGTCCATCAGCACCGCCTCCAGCTTCTCGCGGAAGTCGGCCAGCCGCTTGTCCCCGGCGCGGGAGATCTTCGGCGCGCCGGACTGCCCGGTGGCGAACAGCAGCAGGGTGTCGTTGGTGGAGCGGTCCCCGTCCACCGTCACGGCATTGAAGGTGGAGCGCACATAGAGGCTGACCAGGGTCTGCAGGGCGGGCGCGGAAATCGCCGCATCGGTCACCACGAAGGCCAGCATGGTGGCCATGTCGGGCGCGATCATGCCCGAGCCCTTGCAGATGCCCGCGATACGCACCTTGGTCCCGTCGATCACCGCCTCGGCATAGGCGCCCTTGGGGAAGGTGTCGGTGGTCATGATCGCCCGGGCGGCGCCGGGCCAGCCATCCTCCGTCAGCCGTTGCTCAAGCTCGGGCAGGCGCGGGGTGATCTTGGCGTCGTCCAGCAGCACGCCGATCACCCCGGTGGAGGCGACCATGATGTCCCGCTGGCGGCAGTCCAAACGCTTGGCCACCGCCGAGGCCACGCGCCGCACGGCGTCGGCGCCCGGCTTGCCGGTGAAGGAGTTGGCGCAGCCGGCGTTGACCACCAGGGCGCGGACCTCGGTTCCCTTGGTGGCGGCCAGCTGCTTCTGGCACCAGTCCACAGGGGCCGAGCCGATCCCGTGGCGGGTGAAGACCCCGGCCACAGTGGTTCCGGGATCGAAGGCCATGACCATCAGGTCGTCGCGCTCGTGCTTGTAGAAGCCCGCCCGCCCCCAGGCCAGGCGCACGCCGGCCACCGGCGGCATGGCGGGAAAGGGAACCGCCAGCGGTGAAACAGGGAGCGCCCCTTTTGCCGGCGCCGGCGTGGCGGACGACGCCCCGAGCGCGCGGCTGGTCTTGTCGGCCCGCTTCAAGGCCGCGCGCTTGAGGGCGCTGGCCAGGGGGTCAAGCGCCCGCTCCAGGGTCTGGCCGACCACCTCCACGGGGCGGGCGGGGGCCTCGGCGGCCTTGGCCTTGGCGGCCGGCTTGTCGCTGGGCTTGCGCGCCATCACTTGGCCTCCGGAGTCTTGGCCGCAGGGGCCGGGGTCTTGGCCGCAGGCGGCGGCGGGGCGTCGGCGGGCTCCACCGGCGCGCCGGGCACGGGCTCAGCGGCGCCGATCAGGGTCTCCACCTTGGAGCGACCGCGCAGCTTTTCCAGCAGGTCGCGGACCTGATCATAGGTCAGGAAGCGGATGATCTGCGGGCGGGCGGCCTCCAGCGTGATGGGTTCCTCCAGACGCCGGTCCTCCACGCGCACCACCGCCCAGCCGCCCTCCACCTCGAAGGGGCCCACCACCTCGCCGGCCTTGGCCTGGCGCAGGGCCACCTCATAGGCCTCGGGCATGACATCGGTGGTGAAATAGCCCAGGTCGCCGCCGTTGAAGCGGGTGGCCGCGTCGGTGGACCGCTCCATGGCCAGGGCCTCGAAGGACGCGCCGGCGCCCAGCAGGCTGCGCACGGCCTCGCCTTCTTCCTGGGTGGCCACCACGATCTGGCGGGCGCGCAGCTCCTCCGACTGGCGGGCGAGCTTGAGCTGCTCCTGATAGAGGCCGCGGATGGCGTTCTCGTTCACCGCGTTGGAGACCACGCTCTCCACCAGCATGTCGCCCAGGATGCGCTCGCGGGCCGCGGCCAGACGGCGCTGGGCCACCGGATCTTCGTCCAGATTGCGCTTGAGGGCCTCGGCGGCCAGCAGCTTCTGATCGATGACTTCGTCCAGCACCCGGCGGAAGAGATCCGACGAGATGTCCAGGGGCTCGCCCTCGCCGATCAGGCCCTGGGCCACCGCCTCGCGCTTGACGTCCGAGGCCCAGACGGTGCGGCCATCGACGCGCGCCACCGCCTCGTCCCCCGGCTGGGGCGGGCGTTCGTCGCCGCCGCGATCTCCACAGGCCGCCAGCACAAGGCCGCACGCCGCCAGAAGCGCCGCCAAGCCGCCGAAACGAGAAGGCTTTTGACCGATCATGGGCAGGGTTCCTATGGCCCGTCGCGTGGGCGCGGGCGCAGTCCGTCCCTAGCCATTTCCCTCGCGGGATGCAAAGGTTGCCGCGATCAAAGGCCAAGGGGGCGCGCATCACAGGCGTCGCCCCCGATCGCATTCATTTGGGAGAATTTCGTATGCGCGAAGCCGTAATCGTTTCCTATGCCCGCACCGGGCTCGCCAAGTCGGGTCGCGGGGGCTTCAACATGACCCCCACCATGAGCATGGGCGCGCATGCGGTGAAGCACGCTGTCGAGCGTTCGGGCCTGGACCCGGCTGAAATCGAAGACTGCATCATCGGCAACGTCTCGCACGGCGCGGGCAATCTGGGCCGCCAGGTGGCTCTGCTGGCCGGCCTCCCCATCACCACCTCGGGCTCCACCGTGAACCGCTTCTGTTCGTCGGGCCTGAACACCATCGCCACTGCGGCCAACTATGTGCGCAACGACGGCGCCGACGCCGTGGTCGCCGGTGGCGTGGAATCCCTGTCCATCCCGGGCGGCGGCGGCGGCCGTGACAACATCGATCCCGTGCTGGTGAAGCAGTACCCGGCCATCTTCATGCCGATGATCGACACCGCCGACATCGTCGCCGAGCGCTACAAGGTCAGCCGTGAGTACCAGGACCAGTACTCGCTGGAATCCCAGCAGCGCATGGCCGCGGCCCAGCAGGCCAACAAGTTCAAGGACGAAATCGTCCCGATGAAGACCAAGATGAAGGTCGTCAACAAGGAGACGAAGGAAGAGTCCATCGTCGACTACGAGGTGAACCGCGACGAGTGCAACCGTCCCGACACCACGCTGGAAGGCCTGGCCAAGCTGCAGCCCGTCCGCGGCGAGGGCAAGTTCATCACCGCCGGCAACGCCAGCCAGCTGTCGGACGGCGCCGCCGCCGTGGTGATCATGGATTCCAAGGCCGCCGAGCGTAAGGGCCTGAACCCCATGGGCGCCTTCAAGGGCTGGGTCGTCGCCGGCTGCGAGCCCGACGAAATGGGCATCGGTCCGGTGTTCGCCATTCCGCGCCTGCTGGAGCGTCACGGCCTGAAGATCGACGACATCGACCTTTGGGAACTGAACGAGGCCTTCGCCTCCCAGTGCCTCTACAGCCGCGACAAGCTGGGCATCGACCCGGAGAAGTACAACGTCAACGGCGGCTCCATCGCCATCGGCCACCCCTATGGCATGACCGGCGCCCGTCTGGCCGGCCACATCCTGCAGGAAGGCAAGCGCCGGAACGCCAAGCACGTGGTCGTCTCCATGTGCATCGGCGGCGGCATGGGCGCGGCGGGCCTGTTTGAGGTCTACTAAGACTCCTCGTCCAGACGCCGGCCTGATCAAGGCCTGACGGAAGGCCCCTTCGGCGACGGAGGGGCCTTTTTCGTGGGCCGCGCGCGCCCCGCCCGCCCCTTCGCCGCTGCTTCCGTTGACACTGCAAGGGCCGCTGCTTAAGTCTCGGCCTCACTCTAAAGGGCGGGAATCCCGGCTCGGCGCGACTGTCAGCGCCCCGCGCGCCAGACCCGATCCCGCATCGACCGCTTTCTCGGACGCCTTCTCGCATGTTCTTCCAAAGGTTCTTCGGCTCGTCCAATGACCGCAAGGTCAAGGCCTTCCAGGCCCGCGTCGGCAAGATCAACGCCCTCGAACCTCAGATGCAGGCCCTCTCCGATGAGGCGCTGCGAGGCAAGACCGCGGAGTTCCGGGACCGGCTGGCCAAGGGCGCGACCCTGGACAACCTGCTGGAAGAGGCTTTCGCCGTGGTGCGCGAGGGCTCGCGCCGGGCCATCGGCCTGCGCCACTTCGACGTGCAGCTGGTGGGGGGCATGGTCCTGCACCGCGGCGGCATCGCCGAGATGCGCACCGGCGAGGGCAAGACCCTGGTGGCCACCCTGCCGGTCTATCTCAACGCCCTGGCGAGCAAGGGCGTCCATGTCATCACGGTGAACGACTATCTGGCCCAGCGCGACGCCGACTGGATGGGTCAGATCTACCGCTTCCTGGGCATGAGCGTGGGCACCATCGTGCACGGCCTGTCCCAGGGCCAGCGTCAGGCCGCCTACCAGTCCGACATCACCTACGGCACCAACAACGAGTTCGGCTTCGACTATCTGCGCGACAATCTCGTCTATGAGAAAAGCGAGATGGTCCAGCGCGGCCACAACTTCGTCATCGTCGACGAGGTGGACTCCATCCTGATCGACGAGGCGCGCACGCCTCTCATCATCTCGGGGCCCACCGAGGATCGCAGCGAATTCTACAAGACCATCGACGCCCTGATCAAAGAGCTGATCAAGGACGAGACCGTCTTCGATCACGACGAGAAGCAGCGCCAGGTGCTTCTGACCGAAGAGGGCTCGGAACGGATCGAGGAGATGCTGGAGAGCGCCGGCCACCTGGCCGAGGACTCCGCCGGCCTCTATGACCCGGCCAACGTTTCGGTGGTGCACCACGTCAATCAGGCCCTGCGGGCCAATGTGCTCTACACCCGCGACAAGGACTACATCATCCGCGCTGGCGAGGTGGTGCTGATCGACGAGTTCACCGGCCGCATGATGCAGGGCCGCCGCCTGTCGGAAGGTCTGCACCAAGCCATCGAGGCCAAGGAAGGCGTCCACATCCAGCCCGAGAACCAGACCCTGGCCTCGGTGACGATCCAGAACTACTTCCGGCTCTACGACAAGCTGTCGGGCATGACCGGCACGGCCTCCACCGAGGCGCAGGAATTCGCCGACATCTACAAGATGGAGGTCATCGAAATCCCCACCAACCGGACCATCGCGCGGGTGGATGAGGATGACGAGGTCTATCGGACCGGCCGGGAGAAGAACCTGGCCATCCTCAAGCAGATCGAGGAGTGCCATGTCCGCGGCCAGCCCATCCTGGTGGGCACGGTCTCCATCGAGAAGTCCGAGCTGCTGTCGGAGCTGCTGAAAACCCACGAATTCCAGGTGGACGGCAAGACCCACAAGGGGATTCCGCACAACGTCCTGAACGCCCGCTACCATGAGCAGGAAGCCCTGATCGTGGCCGACGCCGGCATTCCCGGGGCGGTGACCATCGCCACCAACATGGCCGGCCGCGGCACCGACATCCAGTTGGGCGGCAGCGTCGACATCCGCCTGGCCCGCTGGCGCGACGAGCAGCGCGGCCTGGGCATCGAGCCGGACGCCGAGGCTCAGAACGCCCGGCGCGAGGCGATCGAAGCCGAGATCGCCGACCTGAAGGAAAAGGCCCTGGCCGCAGGCGGCCTCTATGTGCTCGGCACCGAGCGACATGAGAGCCGGCGGATCGACAACCAGCTCCGCGGCCGGACGGGCCGTCAGGGGGACCCGGGCCGCTCCAAGTTCTTCCTGTCCTGCGAGGATGACCTGCTGCGCATCTTCGCCGGCGACCGGCTGGACTCCATCATGCGCACCTTCGGCGTCCAGGAAGGCGAGGCCATCACCCACAAGTGGCTGAACGGCGCCATCGCCACCGCCCAGAAGCGCGTCGAGCAGCGCAACTACGAAATCCGCAAGAACCTCCTCAAATACGACGACGTGGTGAACGACCAGCGCAAGGCCGTGTTCGAGCAGCGCCAGGAATTCATGGAGGCCGAAAGCCTCACCGACGTCATCGCCGAGATGCGCAACGACACCATTGAGGACATGGTGAACCGCCATCTGCCGCCCAAGGCCTATGCCGAGCAGTGGGATGTGGACGGCCTGCAGGAGCGCGCGCTCGAACTCCTGGGCCTCGACCTGCCCATCAAGGAATGGGCGGCCGAGGAAGGGATCGCCAATGACGAGATTCTCGAACGCCTGACGGAAGCCGCCAACGCCCGGGCCGCCGTCCGCGAGGCTTCCATGCCGGCCGAGCAGATGCGCCGGATGGAAAAAAGCTTCCTGCTGCAGATCATCGACCTGCAGTGGCGCGAGCACCTGATGCACCTGGACCATCTGCGCAATGTGATCGGCCTCCGCGGCTATGGTCAGCGCGACCCGCTGAACGAGTACAAGACCGAGGCCTTCTCCCTGTTCGAGAAGCTGCTGGTGGATCTGCGCCAGACTGTCACCCGGTGGGTGATGACGGTGGAGATCAATTTCGCGCCGCCGGAGCCGGAGCCCCTGCCGGCCGGCCGCCTCACCGAAGTGCATCTGGATCCGCTGACCGGCGAGAACGCCGCCGTCGCCGGCGCCCTGCCCGCAGGCATGGCGCGGGACCAGCGGGAGGCCCTGCCGATCTCGTCCCTGCCCGCGGGCTGGGAGCAGACCGGGCGCAACGCCCCCTGCCCCTGCGGATCGGGCAAGAAGTTCAAGCACTGCCATGGGGCGCTGATCTAAGCCGCCGCCGCCGCCGTCCGGTTGCCAAGCTTGTTATCTTGTAACAAGATTGGCGGATCGGGTGGGATGGCCCTTGCCAGGGCGTTGCCGGGGCCTTGGGGGGCGACATGCTGGAACTGGACTTCTGGACGCAGAGGCTGCGCCTGCTCGGCGCCGTAGCCATCGCCATCAGCATCCTGACCTGGACGATGGAGCTCACCGGCCTCGTCTATGTCTGCCCCTATTGCCGGACCCAGCGCACGGTCATAGGCCTGTTGGGCCTGCTGATGAGCACCCCAAATCCGGGCTTCTGGATCACGCGCTATGTGGGTTCGGTGCTGGCGGCCTTCGGACTGGTGGTGGGCGCCACTCAGCACTTCAACGGCTGGCGCAAGATCATGAAGGGGGAGTGGACGCTCTCGCCCAAGGTCTATGACGACGCCTTTCTGCTGTCGGGCGCGGCCATATGCATCATCGTGGCGCAGATCCTGCTGATCTACGCCTATCGGCGCGCCGCTGCGCCGGAGGCGCAATCGGTCGAATAGGTCCGCCTGGGCCCAGTCCCGCTCAGCTTTCCTGAAGCGTGACGAAGGTTTCGCTTTCGATCAGCCACTGGCCGCGCACCTTTTTCCAGGCGGCAAGGTACCAGCCGGAAATGTGTTCGCCGCGGCTTCGTGACACCGCCGCCCAGGCGCCGCGTTCGGCCGCCCGATCGCCGTTCCCCGCCAGACTGACGGCCTCGGTGGTGCGCACATAGGCGACGAAGTCCGGGTCCTGGAACTGAGCGGCGAAGGCCTCGACGATGGCGTCGGCCCCCACGATCAACCCGCCATCGCCCACGATCACCACCGCCTTCGGATCGAAGAAGGGCCGCAGGCGGGCGGCGGCCCGGCCGGCGATCAGGCGGTTGGTGAGTTTGCGCCGCGCGGCGATGGCGTCTTCTGGCGAGGTCATGGCTCCACCACCACCGTGCCCACCTTGTCACCGGCCTCCACCGCCTCGTGCGCCGCGGCGCAGTCCTCCAGGCTGAAGCGGGCGGCCACAGACAGGCCCCGTTCTCCCGTCGCGATCCACCGGGTGATGTCGTCCTGCGCGCGACGCCGGGCCTCATGCGGGCTGACCGGCAGATAAACCCCCTGAACCCGCAGATTGAGACCCATCATCAGACCGGCCGGCAGGACGGGCTCGCGGTTGCCCTTGGTGGCGTAGAAGGCCACCGAGCCGTTCTGGCGCACGCTGGCGAGGGTGGCGGGAAGATTGCCGCCGAGATCCACCTCCACCACATGATCGACGCCTGCGCCGCCGGTGAGGTCGCGCACGCGGGCGGACACGTCCTGCGTCCGGTAGTCGATGACGTGATCGGCGCCGCCGGCCCGGGCGCGATCGGCCTTGGCCGGGCTGGACACGGTGGCGATCACCTGCGCGCCCGCCCACTTGGCCAGTTGGACCGCATAGTGGCCCACCGCGCCGGCGCCCCCGGTGACCAGGACGGTGCGCCCCTGGACAGGCCCGGCCAGGAACAGAGCCACATGGGCGGTCATGCAGGGAATGCCCAGGGTCGCCCCCTCGGCGTAGCTCACCGCGTCGGGCAGCTCCCGGACCAGATCCAGGTCGAGCTCGATATACTCCGCCGCCGTACCGAACGCCCGGCCGTTACGCTGGCCGTTGTAGAACCAGACCCGCTTTCCCAACCACGCCTCGGAGACCCCCGGCCCCACCGCCTCCACCAGGCCCGCACCGTCGCTGTGCGGGACGATGCACGGATAGGCCATGGGCGAGCCGCCGCCGCGCATCCCCACATCGGAGGGGTTGATCCCTGAGGCCTTGATGCGGATCAGCACCTGGCCGCGCCCAGGCTCAGGCTTGGGCCGCTCGCCGAGCACCAGCACATCCCGCGCCGGCCCCTGCCGCTCGTACCAGACCGCGCGCATCATCGCCCTGCTCCTCCGTGACCGGACCTGGCCCTGAATGGCGGCCGCGCGGCCCCGTGACAAGACCGGCCTCCCGGCGGGCCGACGGCATGACGCAGGGGCGCCCTTCGTCCAGCCGCACGGGTCTAGTATGAACGGGCCTCTGATCTCTCCGGAGTCCCCTGCCCGATGTCCGACCTGTTCGCCCCGCTCACCTTCGCCCACGGCGCGCCCATGAAAAACCGCTTCATGCTGGCCCCGCTCACGAACCAGCAGAGCCACGCCGACGGAACCCTGTCGGACGAGGAGTTCCGCTGGCTCACCCTGCGCGCGGAAGGCGGCTTCGGCCTGACCATGACCTGTGCGGCCCATGTGCAGAAGAATGGCCAGGGCTTTCCGGGCCAGCTGGGAATCTTCTCCGACGACCATCTGCCGGGCCTGCGCCGGCTGGCCCAGGCGATCAAGGACCAGGACAGCTTGGCGGTGGTCCAGCTCCACCATGCAGGCAATCGCTCGCCCAAGGATCTGATCGGCGAGGCGCCGGTCTGCCCGTCCGATGATCCCGACACCGGGGCCCGGGCCCTGACCGAGGCCGAGGTCGCCGAGCTGATCGAAGCCTTCATCGCCGGGGCGGCCCGCGCCCAGAGCGCGGGTTTCGACGGGGTCGAGATCCACGGGGCGCACGGCTATGTCCTGTCCCAGTTCCTGTCGCCCGCCCTGAACCGCCGCACGGACGCCTATGGCGGGTCGCCCCGGAACCGGGCGCGCATCGTGGTGGAGATCCTGGAGGGGGTCCGCGCCCGCTGCGGCGAGGACTTCCTGGTGGGCCTTCGTCTGTCGCCGGAGCGGTTCGGCCTGGAGCTTGCGGAAATCCGCGAGCTGGCGGCGCAGATGCTGGTGCATCCCGCCCTGGACTTCCTGGACATGTCGCTCTGGGACGTCCGCAAGGAGCCCGCCGAAGAGGCCCATAAGGGCCGCAGCCTGATGAGCTATTTCACCGAGCTGCCCCGCACCCACGTGCGTCTGGGCGTGGCGGGCAAGATCATGACCGCGGCCCAGGCGCGCGAGGCCATGGAGGCCGGCGCCGACTATGTGCTGATCGGCCGCGCAGCCATCCTGCACCACGACTATCCCCGCAAGGTCGCCGCCGATCCGCAGTTTACGCCCATCGCCCTGCCCGTCAGCCGGGCCTATCTGGCCGCCGAAGGGCTGAGCCCGGGCTTCATCGACTACATGAACAACTGGCCCGGCTTCGTGGCCCAGGAACAGAAGGAAGACGCCCTGTGAGACAAGACGCTGCGTTCGACATCATCGTCTATGGCGCCACCGGATTCACCGGCCGGCTGGTGGCCGAGCACTTGGCTGACACCTATGGCGTCGGCGGCGAGGTCAAATGGGCCATGGCCGGCCGCAGCGCCGAAAAGCTGGCCGCCGTCCGCGACGAGATCGGCGCGCCGTCCGACACCCCGCTGATCGTGGCCAACGCCGATGATCCGGCCTCGCTCAAGGCCATGGTGGAGCAGACTAAGGCGGTGATCACCACCGTGGGACCCTATCAGCTCTATGGCGAGGGGCTGGTGGCGGCCTGTGTGGAGGCCGGGACCGACTATCTCGACCTATGCGGCGAGCCGCTGTGGATGCGCAAGATGATCGACGCCCACCATGCCCGCGCGCAGGAGACCGGGGCGCGGATCGTCTTTTCCTGCGGCTTCGATTCCATCCCCTTCGAACTGGGGGTCTTCTTCCTGGCGGCCGAGGCCAAGAGCCGGCTGGGCAAGACCCTGCCCCGGGTCAAGGGCCGGGTGCGCAAGATGAAGGGCGGCTTTTCCGGCGGCACGGCGGCCAGCCTCAAGGCCACCCTGGCGAGCCTTCGCGCCGATCCGTCCCTGATGGCCCTGATGATCGATCCCTTCGCCCTGACCCCCGGCTTCAAGGGGCCTGATCAACCCCCCGGCGACAAGGTGGAGGAGGACACCGAGCTGGGCGCCACCGTCGGCCCCTTCGTCATGGCCGCCATCAACACCCGCAATGTCCACCGCTCCAACCTGCTGCTGGGCCACGCCTATGGCGAGGACCTGGCCTATGACGAGATGGTGGTGATCGACCCCAACGCTCCCCCGGCCCCGAGCCTGGGCGCCGAAGGCGGCCCCAAGCCCGGCGAAGGCCCGAGCAAGGAAGAGCGCGAGACGGGCTTTTTCGACGTGGTCTTCCTGGGCTCCGACGAGTCCGGCCACCGGCTGAAGGTGGCGGTGACCGGGGACAAGGATCCCGGCTATGGCTGCACCTCCAAGATGATCGCCGAGAGCGCGCTCACCCTCATCGGACCCTGCGCCAGCGTCCGGGGCGGGGTCTGGACGCCTGGGGCGGCCATGGGCATGGCCCTGATCGAACGCCTGCGCGACAAGGCGGGCATGACGTTCGAAGTCGAGGCTTGAGGCCGATTTGAGCCTGATCAACCCCGAAAGCGGTTGATCTTACGTCGTAAATGTAACAGTGAGGTCGTTCGCCCCGCCAACGACCTCACTGGGACCCATGCCGCGCACCCTTTCGGACGCCGACGTCGCCCTGTTCCGCGAGCGCCTGTGCGAGGTGGCCGAGAAGCTGTTCGCCGAGCAGGGTCCCGAGGCCGTGACCATGCGCCAGCTGGCCGCCGCCCTGGGGGTCAGCCCCATGACCCCCTATCGCTATTTCAAGGACAAGGACGACATCCTGGCCGCGGTGCGGGCCCAGAGCTTCAACCGCTTCGCCCAGGCCCTGGAAGACGCCTATGCCCGGCCCGGCGATGCGCGGACCAAGGGGGCCGCGGTCGGCGAGGCCTATGTCCGCTTCGCCTTCGACCATCCCCAGACCTACAAGCTGATGTTCGACATGCACCAGCCCGACGAGCAGGCCTATCCTGAGCTCAAGCAGGCCGCCGAACGGGCCCGGGCGACCATGAGCCAGTATGTTCGCGGCCTGGTGGAAAGCGGACGGCTGCAGGGCGATCCCATCCGTGTGGGAGAGATGTTCTGGGCCTCCACCCATGGCTGCATCGTTCTGGAAATGGCCGGCCGGCTTCCCCCGGGCGGCGCGCTCAAGCTGATGGGCGAGGTCAATTCCGCCATTGCCCGCGGGCTGCGGCACGGGCGCTGACGGGGCCCGCCGTCGGCTTTGCCACAACGCCCTTGACGCCCGCCGCGGCGCCTCCCCCACCCTACGGGAAAACCCAGGGAGAGCGGCCGCCATGACCCAAGTCCAACCCTTTGAAGTCCGCTGGAGCCAGAGCGATGTGGACGCGGTTCTGGACAAGGTCCGCCGCTATGACTGGCCGGCCATCCCCGACGTTCAGGACGGCTGGGCCTATGGGTGCGATGGCGCCTATCTGCGCGGCCTCTGCGACCACTGGACCACCGCCTATGACTGGCGCGCAGCCCAGGCCGAGCTGAACCTCTATCCCCAGTTCACCGCCCGGGTGGAGGATTTCGACCTCCATTTCGTCCATGTGACGGGCGAGGCGGGCGGGCGCCGGCCGCTGATCCTGTCCCACGGCTGGCCCGGCTCGCACTATGAGTTCTGGCAGGTGATCGACAAGCTCGCCTTCCCTTCCCGTCACGGGGGGAACGCCGAGGACGCCTTCGACCTGGTCATCCCTTCGCTGCCGGGCTTCGGCTTCTCGTCCAAACCCAGCCGCCCCATTGGCCAACGGGCCACCGCGCGGCTCTTCAACCAGCTCATGGTCCAGGTGCTGGGCTATGAGACCTATCTCGCCCAGGGGGGCGACTGGGGATCGATGGTCACCTCCTGGATGGGGCATGACCACGGCGCCCACGCCAGGGCCATCCACCTGAACATGATGGCCTTCCGTCCGGCGGGCGGGCCGAAGACCGAGGCCGAGGGCGCCTGGGCCGCCCGGCAGGGCGCCATGATGGATTTGATGGGCGCCTATTTCCGGCTGCAGGCGTCCAAGCCCCAGTCCCTGGCCTGGCTGGGCGCGTCCAATCCGGTGGGGCAGGCCGCCTGGATCGCCGAGCGCTTCCACGACTGGTCGGACCTGTCGCAGCGTCCGTTCGAGACCGTGCACCCCCACGACCGGCTGATCACCAACATCATGCTCTATGTGATGACCGGAAGCTTCGCCACCGGCGCCTGGTACTATCGCGGCCTGCTGGAGGAAGGCGGAGTCGCCCTGAAGGAGGGGGAACGGTGCGAAACCCCCACCGCCTTCGCCAACTTCCCGGGCGAGGCCCTCTACGCCGCCCCGCCGCGGAGCTGGGCCGACCGGGCGTATAACATCGTGCGCTGGACCGACATGCCCCGGGGCGGCCATTTCGCCGCCATGGAGGAGCCGGATCTCTTCGTGGACGACGTGCGGGCTTGGGCTAGAAGCGCCGGATGAGCCTGCGCTACGACTTCGCCTCCGACAACACCGCCCCCGCCGCACCGGAAGCCATGGCGGCCCTGGCCGCCGCCAATCAGGGTTTCGCCGGCAGCTATGGCGCTGACGAGATCACCGCGCGGGCCGGCGATCTCATCCGCCAGATGCTGGACGACGATGTGGAGGTACGGTTCGTCACCTCCGGGACGGCGGCCAACGCCATCTGTCTGGCGGCGCTCGCCCGCCCCTTCGAAAGCGTACTGGCCCATGAGCACGCCCATGTGGCCACCGACGAGACCGGCGCCCCTGGCCTGTTCGGCCACGGCCTGGGCATCGTCGGGCTTTCCGGCGCGTCTGGACGGATCGATCCGGCGCGCCTGGAGGCGGCCCTGGCCCGCCCCGAGAG
>NZ_DAIMHV010000081.1:0-13227 GCF_036723115.1 Phenylobacterium sp. | reverse complement strand
CCCTGACCCGCCGCAACCCGACCCGCCGCAACCTGACCCGCCGCACTCTGGCGCTCGGCCTCGCCGCCGCCCCCTTCGCCGGGGGCCTGCTGGCGGCCGGCCCGGCGGCCGCGGCCCTGTCCTCGGCCGATCAGGCCTTGGTCAACCGCGCCGTGGCCTATCTGGAAGGGCTGAGCCAGGCCAAGGGCCAGTTCGTCCAGACCGATCCCCGCGGCGTGTCCAGCCGCGGCGAGCTGTTCCTCAAGCGGCCGGGCAAGGCCCGCTTCGCCTATGCGCCGCCTTCGGGCCTGCTGGTGGTGTCGGACGGCAATCTGGTCTCGGTGGCCAACTCCAAGCTGAAGACCTTCGAATCCTATCCCCTGGGCGCCACCCCGCTGTCCCTGTTCCTGGCCCGCCAGATCCGTCTGGACCGGGGGGTGCAGGTGACGCGGGTGAGCCGTCTGGCCGACGGCTTCTCCATCACCGCCCGGGACGGCCGCAAGGAGGCCGAGGGCCAGATCACCCTCAGCTTCCAGGACAGCCCCCTGCAGCTGATCGGCTGGACCATCACCGATCCCCAGGGCCAGTCCACCCGCGTCCGGGTGACCGATCTGCAGCCGGTGAGCAGCCTGGACGACGCCCTGTTCGTCCTGCGCGATCCCCGCAACCTGCGCCCTGGCCGCTCGCGAATGTGACAATCTCACAACAGGCAAGATTCCAAGCGCTTTGGGGTTGACTTTTTAGCCTGTCGTGGCAATTATGACACGCATCGCTGATGGGACCTGCGGGTCTGCGATCGGCGCCGTGCCGGAACCTATCCCCTCCCGGCCGCGGCTTGAGAGACGACTGCCTTGACGCCCGGGGTGCTCCAGTCCCCGGGCGTTTTCTTATGCGCCGATCTGGCTTAAGCCCGCCCCATGCGTCTCCGTATCGCCTCCTGGAACATCAATTCCGTCCGCCTGCGCGCCGAACAGGTGGCCCGCTTCGTCGATGAGCAGGCCCCCGACGTCCTGTGTCTGCAGGAGATCAAGTGCCAGGAGGGGGAGTTCCCCCGCGAGGCCTTCGCCGCCATGGGCCTGCCCCATGTGAAGATCGCCGGCCAGAAGGGCTGGCACGGGGTGGCGATCGCCTCGCGCCTGCCCATCGAGGACGCGCCGGTCCTGAAGGTGTGCCGCGAGGGCCATGCCCGCTGCGTCTCGGGCCGGGTCGCCGGGGTGGAGATCCAGAACTTCTATGTGCCGGCCGGGGGCGACGTGCCCGACCGGGCGCTGAACCCCAAGTTCGACCACAAGCTCGACTTCTTCGAGAGCCTGACCGCCGAGATGGGCCGCCGAGACCCCCAGGCGCCCCTGGCCATCGTCGGCGACCTGAACGTGGCGCCCGGGGAGTTCGATGTCTGGAGCCACCGCCAGATGTCGCGCATCGTCAGCCACACGCCGGTGGAGGTGGCGGCCATGGAGGCGCTGAAGGCCTCGCTCGGCTTCATCGACCTGCCGCGGGCCGCGACCCCGGAGCCGGAGAAGCTGTTCTCCTGGTGGAGCTACCGCGCCGCCGACTTCCGCAAGTCCAACCGCGGCCTGCGCCTGGACCACATCTGGGTCTCGCCGGGGCTCAAGGACGCGGCCTGGCGCACGGGCGCGGTCTCCTCTCGCGTGCATGACGATGTGCGCGCCTGGGAGCGTCCCAGCGACCACGCCCCGGTCAGCGCCGACCTGGCGTTGTAGGTCTGATCGAAATCGCGCCGGCCAGCCCCTAGCCGTTCGGCGCCTGGGCGCCTATCTGCCCGGTTCGGCTGTGGGGAGTGCGCGAGCGTGTCGCCGATCATTTCGGTCAAGGGTCTGACCAAGACCTATGCTGGGGGCTTTTCGGCCCTCAAGGGGGTGGATCTCGACATCCGCCCCGGCGAGATCTTCGCCCTGCTGGGCCCCAACGGGGCGGGCAAGACGACCCTGATCTCCATCATCTGCGGCATCGTCAATCCCAGCGGCGGCCAGGTGCTGGCCGACGGCCATGACGTGGTGCGCGACTTCCGCGCCGCCCGGGCCAAGATCGGCCTGGTGCCGCAGGAACTGTCCACCGACTCCTTCGAAAGCGTCTGGGCCACGGTGCGCTTCAGCCGCGGCCTGTTCGGCAAGCCGCCGAACGACGCCCATCTGGAGAAGGTGCTGAAGGACCTGTCGCTCTGGGAGAAGAAGGACGAGAAGATCATGGCGCTTTCGGGCGGCATGAAGCGCCGGGTGATGATCGCCAAGGCCCTGTCCCACCAGCCCAAGATCCTGTTCCTGGACGAGCCCACCGCAGGCGTCGATGTGGAGCTGCGCCGGGACATGTGGGAGATGGTGCGCCGCCTGCGCGAGAGCGGGGTGACCATCATCCTGACCACCCACTATATCGAGGAGGCCGAGGAGATGGCCGACCGCATCGGGGTGATCCGCAAGGGCGAGATCATCCTGGTGGAGGACAAGAGCGTCCTGATGCGCAAGCTGGGCGAGCGGCGCCTGACCCTGCACCTCCAGGCGCCCATGGCGGCCATCCCCGCCGAGCTGGCCGACGCCCCCCTGCAGCTGGCCGCCGACGGCCACGAACTGATCTACACCTTCGACGCCCAGGCCGAGGACACCGGCATCGCCGCCCTGCTGCGCCGCCTCGACGCGCAAGGGGTGGACTATAAGGACCTCCAGACCAAGCAGAGCTCGCTGGAGGATATCTTCGTCAGCCTGGTGAGGGCGAATTGATGAACCTCTACGCCGTCAAGGCCATCTACCAGTTCGAGATGGCGCGGACCTTCCGCACCCTCATGCAGTCCATCGCTTCGCCGGTGATCTCCACCTCGCTCTATTTCGTGGTGTTCGGCTCGGCCATCGGCTCGCGCATGGTGGAGATCGACGGGATCAGCTACGGGGCCTTCATCATCCCCGGCCTGATCATGCTGACCCTTTTGACCGAGAGCATCTCCAACGCCTCGTTCGGCATCTACATGCCCAGGTTCTCAGGGACCATCTACGAGGTGCTTTCGGCGCCCATCTCGGCGGTGGAGATTGTCGCCGGCTATGTGGGGGCGGCGGCCAGCAAGTCGATCCTGCTGGGGCTGATCATCCTGGCCACGGCGCGCATCTTCGTCCCCTACGAGATCGCCCACCCCCTGGTCATGGCCGGTTTCCTGGTGCTGACGGCGGTGACCTTCAGCCTGTTCGGCTTCGTCATCGGCATCTGGGCCGACGGCTGGGAGAAGCTGCAGATCATCCCCATGCTGGTGGTGATGCCGCTCACCTTCCTGGGGGGCAGCTTCTATTCCATCAGCATGCTTCCGCCGGTCTGGCAGACCATCACCCTGTTCAATCCGGTGGTCTATCTGGTGAGCGGCTTCCGCTGGAGCTTCTATGGGGTCTCCGACGTGGCCATCGGGGTCAGCCTGGCCATGACCTTCGGCTTCATGCTGCTGTGCCTTGCGGCCATCGCCTGGATCTTCAAGACGGGCTACCGCATCAAGACCTGAGCGGCGGGCCGGGGTTTTCGTTGGACGGGCGCTGTGAACCGATAACGGGTCCCACCTGTCGGAATCCGCCCTCTATTCGTCTTCTTCGAAGCGGGCGCTGACCAGGGCGCACAGGGCGTCCAGGGCGGCCTGCGCCTCGGCGCCCTCGGCGCGGATGTGGATGGCGCTGCCCGGCCCGGCGGCCAGCATCATCAGGCCCATGATCGAGCGGGCGTCCACGGTCTGACCGTCCTTGGAAACCTCGACCTCGGCCTCGAAGGTCGAGGCCAGCTTGACGAACTTGGCCGAGGCCCGCGCATGCAGGCCCCGCTTGTTGATGATCTCGACGCTGCGTTCGAGGCTCATTTGTCGCCGGCGAGCACGTAGGAAGCCACGGAAATGTACTTGCGACCCGCATCCTGGGCGGCGGAGACGCAGTCCTCCAGGCCGCAGCGACCCCGCACGCTGGCCAGCTTGATCAGCATGGGCAGGTTCAGGCCGGCGATCACCTCGGCCTTGGTCTGCTCCATCACCGAAATGGCCAGGTTCGAGGGCGTGCCCCCGAACATGTCGGTGAGCAGAATGACACCGTGGCCGGAATCGGCCCGGGCGCAGGCGGCCAGAATATCCTGGCGGCGGCGCTCCATATCGTCCTCCGGCCCGATGCAGATGGCCTCGACCGCGCGCTGCGGTCCCACCACATGCTCCATCGCCGAGACGAATTCTGCGGCCAATCGCCCGTGAGTGACGATCACGAGCCCGATCATGCCCACGCTCTCAAAGGAAATCCCCTGTCGGCCGCGCGCGAGTTAGCGGCCAAGCGCGTTGTGATACGCGCCTTCTGCGCCTCATCCAAGATGGTCCAGACCGCGGCGTAGCTTCGCAGGGGCGGAATCTTCCACCAGAGAGAGGGTGATGGCGGCTATCTCCACCCCAAGATGTGTCACGGTTTCGCGATCTGGCCATCGCTCGCCGGCGCCCGAGCGGGCCGCCAGGGCCACTTCGGCGAAGGCCAGGGCGGGCTGCCCCAGCACGCCGAGGGGCCGGATCTCCATCAGGCCGGCCAGCCGATCGGGCGCCCGGCCATAGAGGCGGCCGCCCGAGGTCCACAGGAGCACCCGGTCATCGGCCACCAGGCGAAAGCCCCGTTCCAGGCACCGCAGGGCCAGGTCGCTCTTGCCCGAGCCGGACGGCCCCTCGATGAGCACCCCGCGCCAGCGGCCCTGGCTGCGCAGGGCGATCAGGCCCGCATGGGCGATCACCGCCGGGACTCCGGCAGGCTCACCAGGAAGCGGGCGCCGATCACCGGGCTTTCCGGGTCTGCGGGATCGGCGTGGCGGTTCTCGGCCCGCACCTCGCCCCCGTGGGCCTGGACGATCTGACGCACGATGGACAGGCCCAGGCCCGAATTGCCGCCGAAGGCCGCCCCCTTGGGCCGCGAGGTGTAGAAGCGCTGGAAGATGGTCTCCAGATTCTCAGGCGGGATCCCCGGGCCGTCGTCCTCCACGGTGATCAGGGCCGCGCCCTTCTGCCGGCCAAGCCCCACCCGCACCTCGCCGCCAGGCGCGCTGAAGGAGCGGGCGTTGTCGATGAGATTGCGGAGCACCTGGCCCAGCGCCCCTTCCTGGCCGGAAACCAGCAGCGTCTCGATCCCTTCGGCGGGCTGGAACACGGGCCGGGCCTCGTCTTCGCGCAGGGTGGCCTGATAGAGGCCCACCACCTCGCCGATCAGGCGGCGCAGGTCCACCGGGGTCGGCGTCTCCCGCGACAGTTCGGCGTCCAGGCGCGAGGCGTTGGAGATGTCGGTGACCAGCCGGTCCAGGCGCTGCACGTCGTTCTGCAGCACGGCCATCAGCCGCTCGCGCAGGGCCGGGTCCTCCACCAGGCCGAGGGTCTCCACCGCCGAGCGCAGGGAGGTGAGCGGGTTGCGGATCTCGTGGGCCACGTCGGCGGCGAAGCGCTCAATGGCGTCGATGCGCTCCGACAGGGCGTGAGTCATGTCCTCCAGCGACCGCGACAGGTCACCCAGCTCGTCATCGCGGCGGGAGATGTCGGGCACCGAAATGGCCCGCGCCCGGGCCAGGCGCACCCGGTCGGCGGCCCGGGCCAGCCGCCGCACCGGCTGGGCGATCAGCCGGTTAAGCAGCAGGGAGGAGACCAGCGAGACGCCGATGGCGATGAGGATGAAGGGGATCAGCGCGGCCCGTTCGGCGGCGATGATCTCGTCCACGTCCCGGGCTTCCAGGGTCAGCACCCCCAGGACCGCCTTGACGTGCTGGATGGGGATGGAGACCGAGACCACCCGCTCGCCGTCGGCGCCCACGCGCAGGCCCGCCCAGTGGACGCCGCGCAGGGCGGTGTTCACCTCGGCCTTGAGGGCGGCTTCGGCCCGGGCGGCGGCGGCGTCATCGCGCGAGGCGCCGTCCCGCTGCAGGTTGAGGTCGAGGCCCGGCCCGTCCTCCCGCGCGCGGGCCGGCGGCAGGATGCGCCACTCCACCCGGTCGGTCACCCAGTAGGAATCGGCCACCAGCCGGCCCTGCGCGTCGAACAGTCGGGCCCGCTGGGAGCGGGGGTTGGATAGAAGCTGCAGGATTTCCGACGCATAGGTGGCGTCCATCATCGGCTCCGGCTCGCCCACGGTGGCGGCCTGGTCGATGATGGTGGCGAGCAGCTCGCCCTGGGTGGTCAGGCTGTCGATCCGCGCATTGACCAGGCCGCGCCGAAGCTCGTTCAGCACCAGGGCGCCGGAGATCAGCACCGCCAGGCCGAACAGGTTCAGGACGATGATCAGCCGCCCCAGGCGCGAGCCGGGCATCCAGCGCAGACCCAGCCGCCTGGGCGGGCGGCGCGGACGCGGCTCAGATTTCGCGGTATCGGTATCCGACGCCATAGAGGGTTTCGATCGCGTCGAATTCGGGGTCGACCTCACGGAATTTCTTACGCATCCGCTTGATGTGGCTGTCGATGGTGCGGTCGTCCACATAGACCTGATCGTCGTAGGCGGCGTCCATCAGATTGTCGCGGCTCTTCACGAAGCCGGGGCGCTGGGCCAGGGACTGGAGCAGCAGGAACTCCGTCACCGTCAGCTTCACCGGCCGGCCTTCCCACAGGCAGTCGTGGCGGGCGGGATCAAGCGTCAGCTTGCCCCGCTTCAGGGCCCGGGCCTCCACCTCCGCGGCGGCGGGGCCGGCGGTGGTTTCGCCGCCGTCGGCGCCGGCCCGGCGCAGAACGGCCTTGACCCGCTCCAGCAGCAGGCGCTGGCTGAACGGCTTGTGGATGTAGTCGTCGGCCCCGAGGTTGAAACCCAGGATCTCGTCGATCTCGTCGTCCTTGGAGGTGAGGATGATCACCGGCAGGTCGCTGGTCCGGCGCAGGCGGCGCAGCACCTCCATGCCGTCCATGCGCGGCATCTTCACGTCCAGGATCGCCAGGTCGGGCGGCTCGTTCTCCAGGGCCGCGAGACCCGCGGCGCCGTCGAAAAAGGCCTTCACGGCGTGGCCGTGGCTTTCCAGGGCGAGGCTGACCGAGGTGACGATGTTCTCATCGTCGTCCACCAGGGTGATATTGGCCATGGGCAGAAGCTGCTCCTGCAAGTCTTCGGTGTCGTCTGTGTCAGGCTAGTGGGCGCCGCTCATGGCCTCAATGTGGCTAAGAGCGCCGGAACGAGATTAAATCCCTGAAACAAAGCGCCGTTCCCGTCCTCAATGGGACCTTAATTCTATTCGGCGAACATCTTCCCAGGTCCTGGGGAGCGACCCGAATGGAACGCGCCAAAGTGCATTATGAGGTTTTCGTCCGAAAGACGGTGAACGCCGGCTGGACGCTGGAGATGGCCACGGAGAGCCGCAATCAGGCGATTGCGGTGGCTGAAGAGCTGATCGCCGAGCGCCGGGTGGCGTCCGCGCGGGTCACCAAGGAGACCATGGACCTGGAGACCAACGAGTTCCAGACCGTGGTCATCCAGTCCCTGGGCCTGCCCGACAAGGCCAAGGCCAAGCCGGCGCCGGAACGCACCGACCCCCTCTGCGTCACCCCGCAGGATCTCTACACCGTCCACGCCCGCGAGCGGATCGGCCGCCTGCTGGACACCTGGCTGACCCGCCACAAGGCCACGCCCTTCGAGCTGCTGCACCGGGCCGACCTGGTGGAGAAGCTTGAGGCCTCCGGCGTGGAGCTGCAGCACGCCATTCAGAAGATCGCCGTGCCCGAGGCCCAGGCGAGGGGCCTGTCGGTGCACGAGATCATGCGCACCTTCCAGGGCCTGGTGGAGCGCGCCATCCAGCGGCTGATGGCCGACACCCGCCGGGGCGACCTGCCCGACGTGGACAAGGAGGGCTTCGCCGCCGCCGCCGAGCGGGTCGCCCAACAGCCCGAGCGCGCCTATCTGCTCGGGGCCGGGGTGGCGGCCTCCATCGCGCCGGCAAGGGACTGGAGCGACAAGGTCTCGCGCCTGCTCGACCTGGCCGACGCCGCCCCTGTGGCCGGCCCGCCCCGGGGCCTGGCCCTGCAGGTCATCGAACAGCCCCTGGCCGAGATTCTCGGCTCGTCGGCCGGGCTGGAGGGCCTGATCGGGCGCGACCTGGACCTGGGCGTGCGGCTGGCGGCCATGACGCGACTGGCGGCCCATGACGCCGTGGAGGCCCTCATCCGGGTCGAGCCGTCCGTGGCCAAGATCATGCCCGAGCTGTCGGAGCCGGCCCAGCGCCTGGCCCGGTGGCTGGCCACCGAGGACTTCCGCGCCGTGCGCAGCGCCATCACCCGCCGGGTCCTGAAGGAGCTGAACGGCGTCCGCCGGCTGAAACCCGCCGATGCGGCCGGGGAGATCGACCTGCTGCGGGGCCTGGCCATGGCGCTCACCGCCGCGGCCGGCGAGCTGATCCCCCTGGACGACGTGCACGAGGCCTTCGTGGCCCGCTCGCGGATGCTGGTCACCAGCGAGTTCGTGGAAGCCTATCTGGGCAAGAACCAGGCCTCGTCCGCCGAGGCCGAAGCCCTCATGTGGCTGGTGGAGAACGTCATCGGCGCGGCCAACAAGCGCCAGGGCGTCCGCTGGCTGTCGGCCATCGTGCATTCCCTGGCCTTCGAGAAGGACATCCGCAATGCGGAGGCCTCCGCCGCCCAGCGTCTGCTCACCCTGGCCAAGCTGCACCGCCAGGTGGGCCGGGCCGGTCTGGCGGCCGAGGATGTGGCCCCCCTGCAGATGAAGCTGGGCGATCTGGGCGGGCTGGTGGAGGCCGACGCCAAGGTCACCGCCACCCTGGCCCGCGCCAACGCCCCCCTGACCCAGCGCCTGACCCTGCTGCTGAAACTGGCCTGCGGCGAGGCCGCCCCGCCAGGACCGGCCGGAGACCGGGCCAAGGTGGAGGCGCTGAAACTCATGCGGATGGACGAGACCCGCGAGGAGCTGGCCCGCTCCCCCGAACGCATGACCGAGGTGCGCAACCTGTTC
The DNA here is from genome assembly GCF_036723115.1 of Phenylobacterium sp. GTDB lineage: Bacteria > Pseudomonadota > Alphaproteobacteria > Caulobacterales > Caulobacteraceae > Phenylobacterium. The sequence continues at coordinate 4,324 of NZ_DAIMHV010000081.1, read as the reverse complement.
CAGGCCGCGGGCGTGGCGGCCTAAATCCTGTCGCCGAGGCCCAGGGTCCGGGCGAGGCCTGAGACCACCCGCTCGACGCCCGCCTCGTCCAGCCCCGGATAGAGCGGCAGGCTGAGCGCGCGCGCGTACCAGGCCGCCGCGCCGGGCAGGGCCTGATCGCCGTAGCGGCGGCGGTAATAGGGCTGGGTGTGGACGGGGATGTAGTGGACCTGGGCGCCGATCCCCTGCCGGGCCAGGCCCTCGATCACGGCCTTCCGGCTGACTCCCAGCGCCTCGAAATCGGCCAGGATCGTCAACAGGTGCGGCGCGGTGCGGCTCCATTCGGGGTCATGGGCCAGACGCAGATGGGGCGACAGCCCCTCCAGACGCCGGGCATAGGCGAGGCTCAGGGCGCGCCGCGCGCTCACGAACCGGTCGAGCTTGGCAAGCTGCGAGCGGCCGAGCGCGCAGAGAATGTCGGGCAGGCGGTAATTATAGCCGGGGCTGTCCATCTCATACCACCAGGGGTCGCCGCCTTCTGGGCGCACCATGCCGTGGCTGCGGGCCAGACGCAGGCGCTCGGCCAGGCCCGCGTCCGCCGTGACCACCATGCCCCCCTCGCCGGTGGCGATGGTCTTCACCGGATGAAAGGAGAAGGTCGAAGCCGCGCTCCAGTCGCAGGCGCCCACGGGCCGCTCGCCCGCCTCGGACCGGTGCGCCGATCCCAGGGCGTGGCAGGCGTCTTCCACCAGCACCGCGCCAGCGTCCTGCGCCAGGCGGGCCAGGCCCGGCAGGTCGGCCACGGCGCCGCGCAGGTGCACGGGCAGAACCGCCGCCACCCGGCGCCCGCCGGCCCGCTGCAGGGCCTCGGCCAGGTGGTCGGGCCCCATCAGGCCGCTCTGGGGGTCCACATCGCTGAAGACCACCTCGGCGCCCACATAGCGGGCGCAGTTGGCGGTGGCCAGGAAGGTGACGGAGGGGACGATGCACACGTCGCCCTCGCCCACCCCCAGGGCCATCATGGTCATGTGCAGGGCCGCGGTGCCGTTGATGCAGGCCACCGCATGGGGCGCGCCCACCGCCTCGGCGAAGGCCGCCTCGAAGGCCCCCACCTGCGGCCCGGTGGTCAGGAAGTCGCCGCGCAGGGCCTCGGCCACCGCGGCGATGTCGTCCTCTTCGATCACCTGTCGCCCATAGGGCAGGAAGGGCTCGGCCATGGCGCGCCTCAGTCGGTGGCGCGGCGCCGGCGGCCGGCCGGGGGTTCGGACACCAGGTCCAGCAGGGCCTGGCCGCTCAACCATTCGTCATTGCTGTCGCTGGCGTAGGAGAAGTCCTCGGCCACCACGGGATGGGCCGCGGAAAACGGCGTCCTCGCATATTCCACAAAGGCCGGCTCGATGGCGTAGCGGTCGCCGAGGTCGGCGGTGGAGCGGGCGTCGTCGGCGGAGATCATCATCTCGTGCAGCTTCTCCCCGGGCCGGATGCCGATGACCTTCTGGGGAAGGCCAGGCGCCATGGCGGCGGCCAGATCGACAATGCGGGCGGACGGAATCTTGGGCACGAAGATCTCGCCCCCGCGCATCATCTCCAGGGAGGAGAGGACGAAATCCACCCCCTGGTCCAGGGTGATGAGGAAGCGGGTCATGCGCGGGTCGGTGATGGGCAGTTCGCTGGCCCCGCGGGCGATCAGCCGCTGGAAGAGGGGCGCCACAGAGCCTCGCGAGCCCGCCACATTGCCGTAGCGCACGACGGAGAAGCGGGTGCCGATGTCCCCGGCCAGATTGTTGGCCGCCACGAAGGTCTTGTCCGAGGCCAGCTTGGTGGCGCCATAGAGATTGACCGGATTGCAGGCCTTGTCGGTGGACAGCGCCACCACCTGCCGCACCCGGTTGGTCAGGCAGGCCCAGACCACGTTCTCGGCGCCGAGCACATTGGTGTGGATGCACTCCGAGGGGTTGTACTCCGCCGCCGGCACCTGCTTGAGGGCCGCGGCGTGGACGACGATATCCACCCCCCGAAGGGCGAGCGTCAGCCGCTCGCGGTCGCGCACATCCCCCAGGAAGAAGCGCATGGCCGCCATGGCCTGCGGCCCGAACCGTTCGGACAGGTCGATCTGCATCTCGTGCTGCTTCAGTTCGTCGCGGCTGTAGACGATGAGCTTGCGAGGCTTGAAGCGGGAAAGAACGGTTTCCACGAACCGCCGCCCGAAGGAGCCGGTGGCGCCGGTGACCAGGATCACCTTGCCGTCGAGATCGAGGGATTGGGGCGCGAAACGGGCCACGGGCGGCCTCCGATGCGGTCTTGGGCGAATCTGCCGCAGTCAGTCTCCGACCGCCCCGTAAAGAGACCGCTAACCATAGGTGCGGCACCCTGTCCTCATGGACGACAAGCCCACCTCCCGGCGTCGCGCCCTGCTGGCGGCCCTCGCGGCGGCGCCTGCGGTGCTGGCGGCGGCGGGCGCCCAGGCGGCCGGCCCGGCCAAGGGGGACAAGAAGAAGGGCGGCGGCGCCAGCTTCCTCCAGCTCACCACCCTGACCGCCAGCGTCGCCGGACCCCGGGGCCGGCGGGCCATTCTGACGGTGGAGCACGGCCTGGACATTCCCGACGAAAAGCTCCGCGCCCACGCCGAGCTGTCGCAGCCCAGGCTGCGGGCGGCCTTCACCCAGACCCTGCAGCTCTATGGGTCGGGCCTGGCCGCCCAGGCCCTGCCCGACGCCGACTACATCGCCCGCATGCTCCAGCGCGACACCGACCGGGTTCTCGGCAAGGCCGGCGCCAAGCTTCTTCTGGGAACGATCCTGGTGAACTGAGGCCTGAGCGTGCGGGCCTCGGCTCGGCGCTGTGGCCTCAGTTGGGGCCTCAGTTGGGGCCGGGGCGCGCCAGCAGGGTCTCGCGGGGCTTGGCCCCGAGGATCCGCCCGCCCTCGGGGGCCTGGACCAGGATCAGGGTCTGCAGGCCGTCTTCCTTGGCTTCGGGCAGGGTGTAGGCCGTGGGGCGGCCGCGCCAGACCCCCAGGCGGACGATCTCGCGCACCACATTGCGCTGCTCCAGGGTCTGGCCCCGGTTCTCGCCGCGCCGGACCACCACCTCCCGGGGCTGGGGATCATAGCGCACCATCCACACCTCGCCGCCGCCGCGGGGCGCGGGGCCGGAGCCCACATCCACACGGCGCGGCCCGATGAACTGGATGTCCGGCGCAGGCCCGCGGGTGCGGGCGGCCTCGTTCAGCAGGTCCTCGACCTTGCCGGCCTCCACCGCCGAGGCCTGGCTCATGCCGTGGATGACCAGTTGCGGGGTGTAGGGCTCGCGCAGGGCCAGGGGGGCCAGATAGGCCTTCTGCCGCTCGGCGAACTCGGGCTTGGCGAAGGTGTCGGCCCAACCCAGATAGTCCCAGTAGTCCACGGGGAAGGTCAGGGCCACCACGCCCGGCCGCTCGGCCAGGCTGTTGACCAGGCCATTGGCCTCCACGCAGGCCGCGCAGCCCTGGGCGGTGTAGAATTCCACCACCACCGGCGGCTTGGCCGCCAGGGCCGCCGCAGGCGTGATCAGGAACAGGAGTGCTGCAAGCGCCGCCGTCTTCATGGGGGCGAAATAAAGCGGACTTGGAGGCAAAGCGCGTCTCAACAAGGTGTGAGCGGGCGGTGTCATGGGGTTCTGGCGCCGGAATTCAGGGTCCCTCATGAAAAAGGGGCCGCAACAGACGCTGCGGCCCCCTTCCCGTTCAAGTCGCCCCAGCGACGCCGGAGGCTCAGGCCTCCTGAGCCGCCAGGTTGCGCAGGACGTAGTTCAGCACGCCGCCGTTCTTGAAATACTCCAGCTCGGTAGGCGTATCGATCCGGCAGCGGACCGGGAAGCGCGCCACCCGGCCGTCGCCGGCCCGGTAGAGTTCGACGGTCAGCTGCTTGCGGGGGGACAGGTCCTGCAGGCCGCGGATGGAGACGATCTCCTCGCCCGTCAGGCCCAGCTTCTGCCAGCCCTCCTGGGTGAACTGCAGGGGCAGGACGCCCATGCCCACCAGGTTGGAGCGGTGGATCCGCTCGAAGCTCTCGGCGATCACCGCGCGCACGCCCAGGAGCTTGGTGCCCTTGGCCGCCCAGTCGCGGGAGGAGCCGGTGCCGTATTCCTTGCCGGCGAAGATCACCAGCGGGCGGCCCTCGGCCTGGTAGCGCATGGCCGCGTCATAGATGGCCATCACGTCGCCGGTGGGGAAGTGCTTGGTCACCCCGCCTTCGATCTCCGGGGTCAGCTTGTTGCGGATCCGGATGTTGGCGAAGGTGCCGCGCATCATCACCTCGTGATTGCCGCGGCGCGCGCCGTAGGAGTTGAACTCCGACTGCGGCACCTG
>NZ_DAIMHV010000080.1:0-13535 GCF_036723115.1 Phenylobacterium sp. | reverse complement strand
GATCCCGCCCTGTCCCAGCCGGTTCCCGCCGAAAAGGTGCTGGCCCCCAACCTGCGTTTCCGCGGCGAGACAGCGGCCTGCGACCGCCGGACGGTGGCCGAAGAGACCGCCGTGGCCCTGGTTCACGATGCGGCCACCTCGGCCGTGATGATGGCCACTCCGGCCGATCTGGAGGACTTCGCCCTCGGCTTCAGCCTCAATGAGCGGCTGATTGAGGATGTCCGCCAGGTGCGCGACCTGGAGGTGGTCCCCTCAGACGACGGGATCGAGGTGCGTGTCTGGCTCACCGCCGCCCGATCGGTGGCCCTGGCCGCCCGCCGGCGTCGTCAGGCCGGGCCCACCGGTTGCGGCCTGTGCGGCGTCGACAGCCTGTCCGAGGCCCTGCGCTCCCCTCCCAGGGTGGGCGAGCAGATGCGCCTGACCGCAGAGGATATCCACGCCGCCCTCGACGCCCTGCCGGGGCTTCAGACCCTGGGCGGGGCCACCCGGGCGGTCCACGCCGCCGGCTGGTGGACGCCTGGCGAGGGGTTCAGCGCCGTGCGCGAGGATGTGGGCCGCCACAACGCCCTGGACAAGCTGGCCGGCGCCCGCGCCCGAGGCGGCGAAAGCGCGCCGGGCGTGGTGGTGCTGACCAGCCGCGTCTCGGTGGAGATGGTTCAGAAGGCCGCCGTCATGGGCGCCGAGGTAGTGGTGGCGGTCTCCGCCCCCACCGCGCTGGCGATCCGCACGGCGGCGGCGGCGGGGATGACCCTGGTGGCCGTGGCCCGGCAGGACGGCTTCGAGGTCTTCACCCGTCCCGACCGCCTCTCCGGCGGCGCTTGAGACCAGCGAGGTTCAGTCCAGACCCAGGCTTTCCGAAAGGCGCTGCGCCGCCTCGGCGGGACGCAGCTTGTCCGTGTCGCGGTCCACGGTGAGATTGGCCGCCTGCATGGCCTCCACATCGATGGCGCCGATCAGGGGCCGCAGAGCCGCCAGCAGTCGCGGATCATCCCGTCGCTTGGGCGAGACCAGCACCACCGCGTCATAGGGCGGCAGGGCGCCGCGCGGGTCTTCCAGCAGAACCAGATCATCGGCGGCGATGCGCCCGTCGCTGGAAAACGCCGAGATGACGTCCACATCGCCCGCGCTCACCGCCCGGAACATAAAGGTGGGCTGGAAGGAGCGCCGCGCCCGGAAGCTCAAGCCATAGGCCTGCTCCACCGCGCGCCATTCGGGCCGGGCGAAGAACTCGATGTCGCCGCCCATGACCAGGTTCGGCGCCCGGGCGGCCAGATCCTCGAGGCTGGTCACCCCCAGGGCCTGCGCCCGCTCGCGCCGCATGGCCAGGGCGTAGGCGTTCTCGAACCCCAGGGAGCCGAGCACTAGGACGCCGTCGCGATCCGCCAGCTCCTCGGTCAATTCGTCGAGGACCGCCTGCCGACCGGGATTGTCCTGCCGCCCCAGCACATTGGCCCAGAGGGTGCCGGAATAGTCCACATAGACGTCGATCTCGCCGGAGGCCAAGGCGCGGTAGGCGATGGCCGAGCCGAGATCCTCCTTGCCGCGGGCGGTTCCGCCCAGGGCCTCGATCCGCTCGGAAATCAGCTCGGCCAGGATGTATTGCTCGGAAAAGTTCTTGGCCCCCACCACATAGCTCGACGGCTTGCCCAGGCTGACCAAGGGCGCCACCGCCAGGGCCACCCCCAGGCCCAGCCCCAGGGCGCCCAGGCCCATCCGCCGCAGGTCGCGCCGGGCCGCGCCCGCCTCGATCAGGCCCAGCAACTGGTCGGTGACCAGGGCCAGCCCCGCAGAGGCCGCACAGCCGAACAGGACCAGCACCCAGTTCTCCGTCTGGAGGCCGGAAAAGATGTAGTTGCCCAGGCTGGTCTGCCCCACAGGCGTGGCCAGCGTCGCCGTGCCGATGGTCCAGACCGCGGCCGTCCGCACGCCGGCCATGATCACCGGGGCGGCGAGTGGCAGCTCCACCTGAAAGAGCTGCTGGCGCCGCGTCATGCCCACCCCTTGCGCCGCCTGCAGGATGGCGGGGTCGAGCGACAAGAGGCCCGTGGCGGCGTTCCGCACGATGGGCAGCATGGAATAGAGGGTGAGCGCCAGCAGGGCCGGCAGGAAGCCCAGGGCCGAGAAGCCGCGGCCGAACACATCCTCGCTGAAGGCCGAGACCACCAGCAGCAGGGGGAAGAACAGCGCCAGAAGGGCGAGGCTGGGAATGGTCTGGATCAGGCCGGCGCCGGCCAGGACCGGCCAGCGCACAGCCCTGTGGCGGGCGGCCGCCACGGCGAGCGGCAGGCTGATCACCAGACCCAGCGCCAGGGCCGAGGCGCTCAAAAGGACATGCCAGGCGAGATATTCCGGCAGGCGGGAAAAGGCCGCCTCAAGCTGGGGATTCATGGGCGCGCTCCCAGCCGTTCGGCCAGACGCTCGGCCTGCCGGCGCGGGGCGGCCAGGAGCTCGGCCACCCGGGGATCGGCCGAGACGGCCAGCGCCTGGGGCGTTCCCTGGGCGATCAGCCGACCGGCGGCCACCACGGCGATGCGGTCGGCCAACAGCAGGGCTTCGGTCATGTCATGGGTGACCATCACCGTCGAAAGACCCAATCGCCCGTGCAGGGTGCGGTAGTCCTCGGCCAGAGCGTCCCGGGTCAGGGGGTCCAGGGCGCCGAAGGGCTCGTCCATCAGCACGATCTGCGGCTGGGCGGCAAGCGCGCGGGCCACGCCCACCCTCTGTCTCTGCCCGCCCGACAGGGCGGCGGGAAACCGGCCGCCTATGTCCTGGGGCAGGGCCACAAGGTCGAGCAGCTCCGACACCCGGGCGGCGGTCCTGGCCTTGTCCCAGCCCAGCAGGCGCGGGGTGATGGCGATGTTCTCGGCGACGGTGAGGTGCGGAAAAAGCCCCACCTCCTGGAAGACATAGCCGATGCGTCGGCGAAGCATGTGGGGCGCCAGGGCGTCGGCGGGCTCGCCGTCGATGAGCACCTGGCCCCGGTCGGGCGCAATCAGGCCGTTGATGGTCTTCAGAAGCGTGGTCTTGCCGGACCCGGACGCGCCCACCAGGGCGACGAACTCGCCCGCCGCCACGTGGAAGTCCACGGCCTCCAGGGCGCGATGGGCGCCGTAGGTCTTTTCGACGCCGTGAAGCGCAATGCGGGGCTGATCCATGCGCAAGGCCTAACACGCCACGGGGCGGAGGGCTCCCCTCGCAGATCCGCGATTTGCCTCCGGCGGCCGGCAATGGGACCCTGCTCGCCTGGCCACACGGAGGAACGACCATGGGATTTTTGAGCGACGAGGACCGCGCCGCCCTGGAGGGCGCCGAACTTGTCTGTCCCCGCACCCCCCTGCCGGTCCAGATGGTCTCCAGCGACGAGTATGCGCCACAACCCCAGACGCCAGCCCAGGCGGAGGTTCAGGCGCGCCTGATGGACATGGGCGGCGAGCTGGCCCGTCATCAGGGGCTGTCGCGGCGGCGGTTCTTCCAGACCTCGGCCGGCATGGCCGCAGCCTTCGTGGCGCTGAACGACGTCTATGGTCCGCTGTTCTCCGTAAGCCGCGCCGAAGCGGCGACCCCGGACATGGCCGAGGCCCGCGCCGAGGGCCTGCGCGGCCAGCTGATCCTGGACATGCACACCCACTTCCTGCGCGACGACACCCGCCTCACAGGCTTTGTGCGGATGCGCGAAGCCGTCGGCCGCCAGGGCTGGAACCCGGAACTGGAGGGCAAGGCGCAGTCGCTCGAGGACCTGAAGTTCGACAACTACATCAAGGAAATCTTCCTCGACAGCGACACCAAGGCCGCCCTGATCTCCTCGGCGCCTTCCGACATCCCCCAGGACTGGTTCCTGACCAACGGCCAGATGGCGCAGGCCCGCGAGCGGGTGAACGGGGAGGCCGGCGGCCGGCGGCTGTTCACCCACGCCATCTTCACCCCTGGCGCGCCCGGCTGGCTGGAGGATCTGGACGCGGCCCTGGAGCTGCGGCCGGACTCCCTCAAGGGCTACACGGTGGGCGACAACACCCACAAGGCCACCAGCCGCCACCCCTGGCGCATGGATGACGAGGCCGTCGCCTATAAGGGCTATGAGAAGATGGCCGCGGCGGGCCGCAAGATCGTCTGCGTCCACAAGGGCCTCTTCTCCCGTGAGGTGGAGGCGCAGTTTCCCCATCTGCGGCCCTATGCCGATGTGCGCGACGTGGCCAAGGCCGCGCAGGACTGGCCCGACCTGACCTTCGTCATCTACCACTCGGCCTACCGGCTGGGGGACCCGGCCGCCGCCCTGCGCCAGTTCGAGGAAACCGGCCGGCTGGACTGGGTGAGCGACCTGGCCGAAATCCCCGAACGCTACGGGGTGACCAATGTCTATGCCGATCTGGGCCAGGTCTTCGCCCAGACCATGATCGCCGAGCCGCGGGTCTGCGCGGCCCTGATGGGCATATTGATCCGGGGCCTGGGCGCCGACCATGTGTGCTGGGGCACCGACGCCGTCTGGACCGGAGCGCCCCAATGGCAGATCGAGGGCCTGCGACGGCTGGAAATCCCCGAGGACATGCGCAAAACGCACGGCTTCGCCGAACTGGGTCCGGCCGACGGACCGGTGAAGTCGGCCATTTTCGGCGGCAATAACGCCCGGCTCTACGGGGTGGACGAGGCCGAGATCGCCGGCTGGTCAGGCGACCGGCTGGCGCAGCGCAAGGCCGCCTATCTGGCGCAGGGGCCGCGGCCCAGCCTGCGGCGGTACGGCTATGTCAGATCGGCATCCGCATGATTTCCTGATAGGCGGAAATCACCTGGTCGCGGACTGCCATCACGGTTTCCAGGCTGGTCTCCGCCGCCGAGATCGCCGTCACCACGTCGATGAGCTGGGCCTTGCCCTGGACATGGGCGGCCATCTGGGTTTCGGCCGTCCTGGAAGTCTGCACCGCATCCTCCATGACCGACTTCAGCATGGCGCCGAAATCGGTCCCGGCCGCCGGCGCGGCGGCTCCGCCCGCGGCGGGCAGGGCCGCGCCCTGGGCGGCGGCATAGGCCTTGGCGGCGGCGAGGGGCGTCATCATGGCCTAGGTCCTCAGCGCTTCAGCAGGTCGAGGACGCGCATCTCCATGGCGCGCGCCGTCTCGATGACATTGAGGTTGGCCTCATAGGCCCGCTGCGCCTCGCGCATGTCCATGGCCTCGACCAGGGTGTTCACATTGGGCAGCTTCACATAGCCCTCGGCGTCGGCTGAGGGATGCCCCGGCTCATATTCCGTGCGGAAGGCGCTGGGGTCGGGCTGCACCTTGGCCATGCGGACGCCCTGGCCGGCGTCGATCTTGGCTGGCTCGAAGACCGGCACCTGGCGGCGATAGGGGTCGCCGCCGGCCTCGCGGGCGGTGGAATTGGCGTTGGCCAGGTTCTCGGCGATGACCCGCATCCGCGCCTGGTTGGCGCGCAGGGCCGAGGCGGCGATGGCCTGGGCGGCGCCTTGCGTGGTCTTGACGTCAGCCATGGTGTCTCACCCCCGAAAGATCAGCCCCGCCCGGGCGGGCGGGCTGCGGTGCGCAGCAGGTTGAGGGACTTCTGGTAGAAGCCGACGGCGGCGTCATAGGCCACGCGGGCCTCCGACATCTTCAGCATCTGCTCCTCCAGGACCACCGAATTGCCGTCCAGGGTGGTCTCGGAATCCTTGGTGCGCAGGGGCTTGCCGGCGCCCGCGCGGCCCGGGCTGACCGTGCCGGCCAGATGCGCCGCCTGGGTCCGCGCCGGGGCGCCGGCCTGAGCCATCTGGGCGCCCTTCACCTGGGCGGCGAAGCTGTAGGGCTTCAGATCCTGGGGCTGATAGCCGGGGGTTTCGGAGTTCGCCACGTTCTGGGCGATCAGCCGTTGCCGCTCGCTCAGATGACCGAGCCGGCCTCGCAGCATGGAGAAGAGCGGAATGTCGGCCACGTCCATGCGAACATGGTGAATAAACAGGGTTAATCGCTCCTTAAGGGTGATTTGCGAGAAACCGGACGACCGTCCCTGTTCGGGCGGGACGGACAGACCATGGATCTCGCCAACTTCCTCCGCGCCGTCTTCGCGCTCGTCCTGACCCTGGGCCTCATCGGTCTGGCGGCCGCGGCCATGCGCCGGTTCGGGCCTGAGGTCATGGCCCGGTTCTCCGCCTCGCGCGCCGAGCGGCGGCTGGCCGTGGTGGAGAGCCTGGTGCTCGACCCCACCCGCCGGCTGGTGCTCGTCTCCTGCGACGGAGAAGAGCGCCTGCTGCTTCTGGGCGAAGGCCAGGTGATCAGCCGCAACGCGCCCGTCGACGTCAAGCCCGCCGCCCCCAAGCGCAAGGGTCCGGCCAAGCCCCGCGCCAAGGCGCCCGCCCCATGAGCCTCCTTTCCCGCCTGCGTCAGGTCCTGACCGCGCCCCTCACCGCCGCCGACTGGCGCCGTGCGGCGGGTCTGGCCGCCCTTGTCACCGTGGCCAGCCTGATCGGCCCGGCCATGGCCAACGCCCAGGCGATCAATATCGATCTGGGCACGGGCGCGGGTCTGACCGAGCGGGTGGTCCAGCTGGTGGGCCTGCTGACGGTGCTGTCGCTGGCGCCGTCCATCGTGATCATGACCACCTCGTTCGTACGGATCGTGGTGGTGCTCTCCCTGCTGCGGACCGCCCTGGGCCTGCAGCAGAGCCCGCCCAATGCGGTGATCATCAGCCTGGCCCTGTTCCTCAGCGCCATCATCATGGCCCCGACCTTCGAGCGGTCTTATCAGGATGGCATCCGTCCCCTCCTCGACCAGGAGATGGAGCTGCCCCAGGCCTTCGACGCCGCCGCCGATCCGGTGAAGACCTTCATGCTCTCGCAGGTGGGCGAGGCCGACCTCGCCCTCTTCGTGCGCCTGTCGCAGGTGGAGCGCCCGCAGAGCGCCCAGGACCTGCCCCTGCGGGTGGTGACCCCGGCCTTCATGATCTCGGAGCTGAAGCGAGCCTTCGAGATCGGCTTCCTCCTGTTCGTCCCCTTCCTGGTCATCGATCTGGTGGTGGCCAGCGTGCTGATGAGCATGGGCATGATGATGCTGCCGCCGGTGGTGGTGTCCCTGCCCTTCAAGCTGATCTTCTTCGTCCTGGTGGACGGATGGCGCCTGGTGGCCGGCAGTCTGGTGGAGAGCTTCCAGCGCGGCGCCGGCGGCGGCTAGCGGCTCAGCCCAGCAGCGCACTCAGGGACGCCTCCAGGCGGCGGGTGAGCCAGCCTCGACGCGTCTGCGGCTCCATGACGTAGGCCGAGCGCATGGCGCCGGTGGTGATGATCGACAGCAGATGAGCGTCCAGCCCGTCCGCGGCCTGGGTGGCGTGGTCGAGCCGGTCCAACAGTTCGGCTGAATTCTCACCCCGGGACGCGCGCAGGTCCTCGGCCTCCCGCCGCAGCTCGCCGTCCCGGATGGCGGCGGTCAGCAGTTCGTCCAGGGCGAGCAAGCCCGGCAGGGCGGCGCCTTCGGCGTCAAACAGGGTCTCCGCCATCTCCCGCGCCACCTCGGCCACGGGCCGTCTTTCGGCCAGGTCCGGCACGGCGCCGCCCCGTACGGACTGGATGGCGCCGATCAGGTGGTCGAACGCCGCCTGGACGAGGCTGGCGCGGGAGGGGAAATAGCCGCTGACTGCGGCCAGGGAAAAACCCGCCTCGGCGGCCACGGCCCGGTGGGTCAGGGCCTCCATGCCCGCCCGCCCCAGCACCTCGGCCGCCGCCGCGGCGATCCGGGGGGCGCTGTTGCTCCCGACAGGCTCTGGCCGGGCGGGCCTGCGCGCCCGAACCCTCGCCTGCTGGCGCCAGCCATCCCAGCCGGGCGCGCCTCCGCGATCTCCCGCCAGGCGGGCGCAGAGTCTCTGCGTGGTCTCCATCAACCAGGCCATCTGATCGGGATGGTCCGGCGCGCCGCCATGGATCCCGAGGATGGCCTCGGAGAAGTCGGCGCACACCCCCGCCGCGCCGGGCCGCAGCGCAAACTCGTCGGCGACCCGCTCCCAGAAGGCGTCGGAGGCCGCCTGAACCTCGCCGGCCAGGCTGCGGTGCACGGACGCCCGGGCGGCGTGGTGCCGCAATTCGCGCAGGACCAGCAGATCCTCAGCCCGGGCCAGGCTGGCCAGGATGTGGGCCAGAAACCAGTTGGGAAAGGCGGCCGGGGGCGGCGCGGCCGCCAGGGTGGCGAGCCAGGTCTCCCGCCAGTCGGCGACTCCTCTGGCGGAGACTTCGAAGGTGGCCGCCAGCAGACCCTCGCGGCCGGCGAAGTGATAGTTCACCGCCGAAGCGCTCTGTCCGGTCATCTCGGCGAGGGACCGGGCCGTGAGGCTGCGCAAGCCTCGCTCCGCCAACAGGGCGGCGGCGGTGGCGATCATTCGCTCGCGGGCGGACTCAGAGGCGGCGCTGGACGGCATGGCCTCAGGATAGCGCGCTCAGCGCCCCTGACCAGATATCCGTACGTTCGTTCAATATTCCGCAGGCGGACCCATCGTGCGGCCAGATCCCCTCCCCATCCAGCCATATTTCTATGGCGTGTCGTCGACATTTCGCGAAACATTCACCGAAGCGTCAAGCTGTACATCCGTTCGAAATGATAGCGCTGCGCCACTTCATTCCGGGTGGGGCAACCTCGTGACTCGCAAGCACTTCCTCTTCACATCGACCATGGTCGGCGGCGCATTCCTTATGGCGACGGCGGCTCAGGCTCAGGACACTCAGGTCGGCGAACTGATCGTCACTGGCTCCATCGTCGGGAGCCAGCGGGCGGCCATCACCGAACAGCGCAACGCCGACAATCTGGTCAGCGTCATCGCCGCCGACACGGTGGGTCAGTTCCCCGACCAGAACTCCGCCGCGGCCCTGGCCCGCATCCCCTCGGTCGCCGTGCAGCGCGACCAGGGCCAGGAGCGCTACATTCAGGTGCGCGGCGCCCCCAACCGGTGGACCAGCGTCTCCATCGACGGGATCAACGCCATCGGCGTCGATGAGGGCGGCGGCCAGCGGGCCTTTCGCTTCGACGCCGTGCCCGCGGTCATTCTGAGCGCCCTGGAGGTCAACAAGTCTCTGACGCCTGACCTGTCGGCCGAGGCCATCGTGGCGCGGGTGAACCTGCGGACCTTCTCGCCCTTCGATGCTCAGGGCCTGGCGATCTCGGGCAATGTCGGCCTGGGCGAGATGAACCTGGGCGGGGGCCGTCAGGAGCAGTACGCCCTGCGCATGTCGTGGTCGGGGGACAATTTCGGCGTCATCCTCGCCGGCTCTCACGACAGCCGCGAACAGGTCACCGACAACCGCGAATTCGCCTATGACGCGGTGGGCCCCACCATCCTGGACGTCCGCAACTATCGTCTGGTGCGGGAGAACAATGGCGGCCTGTTCGGGGTGGAGTATCGCCCCAGCGACGCCCATCGCCTGTTCGCCAAGACGCTCTATACCGAGTTCAAGGACAACGAGCAGCGCGACCAGTACGTCTTCCAGATCAGCTCGGCGCTCAGCGGAACCCGCGGCTTTCAAGGCGGCAGCCTGGTGGGCGTTCCCTATCGCGCGACGTTCAATGACGGCTACTACGGCAACTCCAACTGGGTGAACACCATCGGCGGCGACCACCGCCTGGCGGCCTGGGACCTGGAATGGCGCCTCAACTACACCGAGACCGAGAACACCACCGACCTGCCCCTGATCCTGGCGCAGCAGGGCTCCAACCTGCAGCGCGCCTCGATCACCTACGACACCCGGGACCCCAGGTTCCCGGTGATCTCCCTGGCGACCACCGTGCCGGGCGCGACCACCGGGACCTTCGCCGCCGGCGCGGCCCGCGCCGGCTTGGACCAGACGGCCTTTCCGGTGAACATCGCCATCCCGATCAATACGGCGGTGACGTCTGAGACCTTCGTCTACAAGATCGACGCCGCCCGCGAAGCGACCTTCGCCGGGACGCCCGTCAGCCTGCGCCTGGGCCTTGAGTATGACGACCGCGAGGTGAGCGGAGCCACCCTCGCCACCAGCAACACCCTGGTGCTGCCGGCCCTGCTGCCGCGGATCGGCGCGAGCTTCAGCGCCGCCAGCTATGTGACCTCGACCCCCTGGACCACGGGCTTCCCTCGGGGCTTTGACGTCAACTATGTGGACAACAAGGCCATGCGGCGCGACCTGCTGGCCCTGCTGGACCGCCTCCAGGGCGCCGGCCTCTATGACCCGTCCGCCAATAACGCGCCGGCCAACCGCTATGAGATCGGCGAAAAGCTGCTGGCGGCCTATGGCTCGGCCAAGTGGGAGATGGGCGCCGCCCAGATCGTGGCGGGCGCGCGGGTCGAGCGGTTCGAGCAGACCATCGACGGCTTCCTGACCGCCGGAACCGTGACCACACCGGTGTCCTACGCCAATGACGACACCTCGATCTTCCCGAGCGTGAACCTCAAGTACGATCTCGACAGCGACACGGTGCTGCGTCTGGCCCTGTCCACCGGCATCGCCCGCCCCTCCTTCGGGACGGTGCGCGCCGGGGCCTCGGTCAATGATGTGGGCCGCAGCGTCACCGGCGGCAATCCGACCCTGGAGCCCGAGCGCACCGTGGGCCTGGACGGCGCCTATGAGCGCTATCTGAGCGGCGCGGGCCTGGCCTCGATCAGCGCCTTCTACCGCGCGGTGGACAATGTCCTCTATGAGGCGGTGTCCAAGGTGACCGACGACCGCTTCGACGCCCCCGGCCTCGACCGCACGGGATACGACTACACCACCACTCTGAACGGCGGCCGCGGCAAGCTCTATGGCCTCGAACTGGCCTATCTCCAGCAGTTCGACTTCCTGCCGGGCCCCTGGAGCGGCCTGGGCTTCCAGGGCAACCTCACCTTCCTCAAGGGCGACTTCAAGACCCGCGAGGGCTCGAAGGAGAGCTTCCCGGGAACCTCCGAGCGGATCCTGAACAGCTCCATCTTCTATGAGAAGTACGGCCTGTCCGCCCGCCTCAGCTACCAGTGGCGCGACGATTGGCAGGACACCATCGGCGGCATCGGCTCGGGCGAGTACCGGGCGGCCACCGAAAGCCTGGACCTGTCCCTGCGCTATGCGGTCAACCGCAACCTCACCGTCTTCCTGGACGCCAACAACCTCACTGACGAGGTCTATGTGGCCTACGAAGGCTCCGAGCGCTTCCCCACCGAAGTCGAACAGATCGGCTCGCGCTGGATGGCCGGCCTCCGCTTCACCTACTAGTCTCGAGAGACAGACCATGACCCGTTCGACCGCCCGCCGCACCGCCGTCCTGTCCACCGTCCTCTGGCTTCTGGCCGGGACGAGCCAGGCGGCCATCGTCGACGCCCAGGCCTATCGCACCGCAGAGGGCGACCTGGCCCTGAGCTGGACCGAAACCCGCGGCGCGGCGGTCGACGTCTTCATGGCTGAGGATCCCCAGGCCGCCCTGGAACAGATGCGGGCGGTCTCCCTGGCCGACGGGGACGGCGCTCACCTCATTTCGCCGGCTCCGGCTGCGGCGAGGTCCTACTTCATTCTGCGCTCGGCGGACGGAACCCGTTACCGCCTGGCCGAGCGTATCGTACCCCTGGAAGGCGCCATGAACTTTCGCGATGTGGGGGGCTATGAGACCGCCGACGGGCGCTTCGTGCGGTGGGGCAAGATCTACCGTTCCGCCGCCCTCTCAGGCCTGACCCCGGACGATCTGGCCAAGATCGCCAAGCTTGATATCCGCTACGTCTATGACCTGCGCTCCGTCGACGAGCGCCGCAGCGAACCCACCCGCTGGCCGCAGACCGGCGCGCGCCTGGTCTCCCACGACTATGAGATGGACATCTCGGCCTTCATGGCGGCCTTCGCCGAAGGGCCCAGCGCCGAGAAGGCGCGTGAGGCGATGACCGCCTTCTACCCCGCCGTGGTGGACAGCCATAAGGTCCAGTTCCGGGAGATCTTCGCCGAACTCCTGCAAGGTGGCGATGGAGCCGTGCTCTATCATTGCTCGGCGGGCAAGGACCGCACGGGCGTTCAGACCGCGCTCATCCTCTCGGCCCTGGGCGTGCCGCGGGAGACGGTGATCGAGGATTTCCTGCTCTCCAACCAGCACCACAGGCTGGCCGCCGACATGAGCGCGCTGGCGGGCATGCCGGCCGAGGTGGTGGCCGTGCTGAGCGGCGTGGAGCGCCCCTATATCGAGGCCTTCTTCGCCGAGGTCGACCGGCGTTATGGCGGGGTCGAGGGCTATCTCGCCGCCGAGCTGGGGGTGGACGCCGACGGGATCGCCCGCCTGCGCGCCCTCTACACCGAATAGGATCGCGTCGGGGGGCGCCGGCTCAGAGCCGCCGCACCCCTTCGCGCCGGAGGTCGGCCAGGGTCGGCATGCCGTTGACGGCCATGAAGAGGTCGGCCTCGGCCAGGATGCACTTCAGCACGTGCGCCGCCCCGGCCGCGCCGTCCAGGGCCAGGCCATAGACGAAGGGGCGGCCGACGCCGACAGCGGTCGCGCCCATGGCCAGGGCCTTGACCACGTCGGAGCCCGACCGGACGCCGGAGTCGAACCAGACGGGGACCTGACCGCTGGCCGCAATGACATCGGGCAGCATGTCGATGGCTGCAATGCCGCCATTGGCCTGGCGGCCCCCATGGTTGGAGCAGTAGATCCCGTCCGCCCCCAGGTCGACGGCCTTGCGGGCGTCGTCGGGATGACAGATGCCCTTGAGCACGATGGGCATCTTGGTCACCGACTTCAGCCAGGCGATGTCCTCCCACAGCATGGGGCGGCCGAAGAGCGAGCCCCACAGGGCCACCGTCTCGGCCGGCGCGTCCTTGGGGTCCTTGCCCAGGAGCTTCAGGAAAACCGGGTCGGAGGTGTAGTTGCGCAGCACATGGCCCCGCAGCTGCGGAAAATTGCCGGCGTTCAGGTCCCGGGGACGGAAGCCGGTGACCCAGGTGTCCAGGGTGACGATCAGGGCGCGATACCCCGCGGCCTCGGCGCGGGCGATCAGGCTCTCGGCCAGGTCCCTGTTGCGCGGCGTATAGAGCTGGAAAAAGCCCGGCGTGTCGCCGAGATGCGGCGCGACATCCTCCAGGGTGTCGTTGCCCAGGGTGGACACCACCATGGGCACGCCGGTCATGGCCGAGGCCTGGGCTGCGGCGATGTCGCCGTGCTGGTCCTGGCTGCACATGCCGGTGACGCCGATGGGCGCCATGAACAGCGGCGAGGCGTAGCGGTGGCCGAAGATCTCGGTGGAGAGGTCGCGGGTCGAGGTCTCCACCATCATCCGCGGCACCATGCCCCAATGGTGGAAGGCCGCGGCGTTCTGATCCTGGGTGAACTCATCCCCGCAGCCGCCCTGGACATAGTTCAGCACATGCCCCGGCATGGCTGCGGTCGCCCGCTGGACCAGGGTGGCGTAGTCCACCGGCACGGCAGGCAGAACCCCGCGCAGTCCGCCCTGATAGATCTCGTTCTGGTAGCTTCCGAACTGGGCCATGGCGCCCTCCCCTGTGGCGACTGTCATTGCGCCGGACGAAGCCATGCGCGCCCGGAGAGGTCAAAGGATTCGTCCCGGCGCCGGGCGATGTCGCGCCCCTGTCG
>NZ_DAIMHV010000079.1:0-13650 GCF_036723115.1 Phenylobacterium sp. | reverse complement strand
CCCCTGGACGACCCCCTTCACGGCCCCGTTCACGGCCCTGGGGATCGCTCTGTTGGCCGGCGCGGCGGTCCCTGGGGCGGCCGCGGCCCAGGTGGAAGATCCCATCGGCGCCCTGCTGGACAATCCTCCCGCTGCGGCGCCTGTCACGCCCCCGCCGCCCGCCGCCTCGGCCCCGGTGATCACCGCGCCTCCGATGACGCCTGCGCCGGCTGCGGCCCCGACGCCCGCGGCGGTCACGCCGCCGCCTCCGACGCCGACGCCCCCGCCGGCCAGCCCATCCCGCGCGCCCGTCCGGGCCGATCGCGACCAGCCCACCATCGCCAGCCAACCCGTCTTCCTGGACGCCCCCGACCCCCTGGGCGCGCCCTTGAGCGCCGAGGAGCGCAGCTATGAGGCCCGGCTGAGGGCCTCGTTCGACTCCGCCCAGGGGCTGCAAGGGCCTCTGGACGGCGGCTGGGCCCTGGCCGCCGCCGGGGGCGGGGACCTCTACGCCCTGCGTTTCGTCGATCGCGGCGCCGGCGCCCTGGAGGCCGCCTGGCGGGACCTGCGCCGCCCCGGCGCCCTGGACGGCTCAGGCTTCGTCGACAGCGTGGAGCGGATCGGCGGTCGGGTCACCCTTCGCTTCACCCCGCGTCGCGGGGCCCCGCCCACGGTGATCACTCTGACCGCCGCCGGCGAGGGCCAGTGGACCGGCGACCTGATCGAGGACGGCGCCCCCCGCGGCGTGGTCCTGCGCCGCCGCTAGCGGGGCGATACGCGTCGGGGTTGCGGCCCGTTGTCGCACGGACGCCTGATCGATCAGACTCAGACGCTTGAAATAAAAACGCTTTTCTCGATCGCTTGTGCGCGGCGAGCCTGACCGACCGAGCGGCGGGGCGGTCGTTAAACGCTTGATCAACAGTGACCGCCGTTAGGTCACGGCTTCGACGCCTTCCTCGCCCCGAGACCCAAAGGCCTGAAGCGATGACGATCTCAAAGCGCATTCAGTTGATCCTGGCCACGCCCCTGCTCGCCCTGCTGGCGGCCATGGCCGCCCTCCTTTTGCAGAGCTGGAGCGGCCTACAGCGCACCGAGGCGATCCTTCACGAAGTGTCCGCCGCGACGGCGGGGGGCGCGCTGGTGCATGAGCTCCAGGCCGAACGCAGCCTCGCCAACCTGGGCCTCGCCACCGGGGTCGAACCTTCCGGACTCGATGGCCAGAGGCTGGCGGTGGACGCCGCCATCCAGGCCTATCGAACCGCGGTGGCCGACGCCCCGCCTCATATCAGCGCCCAGGTGCTGGACGCCCTCGAGGCCCTGCCGGCCCTTCGCGCGGCCGTGGACGCGGGCGGCCTGTCCACCCGGACCCTGCTCTCCGGCTACGGCGACATCATTGAGGCGGAACTCGCCTCGCTGGAGGAAGTCGCGATCGACGCCGCTCAGGAAGGCCACGCCCTCGGGGCGGCGTTCCGGGCGTATGACGCCGTGGTGATCGGCAAGGAGTTGGCCGCAGAGGAGCGGGCCGTGACCCTGGCGGGTCTGGCCGATGGGGCCATGACCTCCGCGGACCTGGCCACCATCAGCCGCCTCCAGGGGGGCGAGGCGGCGGCCTACGCCTTCCTGGACCACAGCCGCGAGCCCGCCATCACCGAAGCCTGGAAGAGCTTCCTGAGCTCTCCGGAACATCGCGCCGTCGTCGACCTGCGCGCCGCCATCACCGCCGGCGCGACGCCCACGACCGAGGTCTGGTACGCGGCCGCGAGCCGCCGGGCCGAGACCCTGCACCAGCTTGAGCAGACGCTGGCCCAGCAGGTGGACGCCGCGGCCCAGGCGGCCGCCGCGGCGCACCGCCGCACGCTGGGCCTTCTGGCCCTGATCCTGTCGGCCACCCTGATCGGCGTGGTGGCTCTGGGCTTGCGGGTCGCGCGCTCCATCACGAGGCCGATGGCCGAACTGACCGCCGGCATGGGTCGGCTGGCGGAGGGCGACACCGCCCTGGCCATCGGCCACATGGATCGCCGGGACGAACTGGGCGTGATGAGCCGAACCCTCGCCCACTTCCGGGATATTCTGGTGGCCAAGCGGGAGGCCGACGCCGAGCTGGCCCAGGCCGAAGCCAGGGCGCTGAAGGACCGGCAGGCGGCTGAGGCCCGAGCGCTCGCCGAAGAGCGGGCCCTGGTGGCCGGCAGCATCGGCGCGGCGATCGGAAGGCTGGCGGAGGGCGACCTCACGCACCGCCTTTCCGGGGATCTGCCCGACGCCTATCAGCAGCTGGCCGCCGACTTCAACGGGGCCATGGATCGGGTGAGCGGCGTGATGGCCGCCATCGCCGAACTGACCCGCACCCTGCATGGCAGCGCCGAGGAACTCAGCCGGGCGTCCGACGACCTGTCGCGCCGGACCGAACAGCAGGCCGCCAGCCTGGAGGAATCCGCAGCCGCCCTGGAACAGACCGCCCAGTCGGTCCGCAGGACCGCCGACGGCGTCGGCCACACCCGCCAGGTGATCGCCGGGACGTCGCAGGCCTCCATGGACACCAGCGCGGTGGTGCAGGAGGCGGTGGACGCCATGGCGCGGATCGAGGCTTCGGCCGGGCGCATCTCCACCATCATCGGGGTGATCGACGAGATCGCCTTCCAGACCAACCTGCTGGCGCTCAACGCCGGCGTGGAGGCCGCCCGGGCCGGAGAGGCGGGTCGCGGCTTCGCCGTCGTCGCCTCTGAAGTCCGGGCGCTGGCTCAGCGCTCGGCGGAGGCGGCCAAGGAGATCAAGACCCTGATCAGCGCCTCCACCCAGAACGTCAATGAGGGCGTGGGCCTGGTCCGGCGCACCGGCGGAGCGATCTCGGAGATCTCCGATCAGGTGAGCGCCATCGACAGCCTAGTGGCCGAGATCGCGGCCTCGGCCGAGGAGCAGGCCCGGGCCCTGGCGCTGGTCAGCCAGGCGGTGAGTCAGATGGACTCGGTGACCCAGCAGAATGCGGCCATGTCCGAAGAGAGCACGGCGGCGAGCCAGTCGGTGAGCCATGAGGCCGACCGGCTGCGACAGATGATCGGCCATTTCCGCATCGCCGCGGCGAACGGCGGGGTTGAACAGCGGGCGGCCGCCTGAGCCAGGCCTCAGGGCTGCGGCGCCAGGCCGAGCGCCTGGCGGGCGACGGCCAGGGCGGTCTCCAGCTCAAGCCGGTCGTAGGGTCTCGCGCCTGGCCGGCCCCAGACGGGATCGGGCCAGGCCGGATCATCGGCGCGTCGCCCGACCACATGGGCGTGCAGTTGGGCGGTCACATTGCCCAGCGCCGCGATGTTCAACTTCTCCACCGGCCGCCCGGCGGCCTCGCCGAGCTTTCGGACGGCGTCTCCGGCGGCGATGACCTCGTCCAGGAGCGCCCCACGCTCACCCGGCGGCAGATCTTCCAGTTCCCTCAGGGCGGCGCGCCGGGGGATCAGCACGATCCAGGGGTAGCGGGCGTCGTCCTGCAGGCGGGCGGCGCAGAGCCGCAGGTCGCCGATGGCGTGAGAGGTGGCGAGGAAGGCCGGATCGAGCTCGAACATGGCCGCCATGCTGACACCCCGCCCGTCGCTGGCAAGACCCTGGGGCGCGCCCCCCGCGCGGCGCCCTTGCCGCAGGGGCGGTCCTTGGGCTACGCACCGCCCACATTCGTCTTGCCCCTTCAGGAGAGCTCTCCATGACCACGAAGCCCCCCGTCCGCGTGGCGGTCACCGGCGCGGCCGGCAATATCGGTTACGCCCTGCTCTTCCGCATCGCCTCGGGCGAGATGCTGGGCAAGGACCAGCCGGTCATCCTGCAGCTGCTGGAAATCCCCACCGAAGGCGCCCAGAAGGCCCTGAAGGGCGTGGCCATGGAGCTGGACGACTGCGCCTTCCCGCTGCTCACCGACATGGTGCTGACGGACGACCCCAAGGTGGCGTTCAAGGACGCCAACTGGAGCCTTTTGGTGGGCTCCAAGCCCCGCGGCCCCGGCATGGAGCGCGCCGACCTCTTGAAGGACAACGGCAAGATCTTCATCGCCCAGGGCCAGGCCATCGATGAAGTGGCCGCCGACGACGCCCGCATCGCCGTGGTGGGCAATCCCTGCAACACCAATGTGATGATCGCCGCCAGCCAGGCCAAGCGCCTGAGCCCCGATCGCTTCACCGCCATGGTGCGCCTGGACGAGAACCGCGGCCGCGCCCAGCTGGCCAAGAAGGCCGGCGTCTCGGTCAACGAGGTGGCCGACCTCTATATCTACGGCAACCACAGCCCGACCATGTTCGCCGACTTCACCCACGCCACCATCGGCGGCAAGCCGGCGGCCCAGGTGATCGGCGACGAAGCCTGGCTGAAGAACGACTACCTGCCGGCCGTCGGCAAGCGCGGCGCGGCCATTATCGAGGCCCGCGGCCAGTCCTCGGCGGCCTCGGCGGCCAACGCCCTGATCGACCATGTCCGCGACCTGGTCACTCCGGGCAAGATCCACTCCGTGGCGATCAATTCCGAGGGCCGCTACGGCTTCGCCGAGGGCGTCTGGGCCGGCATGCCGGTGAAGACCACGACGCCGGGCGCCTATGAGGTCGTCACCAGCTATGAGATGGACGACTTCGCCAAGTCCAAGATCGCCATCACCAATGACGAGCTGGTGGGCGAGCGCGACACCGTGAAGGACATGCTGGGCTGATCGGCCCGCATCCCTGAGCGATCCGCACAGCAAGAGGGCGGCGCCGAGACCGGCGCCGCCCTTTTTCGTGGACTGTCAGGCCGACCGCGTCACCAGGACGGCGGCCAGGCCGGCCCGCCGACCATGGCCCGCAACTCCTCGATGCGCGCCTCATAGACCCCGGCCACCGCATAGGGCGCCTCATGGGCTGCGGCTTCCCTGGCCTGGAGCCAGCGCCTTTGTTGCCGCTCCAGCCGCCAGTCGGGCACGCCGGCGGCCAGGGCGGCGCGATAGGCCTCTCCCAGGCGCTGATCGGCCTCGGCCAGGGCGGGATCGGCGCAGACCATGCGCTCGGCGCGGCTACGGGCGGACCGACAGTCCAGGCTCGGCCCCGGCTGGACGGGGGGCAGGGAGACGAAACGGGCCTCGTCGCCTTCGTCCGTCGGCCGCGGCGGCGCGGTCGCCTCGGCGAGGCGTGTCGGATCATCGACCTCTGGCGCAGGCGGCGCTTCCAGAGGCGCCGGGGGCGCAGCGGCGGCGGCGGCGGCGGCGGCGGCCATATCGGCGGGCAGGACATCCAGCGGCGCCCCGTCGGCGACAGGCTCCGGCGGCGGGGCCGGAGCGGCCACCTCCACCCCCAGGGTCGTTTCGCTGGGGCCGGGCTCTGGCCCCGAGCGCGCCGCAAGGGCGACCAGGAGGCCGGTGAGAATCACAAGCCCCGCGGCCAAAGCCGCACCGCCGCGACGCCCCTGCCGCCAGGCCGGCGAAGCGGGGCCGTCGTGCGCCAGGGGCTCCAGGCGCAAGGGCGCGTCCGCGGGGTCTTTCGCGGGGTCTTTCTGGCGCAAGTCTTCGGGCGGGGGGCCGGAGGAGGCTGGAGGCTGGCTCATGGCGGGCTCGCTGGGATGGAATCTCTGGCCCGCAAGGGGCTGTTCCGCAGGTTCACGACAAGGCTCGCTCCCTATGCCTGAATTGCGGCTGAACGAAGAGCGCCGGCGGCTCAGTACCAGCCGGCCGCCCGGAGCCCTGGGGCGAAGCTGCGGCTGACCGGCGCCGAGGTCCCGTCGGGCAGGGTCAGGACGGCCCGTCCGTCGCCCCGCCGCACGTCGCGCACCGCCAGACGGGCGACCCACCAGGAGCGGTGCGTCTGGGCGCCGTCCAGGCCTTCCAGCTCGGCCAGGGCGTCGGCCAGGCGCATCAGGATCAGATCCTGCCCCCGCGAGGTGTGCAGCCGGAGATAATGGTCCTGCGCCTCCACGGCCCAGAGCTCGGCGCCGCGCAGACGAGGCGGCAGGCGCTCGAGAAAGCGGGGCGGGGCCGCCGGCGCCGGCGGGGCGTCGGCCAAAGGCGCGGCGACCGGGCGCCCGATCTCCAGCAGCAGGTTCAGGGCGGTCATCACCAGGGCGACCATGAACACCGGGCCGAACAGGTGAAGCAGACGGTCGGCGGGGATGTCGGCTTGCAGGATGAGACGGCTGCCGCCCCAGGCCAGGACGGTGAAGGGCGCCGCCATGACGAGGCTCGCCAGCACGCAGCGCATCCCCAGCCGCCAGGCTGGTTCCGCAGGGCCGCCGCGGGGGAAGAAGAGCCGGGCGAGGCCGCCGCCCAGCAGGGCGCCCGGCGCCATCACCCCCAGCCAATAGACGAGCCTTCGCGGCAGGGAGGCCTCGATCGTGCCGAACGCGCCGGAGAAGGCCAGGAACAGCCCCACCGCCGCGGCCAGGACCAGGCCCCGCCCCCAGCCCGACATGGCGTCATAGGGCCCGAGCCGCCAGGGCCGGGCGGCCGGCGGCGCTTCGTCTCCGGCGGCGGCCTGCCGCTCGCGAAGCCTGCGCGTCATCTGGCGAAATCCCCCTGGCCCACGACCCCTCCGGTCCTCATCCCGGCCTGACAAGTCCGCGGCCCGTGCCGCCGCGGCCAGAGCGGAGATAGTCCATGTCCCAGGCCTCGCAAACCACCCGACCGGTACGCTCCAGCCCCTTCCCGGGCGGCTTCCCAGGCCACTTCATTGGCGGCTTCGCCCTGTCGATGCTGGTTGTGCTGACCATTCTCGGCGCGGCCCTCTGGGGGTTCTGGACGCCCATCTGGGAGGCGCTGGGTCAGGCGCAGGCGCACGCCCCCGACTTCAGCCGCCTCGCCGCCCTCTCCCCGGCGGTCCAGATCCACCTCTATACCGCCCTGGCCGCCCTGGTCCTGGGCGGGCTGCTGATGGCCGCGCGGAAGGGCCGGCGCTTCCATCGGGCGGCGGGCTGGACCTGGGTCGGGCTTGTGGCCATGACCGCCGGCGCCAGCCTCTTCATCACCGAGCTCAACCATGGGAGCTGGTCCCTCATCCACCTGTTCACCGGCTGGACGCTGATCATCCTGCCCCTGGGGGTCTTCTGGGCGCGGCGACGACAGGTCGCACGCCACCGCCGGGCCATGATGGGCCTGTTCTACGGCGCCTTCGCGATCAACCTGGTCTTCGCCTTCATCCCTGGACGCACGATGTGGAGCCTCTTCTTCGGCTAGGGAGGCAAACCTTCCCCCACGGCGCCGGCATTGGCGCGGGAAAAAGCCTCCGTCCGGCGGTTGCCACGCCGAAACGTGGCGCCTATAAGCGCCTGGACTCGCCAACAGGGCGAGGCGATTTCAGCGACAACATCGCGGCCTCATGAACATCCACGAGCATCAAGCCAAAGCCGTACTCGCAGAGTTCGGCGTGGCGGTTCCGCGCGGCTATGCCGCCTTCTCCGTCGACGAAGCGGCCCAGGCCGCCGAGAAGCTGGGAGGCCCGGTCTGGGTCGTGAAGTCCCAGATCCACGCCGGCGGTCGCGGCAAGGGCCGCTTTGAGGGGCTGGGCCCCGACGCCAAGGGCGGGGTGCGGGTGGTGAAATCCGCCGCCGAGGTCAAGGCCAACGCCGAGGAGATGCTCGGCCGGGTCCTGGTCACCCATCAGACCGGCCCCAAGGGCAAGCAGGTTAACCGCCTCTATATCGAGGAAGGCGCGGCCATCGCCCGCGAGCTTTACCTCTCCCTGCTGGTGGACCGCGAGACGAGCCGCGTCTCGGTCGTGGCCTCCACCGAGGGCGGCATGGACATCGAAGAGGTGGCCGCCTCCACGCCCGAGAAGATCATCACCTTCTCCATCGACCCGGCGACGGGCGTCTTCCCCCACCACGGGCGCGCGCTCGCCAAGTCGCTGGGCCTGACCGGCGGCCTGGCCAAGGAAGCCGCCACCCTGCTCTCCCAGCTCTATGCGGCCTTCCTGGCCAAGGACATGGAGATGCTGGAGATCAACCCGCTGATCGTCACCGCCGACGATCACCTGCGGGTGCTGGACGCCAAGGTCAGCTTCGACGGCAACGCCCTGTTCCGCCATCCCGACATCGTCGAGCTGCGCGACACCTCCGAAGAGGACGACAAGGAGATCGAGGCGTCCAAGTACGACCTCTCCTACATCGCCCTGGACGGCGAGATCGGCTGCATGGTCAACGGCGCGGGCCTGGCCATGGCCACCATGGACATCATCAAGCTCTACGGCGCCGAGCCGGCCAACTTCCTCGACGTGGGCGGCGGCGCCTCCAAGGAGAAGGTCACGGCGGCCTTCAAGATCATCACCGCGGACCCCAACGTGAAGGGCATCCTGGTGAACATCTTCGGCGGCATCATGCGCTGCGACATCATCGCCGAGGGCGTGGTCGAGGCGGTGAAGGAGGTGGGCCTGAAGGTGCCCCTCGTCGTGCGCCTGGAAGGCACCAATGTCGAACTCGGCAAGAAGATCATCGCCGAGAGCGGCCTGAACGTCGTCTCCGCCAATGATCTGTCGGACGGCGCGGATAAGATCGTCAAGGCCGTTCGGGGGGCCGCTTAATGTCCATCCTCATCGGAAAAGAAACCCGCGTCATCTGCCAGGGCATCACCGGCAGCCAGGGCACCTTCCACTCCGAACAGGCCATGGCCTACGGCACGAAGATGGTCGGCGGCGTGACCCCCGGTAAGGGCGGAACGACCCATATCGGCCTGCCCGTGTTCGACACCGTCGCCGAAGCGGTGAGCGAGACCGGCGCCGAGGCCAGCGTGATCTATGTGCCGCCGCCGTTCGCCGCGGACTCCATCCTGGAGGCCATCCAGGCCGAGATTCCCCTGATCATCTGCATCACCGAGGGCATCCCGGTGGCCGACATGGTCAAGGTCAAGCGCGCGCTTTCGGGCTCCAAGTCCCGCCTGATCGGTCCCAACTGCCCGGGCGTTCTGACCCCGGACGAGTGCAAGATCGGCATCATGCCGGGAAATATCTTCAAGCGCGGCTCGGTGGGTGTTGTCTCGCGCTCCGGGACGCTTACCTACGAGGCCGTGTTCCAGACCACTCAGGTGGGCTTGGGCCAGACCACGGCCGTCGGCATCGGCGGCGACCCGGTCAAGGGCACCGAGTTCATCGATGTGCTTCAGATGTTCCTGGACGACGACGAGACGGAATCGATCATCATGATCGGCGAAATCGGCGGGTCGGCTGAGGAAGCGGCGGCGGAATTCATCAAGAATTCACCGAAGAAGAAGCCTATGGTCGGATTCATCGCGGGACGCACCGCCCCCCCTGGGCGGCGGATGGGTCACGCGGGCGCGATCATCTCGGGCGGCAAGGGCGGCGCCGAAGACAAGATCGCTGCGATGGAGGCCGCGGGCATCCGCGTCTCGCCGTCGCCGGCGAAGCTTGGCGAAACCCTGCTCGAGGTGCTTAAGGGCGCCTGAGGCAAATTTAGCGTATGGCGGCCCGCCGTCGGCTCCTCTCACCAAGAAGCTCCGCGGCCCGTCTGGAAGCGGAAAAATGGCGGACGACGCAGGTCTGATCAACGAGGTGCTCGCCGAGACCTCCTTCCTCTACGGCGGCAATCTCGCCTTCGTAGAGGATCTCTACGCCCGCTGGGCGGAGAACCCCAACTCGGTCGAGGCCTCGTGGCGGGCCTTCTTCGCCTCGCTCCACGACCGCGCTGAGGAGATCAAGCGCGGCGCCGGCAAGCCAGGCTGGACCAAGGCGCCCACGCCTGGCGCCCGTCCCGACTGGCTGTCGGCCATCGACGGCCTCTGGCCGGCGGTCGAGGCCAAGCTGGAAAAGAAGGTGGCCGAGGCCAGGCCCGCCGCCTCGGTGGATCAGGTCCGCGCCGCGACCCTCGATTCCCTGCGCGCCATCATGATGATCCGCGCCTATCGGATGCGCGGGCACCTGCGGGCCAATCTCGATCCCCTGGGGATCGCCATCGTGCCCGGCGACGCCAGCGAACTGGACCCGGCCTCCTACGGCTTCTCCGAGGCCGATTACGACCGTCCGATCTTCCTCGACTATGTTCTGGGCCTGGAAACCGCCACCCTGCGGGAGATCCTGGAAATCCTGCGCCGCACCTACTGCGGCGATCTGGGCGTGCAGTACATGCACATCTCCGACCCGGCCCAGAAGGCCTGGCTGCAGGAGCGCATCGAGGGCCGCAACAAGGAGATCGAGTTCACCGAGAAGGGCAAGATCGCCATTCTCAAGAAGCTCATCGAGGCCGAGGGATTCGAGCGCTTCCTGCACAAGCGCTTCCCCGGCACCAAGCGCTTCGGCCTGGACGGCGGCGAGGCCATGGTCCCGGCGCTGGAGCAGATCATCAAGCGCGGCGGCGCGCTCGGCGTC
Source organism: Phenylobacterium sp. (assembly GCF_036723115.1). Classification (GTDB taxonomy): domain Bacteria; phylum Pseudomonadota; class Alphaproteobacteria; order Caulobacterales; family Caulobacteraceae; genus Phenylobacterium. The sequence continues at coordinate 3,370 of NZ_DAIMHV010000079.1, read as the reverse complement.
CGCGACATCGTGCTCGGCATGCCCCACCGGGGGCGGCTGAACGTGCTGGCCGCTGTGATGGGCAAGCCCTATCACGTGATCTTCCACGAGTTTCAGGGTGGATCGTCCACGCCTTCGGACATCGAGGGCTCAGGCGATGTGAAGTACCACCTGGGCGCTTCGTCGGACCGGGAGTTCGACGGCAACAACGTCCACCTGTCCCTGACCGCCAATCCCAGCCACCTGGAAATCGTCAATCCGGTGGTCATCGGCAAGGCCCGCGCCAAGCAGGCCTTCACCCTGCGCGACAACCCTGACGCCGGCCGCGGCCATGTCATGCCCCTGCTGCTGCACGGGGACGCCGCCTTCGCCGGCCAGGGCGTGGTGGCCGAGTGCTTCGCCCTGTCGGGGCTGAAGGGCTATGGCGTGGGCGGCACCGTCCACTTCATCGTCAACAACCAGATCGGCTTCACCACCAGCCCCAAGAACAGCCGGTCCTCGCCCTATCCTTCGGACGTGGCCCTGATGGTGGAGGCCCCGATCTTCCACGTGAACGGGGATGATCCGGAGGCCGTCGTCTTCGCCGCCAAGGTGGCCACCGAGTTCCGCCAGCAGTTCGGCAAGGACGTGGTCATCGACATGTTCTGCTATCGCCGGTTCGGTCACAACGAGGGCGACGACCCGACGATGACCCAGCCGCTGATGTACGCCAAGATCAGGAACCATCCGTCCACCCGCGAGATCTACGCCACCCGGCTGATCCAGGAGGGCGTGGTCACCGGCGAGCAGGTCGAGGCCTGGGTGGGCGAGTTCGCCGACTTCCTCGACAAGGAGTTCGAGGCCGGCAAGACCTACAAGGCCGATAAGGCCGACTGGCTGGACGGCAAGTGGGCGGGCCTGACCCTGCCCACCAGCGAGGATCGCCGCGGCGACACCGCCGTTCCCCTGCAGAAGCTGCTGGATCTGGGGCGGAAGATCACCGCGCCGCCGGAGCGCCTGAATGTTCACAAGACCGTGGGCCGGGTGCTGCAGACGCGTCGGGAAGCCATCGAGACCGGCGAGGGCCTGGACTGGGCCACCGCCGAGCACCTGGCCTTCGCCAGCCTGCTGGATCAGGGCTATCCCGTTCGCCTGTCGGGCCAGGATTCCGTCCGCGGCACCTTCACCCAGCGCCACTCAGGGCTGGTCGATCAGCAGACCGAGGAAATGTATTTCCCGCTGCGCAACCTCTCGCCCACCCAGGCCCACTTCGAGGTGCTGGACTCCGCCCTGTCGGAAGAGGCGGTGCTGGGCTTCGAATACGGCTTCTCCCTGGCCGATCCGCGCACCCTCACCCTGTGGGAAGCCCAGTTCGGGGACTTCACCAACGGCGCCCAGGTGGTCATCGACCAGTTCATCTCCTCAGGCGAACGCAAGTGGCTGCGCATGAGCGGCCTCGTCATGCTGCTGCCCCACGGCTATGAGGGCCAGGGACCGGAGCACTCCTCCGCCCGGCTGGAGCGCTTCCTGCAGTCCTGCGCCGAGGACAATATGCAGGTGGCCAACTGCACCACCCCGGCCAACTATTTCCACATCCTGCGCCGCCAGCTCCTGCGGGAGTTCCGCAAGCCGCTGGTGCTGATGACGCCCAAGAGCCTGCTGCGTCACAAGAAGGCGGTGTCGCGGCTCACCGACATGTCGGAGGGTTCGTCCTTCCACCGGGTGCTGCTGGACGACGCCGAGCGCGGCGAGAACACCACCGTGGCCCTGGCCCCGGACGACAAGATCCGCCGGGTCATCCTCTGCTCGGGCAAGGTCTATTACGACCTGCTGGAGGCCCGCGAGGAGCGGGGCATAGAGGACGTCTATATCCTCCGCCTGGAACAGTTCTATCCCTGGCCGGTCAAGTCCCTGTCTAACGAGCTGAAGCGTTTCAAGAACGCCGAACTCGTCTGGTGTCAGGAAGAACCCAAGAACATGGGCGGTTGGACCTTCGTCGATCCCTGGCTCGAGCTGACCCTGGAGCGTCTGGACGTGAAGGCCAAGCGCGCCCGCTATGTGGGTCGCCCGGCCTCGGCCTCCACCGCCGCCGGCCTCATGAGCCGGCACATGGCCGAGCTGCAGGCCTTCCTCGGCGAAGCCTTCGCCTGACCCTTCGCCCCACCCTCCGCTGACCTCTCAAGAACAAGAACAGGAACCCTCCGCAATGGCCGACATCATGACCCCCGCCCTGGGTGAGTCCGTCACCGAGGCGACGGTGGCGCGCTGGACCAAGAAGGCCGGCGAGGCCGTTCGCAAGGACGAGATCCTGGTGGAGCTGGAGACCGACAAGGTCAGCCTGGAAGTGGCCGCCCCCGCCGACGGGGTGCTGGCCGAGATCCTGGCCGGCGAAGGCGACACGGTGGAGCCGGGCACGGTGCTGGGCAAGCTGTCCGAAGGCGGCGCCGCCGCGCCGGCCAAGACCGCGCCCGAGGCCAAGGCGCAAGCGCCGAAGACTGAAGCGCCCAAGGCTGAGGCTTCCAAGCCCGCGCCGGCCGCCGCCGAGGCCCGCCCCGCGGCCCCCTCGGCCCAGCGCATCGCCACGGAAAACAATCTCGACCTGTCCAAGGTGTCCGGCTCGGGCAAGGACGGCCGGGTGACCAAGGGCGACGCCATCGCCGCCCTGGAGGCCCGGGCCAGCGCGCCGGCCGCACCCGCCGCGCCGGCCGCCCCGCGCGAACTGCATGAGCGCGAAGAGCGGGTGCGCATGACCCGCCTGCGCCAGACCATCGCCCGGCGCCTGAAGGAGGCCCAGAACAACGCCGCCATGCTGACCACCTTCAACGAGGTGGACATGGGCGCGGTCATGGCCCTGCGTTCGGAATACAAGGACGTCTTCGAAAAGCGCCACGGCGTGCGCCTGGGCTTCATGAGCTTCTTCGTGAAGGCCTGTATCGCCGCCCTGAAGCAGGTGCCCGACGTCAACGCCGAGATCGACGGCCAGGACATCATCTACAAGAACCACTACGACATCGGCGTGGCCGTGGGCACCGAGAAGGGCCTGGTGGTTCCGGTGGTCCGTGACGCCGACGCCCTGAGCCTGGCCGGGGTGGAAAAGGCCATCGGCGACCTGGGCAAGAAGGCCCGGGACGGCCAGCTGGCCCTGGACGACCTGCAGGGCGGCACCTTCACCATCTCCAACGGCGGGGTCTATGGCTCGCTCATGTCGACGCCGATCCTGAACGCCCCTCAGTCGGGCATCCTGGGCATGCACAAGATCCAGGACCGCCCCATGGTGGTGAAGGGCCAGGTGGTGGTCCGGCCGATGATGTACCTGGCGCTCTCCTACGACCACCGCGTGGTGGACGGCCAGGGCGCGGTGACCTTCCTGGTGAAGGTCAAGGAAGCCATCGAAGACCCGCAGCGCCTGCTG
>NZ_DAIMHV010000078.1:0-13785 GCF_036723115.1 Phenylobacterium sp. | reverse complement strand
CCCATGGACCCCAAGCACCCACCCAATTGATCGTCTGATCCGCCCAGCCGGCTCGCCCGGCTCGCGGCGTTTGCGGTTCCCGCCATCGGCGGCGCGCCACGGGGCTTCGTGGCGGCCTTGTTGCTGGTCGGCTTCGCAGACGAGTGGTTCACTTTTCTGCCCGCCGGCGCCTTCGAGGCCCTGCGCCTGGATCTCGGCCTGACCTACGCTCAGGCCGGGTTGATCCTGGCCGCCCTCAGCCTGGGCGGCCTCCTGGGCATGACCTTCGAAGTCGCCGCCGACTATGTCAGCCGGCGATGGCTCGCGGCCTCGGGAGCTGCGGCCTATGGCGCGGCGATGATCGTCTTCGGCCTCGGCGACGGCTTCTGGACGCTCTTGGCCGCCGCCTTCGTCTGGGGCGCGGCCAGCGACGCCTTCATCCACGGATGCGAGGTCGCCCTCGTGGACCTGGCGCCTGGGCCGCAACTGCCCCGCGCCTTGGCGCGGCAGCACGCCTGGTCGGCGGTGGGTGACCTGCTGGCGCCGGCCAGCCTGGCCGCTGCGGCCCTGGCCGGACTCGACTGGCGGGGGCTGTTCCTGGGCGGCGGCGGCCTCATGCTCGCCTATGGCGCCTGGCTTTCCGCCTACCGGTTTCCTCCCCCGGCTCCGCCGAGCGGACATGAGACACCCCTGCGCGGCCTGCTGGCGGTGATGCGCGACGGGCGGGTGTTGTTGATCGGGGCGATCATGGGTCTCTACGGCCTCCTGGACGAGCCGCTCGTCGCCTTTCTGATCGCCCGTCTTGAAGATCAGGGGCACAGCAGAGCTGCGGCGGTGATGCTTCCCCTGGGCCTGCTGGTCGGCGGCTTCGTGGGTTTCATCCTGGCCGAGCGGCTCGCCGCCGGACGGGCCGCGCGGGATCTGATCCGGCCGGCCGCGGGGGTCATGGCCTTGAGCCTGCCCCCGGCCCTGTTCGCCCCGGGATGGGCGCTCGTGCCCGCCGGGTTCGTTTTCGGAATGGCGGGGGCGGTCTTCTACACCGCCCTGCAGGCCTGCATGCTGAGCCTGCGTCCGGGCCAGGCGGGGTCGACCAGCGCGGTCGTCTCGGCGATCGGCCTGGCGGGAGCGGCCTTTCCGGCTCTGGTGGGAGCTGTGGCCGACGCCTGGGGCCTGGGGGCGGGCCTTGCGCTCTATGCGGCCACGCCCCTGCTGGTCCTGGTTCTCGTTCTACGCCTGGATCTCAGAGGCGCTTGAGGGCCTGGCGGCCGGCATAGACGGCCTGGTCGCCCAGCTCTTCCTCGATGCGCAGCAGCTGGTTGTACTTGGCCGTGCGGTCGGACCGGGCCAGCGAACCGGTCTTGATCTGCCCGCAGTTGGTGGCCACGGCCAGGTCGGCGATGGTGGCGTCCTCGGTCTCGCCCGACCGGTGGCTCATGACGGCGGTATAGCCGGCGCGGTGGGCCATATCGACGGCCTCAAGGGTCTCCGACAGGGTGCCGATCTGGTTCACCTTGACCAGGATGGAGTTGCCCAGGCCGCGGGCGACGCCGTCCGACAGACGGGCCGGATTGGTGACGAACAGGTCGTCGCCCACCAGCTGAACCTTGCCGCCCAGCTTGTCGGTCAGCAGTTTCCAGCCGTCGAAATCATCTTCGGCGCAGCCGTCCTCAATGGTGACAATGGGGAACTTGGCCACAAGACCGGCCAGGTAATCCACCATGCCGCCCTGGTCGAAAGTCTTGCCCTCGCCTTCCAGCACGTACTTGCCGTCCTTGAAGAACTCGGTGGAGGCCACGTCCAGCCCCAGGTGGAAGTGGTCGCCGCAGCGATAGCCCGCCGCCTCGCCGGCCTTGACGATGAAGGCCAGGGCCTCCTCGGCGCTGCCGATATTGGGAGCAAAGCCGCCCTCGTCGCCCACATTGGTGTTGTGGCCGGCGTCCTTCAGAGCCTTCTTCAGGCCGTGGAAGATCTCGGCGCCCATGCGCAGCCCCTCGGCGAAGGTGTCGGCGCCGGTGGGCAGGATCATGAACTCCTGGATGTCGATGGGATTGTCCGCGTGCGCGCCGCCGTTGATGATGTTCATCATCGGCACCGGCAGGACGCGGGCGGAGACGCCGCCCACATACTTGTAGAGCGGCAGGGCCGCGCTGCCGGCTGCGGCCTTGGCGGCGGCCAGGCTGACGCCCAGGATGGCGTTGGCGCCCAGGCGCGACTTGTTGGCCGTGCCGTCCAGCTCCATCAGGGTGGTGTCCAGGCGGCGCTGATCCTCAGCGTCGAAGCCGGACAGGGCGTCGAAGATCTCGCCATTGACCGCGTCAACCGCCTGCTGGACGCCCTTGCCGAGATAGCGACCCTTGTCGCCGTCGCGCTTCTCCACCGCCTCGTGGGCGCCGGTGGACGCGCCCGAGGGCACCGCCGCCCGCCCCAGGGAGCCGTCCTCCAGGATCACATCCACCTCGATGGTGGGATTTCCCCGGCTGTCGAGGATTTCGCGGGCTGTGATGTCGACGATCTCGGTCATGGGGTCCTCGTGCGGCTGCGGCGGCGGGCATGAAACTGTGGCCGGTGGCTTAGCCAGCTTCGTCAGGTGCGGCAATCGCGCACGCAAAAGGCCCCGCCCGGTTCGGGGCGAGGCCTTGCATAGAGGACACATCGGGCCGCGGCGCGAGCGCGCCGACGAGGCCTTAGTCTTCCTTGGGCGTCAGGACCTGGCGGCCCTTGTACATGCCGGTCTTCAGGTCGACATGGTGCGGGCGCTTCAGCTCGCCGGTTTCCTTGTCTTCCACATAGGAATTGCGGCCCAGCGCGTCGTGGGAACGCCGCATGTTGCGCCGCGAGGGCGATACTTTTCGCTTAGGAACGGCCATGGGAGAGTCTCGCAGGCGTGTAAAAAGGAGACGGCGGCCAACGCGGCCGCCGACGTGAGCGGGCGTGTATGACGCAAACGCCTGAGTCTTTCAAGCGCCTCAGTCTCTCAGGGGCAGGTTTGTTTCGCTGCCCCTGGGCGGCCAGGGCCCGTGCACCTGGGCGCGTCTCAGACCTTGCGGACGAACTCCGCCCGCAGGACCAGGCCCTTGATCCCGTCGAAGCGACAGTCGATCTCCTGGTCGTCGCCGGTCAGGCGGATGGACCGGATCACCGTGCCGCGTTTCAGGGTCTGGCCGGCGCCCTTGACCTTCAGGTCCTTGATCAGGGTCACAGCGTCGCCGTCGGCCAGGAGATTGCCCACCGAATCGCGCACCTCCACGGCGGCGGGCGCCGCGCGGGCGGCCAGTTCGCCGGCCGCCACCCACTCGCCGGTCGCCTCGTCAAAGACGAAGTCTTCCTCGCCGCTCATGCTCAGATCCTTCTCCGCGGGCCGCTAAACGAGACGGCTCCGCTCCTTGGCCGCCCCGATGAAGCTGGCGAACAGCGGGTGAGGTTCGAAGGGGCGGCTCTTCAACTCGGGATGGAACTGGACGCCCACGAACCAGGGATGGTCGGCCCGCTCGCAGATCTCGGGCAGGACCCCGTCCGGGGATAGGCCGGAGAACCGCAGGCCGGTCTGCTCGATGGACTCCCGATAGCGGATATTGACCTCGTAGCGGTGGCGGTGGCGCTCGCTGATCGCCTCTCCGCCATAGATGTCCGAAACCTTGGAGCCCGGGGTCAGCACCGCATCATAGGCGCCCAGGCGCATGGTGCCGCCCAGATCGTCGCCCTCGCCGCGCATTTCGCGTTCGTTGCCCCGCACCCACTCGGTCATCAGGCCGACCACCGGCTCGGCCGTGGGGCCAAACTCGGTGGAGGAGGCGTCCTTGAGGCCCGCCAGGTTCCTGGCCGCCTCGATCATGGCCATCTGCATGCCGAAGCAGATGCCGAAATAGGGGATTTCATGCTCCCGGGCGAAGCGAACCGCGCGGATCATGCCTTCCGAGCCGCGCTGCCCGAAGGCGCCGGGAACGAGAACCCCGTGAACCCCCGTCAGCCGTTCGGCGATCATGCCGTCATCGCCGGTCTCGAAGGCCTCGCCTTCCACCCAGTCGAAACGGACCCGGACATTGTTGGCCACCCCGCCGTGCACCAGGGCCTCCACCAGCGACTTATAGGCGTCCGTCAGGCCGGTGTACTTGCCAACGATGGCGATGTTCACCTCGCCGTCGGGATTGGTCAGGGTCTCGACGATGGAGTTCCACCGCGACAGGTTGGGCGGCGGGGCGTCCTTGATGCCAAAGACGTCCAGAACCTCGGTGTCCAGCCCCTGACGGTGATAGTCCAGCGGCACGGCGTAGATGCTGCTGGAGTCCTGCGCCTCGATGACCGCGCTCTCGCGGACATTGCAGAACAGCGCGATCTTGCGCTTCTCGCCCGCCGGAATGGCCGTCTCGCAACGGCAGAGCAGGATGTCCGGCTGGATGCCGATGGACCGCAGCTCCTTGACGGAGTGCTGGGTCGGCTTGGTCTTCATCTCGCCGGCGGTCTTGATATAGGGCAGCAGCGTCAGATGGACGTAGCAGACGTGGCCGCGGGGCAGCTGCTGGCCCAGCTGGCGGATCGCCTCGAAGAAGGGCAGGCCCTCGATGTCGCCCACCGTGCCGCCGATCTCCACCAGGACGAAGTCCACCCCCTCGCCCGGATCGGACAGGACGAAGCGTTTGATCTCGTCGGTGACGTGGGGAATGACCTGGACGGTGGCGCCCAGATAGTCGCCGCGCCGCTCCTTTTCCAGGATGGTCTTGTAGATCTGGCCGGTGGTGACGTTGTCGGCCCGGGTGGCGTTCACCCCGGTGAACCGCTCGTAGTGGCCAAGATCGAGATCCGTCTCAGCCCCGTCCTCGGTGACGAAGACCTCGCCGTGCTGATACGGGCTCATCGTGCCCGGATCGACGTTCAGATAGGGGTCGAGCTTGCGCAGTCGGACCTTGTAGCCGCGCGCCTGCAGCAGCGCAGCCAGGGCGGCGGACGCGAGACCTTTTCCCAGTGAGGAAACCACGCCGCCGGTGATGAAGATGTACCGGGTCATGGGCGATCAACCTACCATCGATTCGGGGCGCCGCCCCATGCCGGGCCTGCGCCAAAACGTCTGACCTGGTCGGCGAGCCGACCTCTCGAAAAGGAACAGGCCGCCGCCCGGCGAGGCCGCCGGACGTCGGGCCGGATGTGAAAAGGCGCCCCGAAGGGCGCCGCTTCTGTCGTCAGGGGGCCGGGTCGGCCGCGCCGTCGTCCAGCACGGGGTTGCGGATCTGCGGCGCCGGGGCGTCCAGGACGCCGCCGGTGGCCGGGGCCTCGGGCGCGGCCGGAGCAGCCGCCGGAGGCGGGCTGAGCTGGCTGGGGTCCAGGGCCTCCACGTTCAGCCGGTCGAGGGCCGAGCCGCCGCTGGACTGGGTGGAGATCAGGGTGATGGCCAGGCTCAGCGCGAAGAAGACGCCGCCCAGGATCCAGGTCATCTGCGAAAGCACATTGCCCGCGCCGCGGGCGCTCATGAAACCGGTCGGTCCGCCGCCCATGCCCAGGGCGCCCCCTTCGGAGCGCTGCAGCAGGACCACGCCGATCAAGGCCAGGCAGACGAGGATCTGGAGAACGAGCAGGATGCCAAGGAGCATGAAGGAGTCCGGACGTCTGGCCAGGCCGCTGGGGCGATGGCCGTAAAACCAAGGGCGCGCTCTATCATTCTCCCGCGCGCAAGGCCATAGGCCCCTGCGGCTGCGAGGGGGCGCAGGGGCTCAGCGGGCGCCGGCGGCCCCGATGATGCCGAGGAAGTCGGACGCCTTGAGGGACGCCCCGCCCACCAGGGCGCCGCCCACCTCGGGCAGGGCCAGGATTTCGCGGGCGTTGGCGGGCTTCACCGAGCCGCCATAGAGAATCGCCGTCCGGGCGCCGGCCTCGCCGAACTTCTCCACCAGGGTCTCGCGGATGGCGGCGTGGACCTCTTCGATGTCGCCCAGGCTGGGGGTCAGGCCCGACCCGATGGCCCAGACCGGCTCATAGGCCACGGTGAAGGGTCGTGCGGAAAGGGCCTCGGGCAGGGAACGCCGCACCTGCCAGGTGACGACGTCCAGGGTCTTGCCCCCTTCCCGCTCGGCCAGGGTTTCGCCCACGCAGACCACCGGCTCCAGGGCGGCGCGCAGGGCCGCGGCGACCTTGGCGGCCACAACCTCGTCGCTCTCGCCATAGCCGGCGCGCCGCTCCGAATGGCCCAGAATGACCAGCTTGGCGCCGGCTTCAGCCAGCATCTCGGCCGACACATCGCCGGTGTGGGCGCCCTGGGGCTCGGGATGGCAGTCCTGACCGCCCACCAGGACGGGGCCGCCCTGAAGCGTCCGGCTCATCCGCTCCACCAGGGTGGCGGGGGGACAGAGGGCGACGCGCACGCCGGCCGGCAGGTCGGCGCCGGCCACCTGCTGGGCCTCGGCCAGGGCCGCGGCCGTCCCGTGCATCTTCCAGTTGCCGGCGATCATGGGGACGGGCGCGCTCATTCAAACCTCTCCGAGACAATGCCGGGATCGGTTAAGCCAAGGGAGACTGACTGTCACGTGCTTGCGGTGGGGAAGCCGCCTCAACTATACCCGCCGCTCTGGACTTCGCGCCTGAGGAAGGGCCCTCCATGCTCACCGCTTTCCGCGCCTTCGCCAAATCCTGGGTGGCGGCCCTTCTGATCGGCCTTCTGATCATCAGTTTCGCCGTCTTCGGGATGTCGGACGTTCTGCGGGGTCAGTTCTCCGACTCCGTCGTGACCGCCGGCGACCGCAGCGTCGACGGCCAGGAGTTCCGGCGCGAGTACGACAACTGGCGCCGGGGCGCCGAGCAACAGGCCGGCCAGGCCATCACTCCGCAGATGGCGGCGGAAAATGGCGTGATCGGCGGCCTTCTGGAACAGATCGCCATCCGCGAGGCCATGGGCGCCCTGCTGCACAAGCTGGGCCTGCGGCCGTCTGACGATCTCGTCGCCAAGCAGCTGCGCGAGATCCGGGGCTTTTTTGATCCGGTTTCGGGGCGCTTCGATCCGAATCTGATGGAGCGCGTGCTCGCCGAGAACAACCTGACCGGCGACCAGTTCCTGCGCGGCCTGAAGGACCAGGTGGCGGAGACCCACTTCGCTGCGGGCCTGGTGGGCGGACTGCGGGCGCCGCGCGCCTACGGGGCCCTGAACGCCCTGGTGGACCTGGAAGAACGCGACATCGCCTATTTCCCCGTCGGGGTGGGCGCTGTCGAGGCGCCAGGCGCCCCCACCGACGAGCAGCTCCAGGCCTTCATGCAGGAGAACGCCGACAATCTGCGGCGGCCCGAGTTCCGCGTGCTGTCGGTGGTCCGCTTCGCTCCGCGGCCCGAGGACGTGCCCGCCCAGCTGTCCGAGCAGGACATCCAGGCCCGGTTCGACTTCCGCAAGGACACCCTCTCACAACCGGAAACCCGCACCCTTGTCCAGGTGCCGGCCCGCGACCAGGCCGCCGCCCAGCGCATCGTCCAGAGGCTGCGCGCCGGTGAAGACCCGGCCGCCGTGGCCCGGGACCTGGGGGTCGAGCCCGTGCGTTACGACGATCGCCCGCGCACTTCCATCGCCGACCGGGTGGTGGCCGAGGCGGCCTTCGCCCTCGACGAGGGCCAGGTCAGCGACCCCATTCAAGGCGGACTGGGGCTGGCCGTGGTCAAGGTCCTGAAGGTGACTCCCGGCCGCTCGCCGACCCTGGCGGATGTGCGCCCCCTGATCGAGGCCGAACTGCGCCGCGATGCGGCCACCGAAAAGGTCTATGAGCGCACCCAGGCCTATGAGCAGGCCCATCTGGGCGGCGCCAGCCTGTCTGAAGCCGCCGAAACCGCCGGCGCCGTCGTCGTCACCCTGCCCGCCGTGAGCGAGGACGGACGCGGTCAGGACGGGGGGCCGGTCGAAGGTGTCTCGCCGCAGATGGTGCAGACCGCCTTCCAGCTCGCCGAAGGCGCTGAAAGCGATCTCGTGGAGGGTGGCCAGGGCGACTATTTCGCGGTCAAGGTGGAGCGGATCATTCCGCCCGCCCTGCCGCCCCTGGACGAGCTCCGGCCGGTCCTGACCCGGGTCTGGATGCAGCGGGAGATGGTCCGTCGCCTGCAGGCCAAGGCCGACGCCCTGGCCGAAGAGGTCCGCGGCGGCAAGACCATGGAGGCCGCCGCCAGCTCCATCGGCGCCCGGGTCACCCGGGCTGCGGCCCTCACCCGCACCAACGCCCAGGAAGGCGGTCGGCTTTCCGACGACGCCCTGGTGACCGCTTTTGGGGCCAGCGCCAACGAGGTCTTCCGCGCCAGCGATGTGCAGTTCGGCATGATCGTGGGGCGTCTTGAGGCGATCCGTCCCGGCTCGGCCCAGGCGGCCGCCGGCCTCACCGAGGCCGCCCGGCCCCAGCTGACCATGGCCATGTTCCGCGACATCAGCCAGGCCGCCAGCCTGGCGGCGCGCGACAAGGTCAAGGTCCGGGTGGACGAGGCCCGCGCCCGCGCGGTCCTGGGCCTCGACGCCGAGGCCGCGCCGGCGGCCAAGGCGCCGGCCAAGAGCGCGGAGCCCAAGGCGTGAACGTCGAGCCTTCGCTCAGCGACTTTTCCGCCCGCTATGGGGCTGGCGTCTCCCAGGTGGTCTGGACGCGCCTGATCGATGATCTGGAGACGCCGGTCTCGGCCTATCTGAAGATCGCTCACGGCCAGCCCTACGCCTTTCTGTTCGAATCCGTGGAGGGCGGCGCCTGGCGCGGGCGCTACTCGGTCATCACCCTGCGGCCGGACCTGGTGTGGCGCTGCCGGGGGGAGCAGGCCGAGGTGGCCGAGGGCGACGAAATCGCCGCCGGCGCCTTCCGCCCGCTGCCCGGAAAGACCCTGGACACCCTGCGCGACCTGGTGGCGGCTTCGCGCCTGGACATTCCGGCGGGGCTTCCGCCCATGGTGGCCGGCGTCTTCGGCGCCCTGGGCTATGACATGGTGCGGTTGGTGGAGCGCCTGCCCCACATCAACCCCGATCCGCTGGGTCTGCCCGACGGGGTCATGACGCGGCCTTCGGTGGTGGCGATCTTCGATTCCATCGGTCAGGAGATCATCCTGGCCACCACGGTTCGCCCCGACGGGACGAGCGCGCAGGACGCCTATTCCGCAGCCCAAGGGCGGCTGGAGCAGGTGGTGGCCGATCTGGCCGCCCCCGCCCCGCCGCTCACCGGCCAGGGGACGCCGACGCCCGACGCCTTCACCACGCCCGTCAGCCGCGAGGCCTATCGGGAAATCGTCGAGCGGGCCAAGGCCTATATCCGCGCCGGCGACATCTTCCAGGTGGTGCCGAGCCACAGGTTCCGGGCGCCCTTCCCCCACGATCCCCTGGCGCTCTATCGCTCGCTGAGGCGGACCAATCCCTCGCCGTTCCTGTTTTTCCTGAACTTCGGCGACTTCCAGCTGGCAGGGTCCAGCCCCGAGATTCTGGTGCGGTTGCGCGACGGCAAGATCACCATCCGCCCCATCGCCGGGACCCGTCCGCGCGGCGCGACCCCGGAAGAGGACGCCGCCCTGGAGCAGGAGCTGATCAACGACCCCAAGGAGCGGGCCGAACACCTGATGCTCCTGGACCTGGGCCGCAACGATGTGGGCCGGGTGGCCATGCTGCGCCAGGACGGCCGCAACCAGGCGCCGGCGACCCGGCCCAAGGGCCCGTCGGTGCGGGTGACCGACTCCTTCTTCGTGGAGCGCTACAGCCACGTCATGCACCTGGTCTCCAATGTGGAGGGGGATGCGCCGGAGGGCGTAGACCCGGTGGACGTGCTCATGGCCGCCCTGCCCGCCGGCACCCTGTCAGGCGCCCCCAAGGTTCGGGCCATGGAGATCATCGACGAGCTGGAGCTGGAGAAGCGCGGCGTCGCCTATGCGGGCGCTGTGGGCTATTTCGGCGCCGACGGCTCGGTGGACACCTGCATCGTCCTGCGGACCGCCTGCTTCAAGGACGGCCAGATGTACATCCAGGCTGGCGGCGGCGTGGTCGCCGACTCCGATCCGGACGCCGAGTATGACGAAACCCTGCACAAGGCCCGCGCCCTGCGCCGGGCCGCAGAGGACGCCTGGCGTTTCGTCTGATCAGCGATCCAGCGCCGCGGCGGCGCGTTCGCCGGGCAAATCACCCGTCGTCAGATCGCCCGCCGTCAGATCCCCTTCCGTCAGGGGCGGCACGGGCTCCATCTCCAGCGGCATGAAGCCGTCGTCCTCAGACGGGGCTGGGCTGAGGGCCGAGTGGGTGACCACCGGCGGGGCGGTGATCATGGCCCCGGCCAGGGCCAGGGCCGCCGTGGCGGCGAAGGCGGCGGCGGCCAGGACCGGCCAGATCCGCTCGCGCCGGGGCGCCGGGGAGACAAGGGCGCGCGCCCGGGCCAGGGCGGCAGGATCGAGGGCGGAATCAGCGAGGCTCATGCTGAACTGTCGGCCCCGCCGCCCCCATATGCAACGGAGCGCTTTGCGCCTGGGTCGCCATTGGCTAGAGAACCTTCATGATCCTGGTCGTCGATAACTACGACAGCTTCACCTACAACCTCGTTCACTACCTGAACGAGCTTGGGGCCGAGACGCTGGTCCGCCGCAATGACGCGCTGAGCGTCGAAGAGGCATTGGCGCTGAAACCCGAGGGGGTTCTGCTGTCGCCGGGTCCCTGCACGCCCAATGAGGCGGGCATCTGCCTGGACCTTCTGGCCGCCGCCCCTGAGGATCTGCCGATCCTCGGCGTGTGCCTCGGCCACCAGGCCATCGGCCAGGCCTTTGGCGGCGAGGTCATCCGCGCAAGCCAGTTGATGCATGGCAAGACGAGCCTGATGCACCACGCCGGCGAAGGGGTGTTCGCAGGCCTGCCCAATCCCTTCACCGCCACCCGCTATCACAGCCTGTCGGTGAAGCGCGACACCATGCCGGAGGTGCTGAAGATCACCGCCTGGACCGAGGATGGCGAGGTGATGGGCTTGCAGCATGTGAGCCGGCCGATCTTCGGCGTGCAGTTCCACCCCGAATCCATCGCCACCGAGGGCGGCCACGCCCTTCTCTCCAACTTCCTCGACCTGGCCGGCGCCCGGCGGCTGGACGCGGCCTGAGCCCGCCCATGTCCGACGCCTTCAAGCCGCTGCTGGCGCGCCTGGCCGACGGCGCGACCCTTTCCGAGGACGACGCCCAGCAGTTCTTCGCCGCCTGCCTGCGCGGAGAGCCCACGGCCGCCCAGGTGGCCGCCGCCCTGACGGCCATGCGGATGCGGGGCGAGACCATCGGCGAGATCATCGCCGGCGCCCGGGCCATGCGCGACGCCGCCGTGGTGCTCGACCATCCCTATCCGGTGATCGATGTCTGCGGCACGGGCGGCGATGGCCTGCACACGCTGAACATCTCCACCGCCGTGGCCTTTGTGGCCGCAGGCGGCGGGCTCAAGGTGGCCAAGCATGGCAACCGCGCGCTCTCCTCGCGTTCCGGCACGGCCGATGTGCTGGCCGCGCTCGGGGTGAACATCATGGCCGGCCGCGACCAGCAGCTGCGCGCCCTGGACGAGGCGGGGCTGTGCTTCCTCTTCGCCCAGGCCCATCACGGGGCCATGAGGCATGTTTCGCCCATCCGGGCGGAGCTGGGGTTCCGAACCCTGTTCAACCTGCTGGGGCCGCTGACCAACCCGGCCAGGGCCCAGCGCCAGGTGCTGGGCGTCTTCTCCGACCGCTGGGTCGAGCCGCTCGCCCGGGTGCTCGGGGGGCTGGGGACCGAAAAGGCCTGGGTCGTCCACGGGAGCGGCATGGACGAGATGACCACCACCGGCGAGACCCAGGTGGCCGAATGGCGCGACGGCCAGGTGCGGCTGTTCACCATCACGCCCGAGGCTGTGGGCCTTCCCCGCGCGGCCCTGTCAGACCTCACCGGCGGCGCGCCGGAAGAGAACGCTGCGGCCCTGCGTCGGCTGTTGGAGGGTGAGACCGGGGCCTATCGCGACATCGTCGCCCTGAATGCGGCGGCCGCCTTCCTGGTGGCCGACCGGGTGGAGACCCTGCGCGACGGCGTCGCCCTGGCGGGGCGGATCATCGAATCAGGGCAGGCCAGGACCGCCCTGGAACGCCTGTGCGAGATCACCAACTCATGAGCGACGTCCTCGAATCCATCGCCGCCTACAAGCGCGAGGAGGTGGCCGCCCGCATGGCCGCGCGCAGCCAGGACGCCGTGGATCGCGACGCCAGGGCCGCCGCCCCCGTGCGCGGCTTCCACGCAGCGCTTGAACGCGCCTTCGCGCCCGGCCGTCTGGCCCTGATCGCCGAGGTGAAGAAGGCCTCCCCCTCCAAGGGCCTGATCCGCGCCGACTTCGATCCCGCCGGCATCGCCAGGGCCTATGAGAGCGCAGGCGCGGCCTGTCTCTCCGTTCTGACCGACGCGCCCAGCTTCCAGGGCTCCGAGGCCTATCTGACCGCGGCGCGGGAGGCCGCGGGCCTGCCGGTGCTGCGCAAGGAGTTTCTGGTCCATCCCTGGCAGGTGGCCGAGTCGCGGGCGCTCGGCGCCGACGCCATTCTGATCATCATGGCCATGGTGGATGATGTCCTCGCCGCCGAACTGAAGGCCGAGGCCGACCGCTTGGGCATGGACGCCCTGGTCGAGGTGCATGACGAGGACGAGATGGCCCGCGCCAGCGCCCTGGGCGCCCGATTGGTGGGGGTGAACAACCGCAATCTGCGCACCTTCCACACCGATCTCGCCACCACGGAGCGCCTGGCCCCGCTGAAGCCTGCGGGCGCCCTGCTGGTGGCCGAAAGCGGCATAGCCGGTCCCGACGACGCCCAGCGCCTCGCCGACTGCGGGGCTCGGGCCATGCTGGTGGGCGAGAGCCTGATGCGGCAGGCCGACGTGGCCGAAGCCACCCGCCGCCTGCTCGCCTGATCCCTCCGGCCCGCGGGCAAGCCGTTGAAGCCGATGAGGTTTTCGAGGCTTTGTCGGTAACTTGACATTAAGGAAGAACACCTAGAGAACATCGCTAACGTTTGCGATTTGTTCCTTCAGGTGGAAGCCATGCTGACCCGTAAGCAGCACGAACTGCTCATGTTCATCCATGAGCGGATCAAGGAGACCGGAGTCTCCCCTTCCTTCGACGAGATGAAGGAGGCGTTGGATCTGGCCTCGAAGTCCGGCATCCACCGCCTGATCACCGCCCTGGAGGAACGCGGCTTTCTGCGCCGCCTGCCCCACCGCGCCCGCGCTCTGGAGGTGGTGAAGCTGCCGCAACAGGCCACCACCGCGGCTCCGCCCAAGGGACGCGGCGCCTTCCGGCCGCAACTGGTGGAATCCGGTGCGGGCGCGCCCGCGGCCCCATCGTCCACGGTCGCCAACGACGTGCGTGAGCTTCCGGTTCTGGGCCGCATCGCGGCGGGCACGCCCATCGAGGCCATCCAGCACGAGCGCGACCGCCTGCAGGTTCCGGAATCCATGCTGGGGGCTGGGGAGCATTTCGTCCTGGAGGTGCAGGGCGACTCGATGATCAACGCCGGCATCCTCGACGGCGACTATGTGGTGATCCGCCGGTCGGACTCCGCCAATTCCGGCGACATCGTCGTCGCCCTGGTTCTGGGGGAAGAGGCCACCCTCAAGCGGCTGCGGCGCAAGGGCGCCTCGGTGGCGCTGGAGGCGGCCAACCCGGCCTATGAGACCCGCATCTTCGGCCCCGACCAGGTGGCGGTTCAGGGCCGGCTGGTGGGCCTGATCCGCCGCTACCACTGAAACCACTGAAGGGAATGAGCGCGTTCAGGCGCCCTCGTCCAGGGTCGCCGCGCTCCAGGTCCAGGGGCGATGCCCTCGGGTCCGTTGCACCCACTGAACGCGCCACCCCTCGGG
>NZ_DAIMHV010000077.1:0-13938 GCF_036723115.1 Phenylobacterium sp. | reverse complement strand
GAGATGGAGGTCGTCCGCGACAAGGCGGACAACTGCATCATCGTCTGCTCCATCGAGAACGTGGACCCCATGGGCGTCCACACCGGCGACTCCATCACCGTGGCCCCGGCCCTGACCCTGACTGACAAGGAATATCAGCGCATGCGCGCGGCCTCCATCGCCGTGCTGCGCGAGATCGGGGTGGAGACGGGCGGCTCCAATGTGCAGTTCGCGGTCAATCCCGCCGACGGGCGCATGGTGGTCATCGAGATGAACCCGCGGGTGTCGCGGTCCTCGGCCCTGGCCTCCAAGGCCACCGGCTTCCCCATCGCCAAGGTCGCCGCCCGTCTGGCGGTGGGCTACACGCTCGACGAGCTGATGAACGACATCACCGGCGCCACCCCGGCGTCGTTCGAGCCGTCCATCGACTATGTGGTCACCAAGATCCCCCGCTTCGCCTTCGAGAAGTATCCGGGGTCCGAGCCCCTGCTCTCCACCTCCATGAAGTCGGTGGGCGAGGTCATGGCCATCGGCCGCACCTTCGCCGAAAGCCTGCAGAAGGCGCTGCGCGGCCTGGAGACCGGTCTCACCGGTCTGAACGAAGTGGCGATCGAGAACGCCGAGGATCCCGAGACCGGCCGGGCGGCCATCGTCCGGGCCCTGGGCCAGCCGACCCCCGACCGCCTGCGGGTCATCGCCCAGGCCTTCCGTCACGGCCTGACCGTGGAAGAGGTCCAGGCCGCCTGCGCCTATGAGCCCTGGTTCCTGCGCCAGCTGGAGCATCTGGTGAAGGAAGAGGCCCGTATCGCCGCCGCCGGCCTGCCCGGCACGGCCGAGGCCTTCCGGGCCCTGAAGGCCCAGGGCTTCTCCGATGCCCGCCTCGCCCAGCTAACCCACACCACCGAGGCTGAGGTCCGCGAGCAGCGCCGCGGCCTGGGGGTGCGGCCGGTGTTCAAGCGCATCGACACCTGCGCCGGCGAGTTCCGGGCCGAGACGCCCTACATGTACTCGACCTATGAGACCGGCGCCCTGGGCCAGGTCCCCGAGTGCGAGAGCGATCCTTCCGAAGCCCGCAAGGCCATCATCCTTGGCGGCGGCCCCAACCGCATCGGCCAGGGAATCGAGTTCGACTACTGCTGCTGCCACGCCGCCTTCGCCCTGGCCGACATCGGGGTGGAGTCGATCATGGTCAACTGCAACCCCGAGACGGTCTCCACCGACTACGACACCTCTGACCGCCTCTATTTCGAGCCCCTGACCGCCGAGGACGTGTTGGAGCTGATCGAGGTGGAGCGGGCCCGCGGGACCCTGCTGGGCGTCATCGTCCAGTTCGGCGGCCAGACGCCCCTGAAGCTCGCCAAGCCCCTGGAGGATGCGGGCATCCCGATCCTGGGCACCACGCCCGACGCCATCGATCTGGCCGAGGACCGCGAGCGCTTCCAGCAACTGCTGCACCGCCTGAAGATCGCCCAACCAGTCAACGCCATCGCCCGCTCCGACGAGGAGGCCTTCAAGGCCGCCCACCAGGTGGGCTACCCGGTGGTGATCCGTCCGTCCTATGTGCTGGGCGGCCGCGCCATGGAGATCGTCCGCGACGACGAACAGCTGGCCCGCTACGTCCGGGACGCCGTGCAGGTCTCCGGCGACAGCCCGGTGCTGATCGACCAGTACCTGTCGCGGGCCACCGAGGTGGACATCGACGCCCTCTGCGACGGCGATGAGGTGTTCGTGGCCGGGGTCATGGAGCATATCGAGGAGGCCGGCGTCCATTCGGGCGACAGCGCCTGCTCCCTGCCGCCCTTCTCGCTCAAGCCCGACACCATCGCCGAGCTGAAGCGCCAGACCGAGGCCATGGCCCGGGCCCTGGACGTGCGCGGCCTGATGAACGTGCAGTTCGCCATCGAGGAGCCGCAGAGCGCCGCCCCGCGCATCTATGTGCTGGAGGTCAATCCTCGCGCCAGCCGCACCGTGCCCTTCGTGGCCAAGACCATCGGCCGACCGCTGGCCTCCATCGCCGCCAAGGTGATGGCCGGGCGCAAGCTGGCCGAGTTCGATCTGGCCGAGGCCCCCTACGACCATGTGGCGGTGAAGGAAGCCGTCTTCCCCTTCGCGCGCTTCGCCGGGGTGGACACGGTGCTGGGTCCGGAAATGCGCTCCACCGGCGAGGTCATGGGCCTGGACTGGCGGCGGGAGGGCGAGGCCGACGCCTCGGCCGCCTTCGCCCGGGCCTTCGCCAAGAGCCAGCTGGGCGGCGGAACCAACCTGCCTACGGGCGGGTGCGTCTTCGTCTCGGTCAAGGACAGCGACAAGCCGTGGATTCTGGAGGCGGTGCGCCTCCTGGTGGGCGAGGGCTTCAATATCCTGGCCACCTCGGGCACCAGCGCCTTCCTGGCGGAGAACGGCCTGCCCGTTCAGACGGTGAAGAAGGTGCTGGAGGGCCGGCCCCACATCGTCGACGCCATGAAGAACGGCGAGGTTCAGCTGGTCTTCAACACCACCGAGGGCAAGCAGTCCCTGTCGGACTCCTTCGAGATCCGCCGGACGGCGCTGATGATGAAGACGCCTTACTTCACCACCGCGGCCGGCGCCTTGGCCGCCGCACAGGCCATCGCCGCCACCGCCAAGGGCGCCCTGGACGTCCGCCCCCTGCAGAGTTACGCCCGCGAGCCCGCCTGAGACTATTTTTGTCAGATGCGTCAGAATTTTGCTTGAGATTTCGTCGCATCTGACAAAACCATGTTCGGATAAAGTTGACGTGCGCCCAAGTCGGGCGCAGGCTCCCTTCTGTCGCCTGATTTGACCCAGGCACGGGCGCTTACGGGCGGCCCAGTTCAGTTTCGCGGTCGCCCGCACAGCAGCGTCTTCCCGTGACGCCTGTCTCAAGTCTGGCGTCGGACCCAGCCACAGAGCTGAGGCCCGTCACCTTAGAGACTGTAGGGAGCACGCCATGCACGCTGATGATGGTCACGACCACCCCCCCGTCCGCCGTAATCGGCACCTGCTGCACAAGCTTGAGGGCGCGACTGATCTCATGATCATCGCCCTGATCGTTCTGCTCGGCGGCGCCATGCTGTTCGGACTTCTCACCGCCGGGGGCAGCCCGGCCTATATGCGCTAGCCCAAAGGGCTGGCGTCGGAAACGCCAGGTCGCCGCGGCCAGATCGCCGCCGGCCTGGACGCCCACCCCACGCCTTATGCGGGGCGCCTCGGCGCTTCCCTCCGTCTCGCGGCTGAGCTAGGCCGTGAGTGAAGCGCGATCAGACGCTGATGAGGAGGATGCGATGGGACGGGTATCGGGCAAGGTCGCCCTGGTGACGGGCGCGGCCAGCGGCATCGGTCGGGCCTGTGCTGAACGGCTGGCCGCCGAGGGCGCCACCGTCATTCTAACCGATCTTCAGGACGAAGCCGGCGCCGCCGTCGTCGAGGCCATAGGCGCGGCCTCCGGCTCGGCCCGCTACCTGCATCAGGACGTCACCGACGAGGCGGGCTGGGCGCAGGTGATCGCCTCCATCGCCGCCCAGGAGGGCCGCCTCGACATCCTGGTCAACAATGCCGGCATCGGCCTGGGGGGCTCGGTCATCGAGATGAGCCTGGCCGACTTCCGCCGACAGATGGCGGTGAATGTGGAGGGCGTCTTCCTGGGGGTGAAGCACGCCATCCCCCTGATGCGGAAGAGCGGGGACGGCGGCTCCATCATCAACATGTCCTCTGTCGCCGGCCTCAAGGGCGCAGCCTCCCTGGCGGGCTATTGCGCCAGCAAGGGGGCGGTGCGGCTGTTCACCAAGGCGGTGGCCCTGGAATGCGCCGCGGCCCAGGACAGGATTCGCGTGAACTCGGTCCATCCGGGGATCATCGAGACCCCCATCTGGGACACCATCATCGGCACGGGCGGTCCCGGCGCTAACGCCGGCCCGCAGCGGGCGGCGACCCTCGACGCCATGGCCAACGTGGCCGCGGCCCTGGGCCACAAGGGCCAGCCCGGCGACATCGCCGACGGGGTGCTGTGGCTGGCCAGCGAGGAGTCGCGCTACGTCACGGGCGCCGAACTGGTCATCGACGGCGGGCTCACCCTCCGCTAAGCCACCGCCATGACCGCGACCATCCATGTGATCTTCGGCCCCCAGGGCGCCGGCAAGTCCACCTATGCCCGTGACCTGGCCCGCCGCCTGCCGGCGGTGGGCTTCGCCATCGACGACTGGATGGGGCGGCTGTTCGGCCCCGACATGCCCGAGCCCCTGGAATTCGACTGGATGATGGAGCGGGTGGAGCGGTGCGAGGCCCAGATCTGGTCCACCGCCGCGGCCGTCCTGGCCACCGGCGGGTCGGTGATCCTCGATCTCGGCCTCATGCGGCGCAGCGACCGCCAGCGGGTGGCCGACATCGCCGCGGCGGTGGAGATCCCGGTGCAGTTCCACTTCGTCGACGCCCCCGTTGAGGTGCGGCGCGAACGCGTGCTGGGCCGCGAGGAGGTCGCCGGCGAAGGCTTCCGGCTGCTGGTCACCCCGGAAATGTTCCACTTCACCGAAAAGGCCTATGAGGCGCCGGACGAGGTGGAACTGCGCGGCTGCGTGATCAGCACCAGCGCCTGAGGCGGAACTCCGCGGGCGGCGGCCCGTTGTGGCGCCGGTCGGGGGCGATTGCGCCCGCCCCTTGCCTTTCGCAGCGCACACTCATATCGTTTCAGCCCCCGGACGTTGGCGCCCGCGGCCGGAGAATCTTTCAGGCGCACTACCCGAGTCCTCACCCGCCATGGAAAAAGTCCCGATGACCGCCGGGGGCTATCAGGCTCTCGACGACGAACTGAAGCGTTTGAAGACCGTCGAGCGGCCCTCCGTGATCGCTGCGATCTCCGAGGCGCGCGAGCACGGCGATCTCTCCGAGAACGCGGAGTATCACGCCGCCAAGGAGCGCCAAGGCTGGATCGAAGGCCAGATCGCCGAGATCGAGGACAAGCTGGCGCGCGCCCAGGTCATCGACGTGTCCAAGCTGTCGGGAACCCAGGTGAAGTTCGGCGCCACCGTCTCCCTGGTGGACGAGGACACCGAGGACGAGGCCCGCTATCAGATCGTCGGCGAGCACGAGGCCGACGTGAAGGGCGGCCGCATCTCCATCTCTTCCCCTATCGCCCGCGCCATCATCGGCAAGGAGGTGGGCGACGTGGTCGAGGTGAACACCCCTGGCGGCGTCAAGTCGTATGAGATCCTCAAGGTGGAGTGGGTCTGAGCCTTCGCCACCGCCTCGCCCCATTGATCGTCCATGATCCTGAACGGCGGCGCCTTGCCGCCGGGCGAGCAGTCCACTGATGGCGCAAGACACTTCCCCGCCCCGCGTCTGGGTCGTTTCGGACGGACGCGCCGGAATTGAGAACCAGGGCCTGGGCCTGGCCGAGGCCCTGGGCCGTCTGCGCCCGATCTCGCTGAGCGTCAAACGCATCACCTGGCGCGGCCGCCTGGGTCGACTGCCCTGGTGGCTGCAGCCTGCGCCCCTGTCGGCCCTGGCGCCTGGCCATGGGCTCGTGCCGCCCTGGCCCGACATCTGGATCGCCGCCGGGCGCGCCACCCTGCCCTTTTCCCTGCGCATGCGCCGATGGAGCAAGGGCGAGACCCTGGTGGTGCAGCTCC
Organism: Phenylobacterium sp.; assembly: GCF_036723115.1. Lineage (GTDB taxonomy): Bacteria > Pseudomonadota > Alphaproteobacteria > Caulobacterales > Caulobacteraceae > Phenylobacterium. The sequence goes on along the minus strand of NZ_DAIMHV010000077.1, from coordinate 8,338 downwards.
AGGATCCCCGCGCCCCGCCGCAGGCCTTCGACCTGATCATTCCCCCCAAGCATGACCGGCTGAGCGGCGACAATGTGCTGCCCATCATGGGCTCGCCCCATCGCGTGACCGCCCAGCGCCTGGCCGAGGAGCAGGCGCGCTTCGCCGACCAGCTCGACCCCCTGCCCCGGCCGAGGGTCGCGGTGCTCATCGGGGGGAAGTCCAAGGCCTTCAACCTGTCGCCGGAAGCCGCCGCCGCCATGGCCCACGACATCGAGGCGGCCGTCGCCCAGGAGGGCGGCTCGGTCATGGTGACCTTTTCCCGTCGGACGCCACAGGACGCCAAGGCGCTGCTGTCGGCCCGCCTGCGACATCTGCCCGGCGTCATCTGGGACGGGGCCGGACCCAATCCCTATTTCGCCTTCCTGGGGGCGGCCGACTTCATTCTGGCCACCGAGGACAGCACCAACATGACCACTGAGGCGGCCTCCACCGGCAAGCCGGTCTTCATCCTCAAGATGGAGGGCGAAAGCCTCAAGTTCCGGCTCTATCACGAGGAGCTGGAACGCCTTGGGGCGGCCAGGCCCTTCGGCGGCGCCTTCCACAGCTGGACCTACGAGCCGCTGCAGGAGACCGATCGCGCCGCCGCAGAGGTGCTGCGCCGGTTCGACGCCCGGCGGGCGGGCGCCCTCGCCAAGGCCTGATCGCTGCGCCTGACCGCTCGATCCGGGCGCGGCGTCTGGACTTAAGGGCCGGCGCGCGATACCCGCCCGGTTCCAGCCCGCAAGAGGTGCGCCTTGAGCCAGACCACCCTGACCGCCTTCCTGTCCCAGGCCGCCGAGCCCGGCCTCGCCGCCCTCATTGAGGCCCTGGCCCGGGGATGTGTGGAGATCAGCGGCCACGTCCGGCAAGGCGCCGTGGGCCAGGCCATGGGCGCGCTGGATCAGCAGAACGTCCAGGGCGAGGTGCAGCAGAAGCTCGACGTGCTGTCCAACGACATCCTGCTGCGGGTCTGCGCCGAGGCGCCAGCCCTGGCGGCCATGGCCTCGGAGGAGATGGACTCCATCCATCCGGTCCGCCCCGTCCCGGCCGAGGGCGGCCTGCTGGTGCTGTTCGACCCCCTGGACGGGTCCAGCAACATCGCGGTGAACGTCTCCATCGGCACCATCTTCTCGGTCCTGCCCTGCCCCGCCGATAGTCCGGGGCGCGAGCCGGTGGAAGCCGACTTCCTGCAGGCCGGCCGCAACCAGCTGGCCGCAGGCTACGTGGTCTATGGCCCCCAGACCCAGATGATCCTGACGCTCGGCCAGGGCGTGGCGGCCTTCACCCTTGATCCGGAGTCCGGCGACTGGGTCCAGACCGGCCAGGGCCTGGCCATCAAGCCCGAGACCAAGGAGTTCGCCATCAACGCGGCCAATATGCGCCATTGGGCCGCGCCCGTGCGCCGCTATGTGGACGAGTGTCTGGCCGGCGTCGAAGGCCCCCGCGGCAAGGACTTCAACATGCGCTGGGTGGGCTCCATGGTGGCAGACGTCCACCGGCTGATCAGCCGCGGCGGGGTCTTCATGTATCCCTGGGACCAGCGCGAGCCGGATCGTCCGGGCAAGCTGCGCCTGATGTACGAGGCCAACCCCATGGGCTTCATCGTCGAACAGGCCGGGGGCGCAGCCTTCGACGGCGCCGGCGACACCCTGGACCGCCAGCCCCGCGGTCTCCACGAGCGGGCCTCGGTGATGATGGGCTCGCGCGCCGAGATCGAACGCCTGCGGGACTACCATCAGGCCTGATCGGCCCGGAGATTACGGTTAATGATCGGTTAGCCGATGCTCCCTAGCCTTTCGCAAGGAAGGCTGACCGGAGCCCCTTGCTTGTCCACCGCCCCCCTCGCCGCCGAGCTGAAGGACCTGCTGGCGCCTGACCTGCTGGCGGAGGCCTGCGACACCCTGAGCGATCTTGTGCGCGCCTGCGGCGCCCGCGGCGACGGCGATCTGGACGCCCTGGTGAGCGATCTCGCCGCCCGGGATCGGCCGGCCCTCGGCAAGGTCTATGACGCCATGCGCGAGACCGTGGTCTTCCGCCAGATCATCACCGCCCCGGAACTGCTGGACGCCGCCAAGCGCATGACCGGCGCGAAGCGCCTGCACAGCCCGTTCCAGCACGCCGTCTTCCGCATGGACCTGGCCGGCGAACCCTGGCGGGGTTTCGACTGGCATCAGGACTATCCCTACAACATGCTGTGCGACCGCTCGGTCACCGCCTGGATTCCCCTCACCGCCTCGGGGGCCGGCAACGGCGGGATCGACGTGGTCGAGACGACCGCGGCGCAGATCTATCCCGTGGATATCCGCTTCAAGCGCGACGGGGCCGGGCGCCGATTGGGGGGCCGGGACGCCTTTATCGTCGCCGACCATCACGAGGCCTTCGAGGCCCGGGTCCGCAAGCCAGAGCTTCGCCCCGGCGACGTTCTCCTGTTCCACAACAGCGTCCCCCACCGGTCGGGCTACAATCCCGGCCCCCGGCACCGCTATTCCATCCAGGTCCGCTTCGGCGACCTGCTGGCCCTCGAAATGGTGGCGCGGGGCTGGCGCCACCGCCATGCCGACGGGTTCGAAGCCTTCGCCGCCGCCCGGCCCGAACTGATCGCATCTGAGGAAACCGAATGATTCCCGCCGACGAGACCCTGCGCGGCCTTTTGAAGGCGCATCTGGATGATCATGACCTGATCGCCAACCTGGCCTCCTTCGGCCGGCGCATGCACTTCATGAAGGCCTTCGCCCACTACGAGGTGTTCAAGCTCGTCGAGGACCTGCCGGGGGATATCGTCGAGTGCGGGGTCTATAAGGGGGCGTCCCTGCTCACCTTCGCCCGCTTCCTGGAGACCTTCTGCCCCGGCGACCGCACCCGCAAGGTGCTGGGCTTCGACCACTTCAAGGGACTGGCCGACCGGTCGGACAAGGATGGCCTGGACGCCCGGGTGGGCAACACCGCCGAGGGCTGGAACCCGGCCCAGTTCCGCGACACCCTGTTCGCCCTTGTGGACGCCTTCAACGCCGACTCCTTCGTGCCTCAGCGGCCGCGGGTGGAATTGGTCGACGGGGACGTGCGCCAGACGGCCCATGCCTATGTGGCCGAGCATCCGGGCCTGCGCATCGCCCTTCTGCACCTGGACATGGACCTCTATGAGCCGACCCTGGAGGCGCTCAGGGCGTTCTGGCCAAGGATTCTCACCGGGGGCGTCGTGCTGCTGGACGAATACGCCATCCGCGAATGGCCCGGCGAGAGCGAGGCCCTGGAGGAATTCTTCGACGGCAAGCCCCCGCGGATCGAGAAGTTCGGCTGGGCGTCTGCGCCGGGCGGCTTCTTCGTCAAGGAATAGGACGCGGGACCTCTGAGCGGCCGCTATCCTGCGGGAAAGGAGCCGCTCTTGATTCTCGCCGTTCTCCAGGCCCGCCTGACCTCCACCCGCCTGCCCGGCAAGGTGCTGCTGCCCCTGGCCGGCGCGCCGATGATCCTGCGCCAGATCGAGCGGGTCAGGCGCGCCCGGCGTATCGACGCCCTGCTGGTGGCCACCAGCGTCGAGCCCAGCGACGATCCTCTGGCTGAACGCCTGCAAGCCGAAGGGGTGGAGGTGCGGCGCGGCCCCCTGGAGGACGTCCTGGCCCGCTTCGCCGGCGCCGTCTCCGGCCGCCCTGCCCACCATGTGGTGCGCCTGACCGGGGACTGCCCCTTGAGCGACCCCGCAATCATCGACGCCACCATCGCCCATCACCTGGCGCAGGACGCCGACTACACCCACAATCGCTATGACCCCCATGGCTGGCCCAAGGGTCAGGACGTCGAGGTGATCCGCACCGCCGCCCTGCTGCGCAGCGCCGCCGAGGCGACCAGCCCCCTGGCGCGCGAGCACGTCACCTGGGACATCCGCAACCGCCCCGACCTCTACCGGGTGGCCCGGCTCGACCCGCCCCTAGACGAGGGCCAGGTGCGCTGGACGGTCGACACGCCGGAGGATTTCGCCTTCGTCTCAGCCGTCTTCGAGACCCTCTATCCCGTCGATCCAGCCTTCAGCTCCGACGCCGTGCGGGATTTCGTGCGAGGGCGCCCTGATCTCGCCATGCTTGGGGGCGAGCGACGGATATGAGCCCGCGAGTCCTTTTCGTGCTGAACGCCGGGCCCCAGGTGGGGGGCGGCCATGTGATGCGCAGCCTGACCCTGGCCGCCGCCCTAACCGAGCGGGGGGCGGAGTGCCTGTTCCTGGCCGATCCGGCCATCGAGACCCTGCTGGAGAGCTTCGCCCCGGACCTGAACCGGCGCCCCGTGGGCGATCTCTCGCCCGAGACCCTGGCGGCGGCGGCCGAGGCCATGGCGTTCGAGGCGGTGGTCTTCGATCACTACGGCCTCTCCAAGGCCCATCAGGAGGCCATCGCCGACGGGCGTCCGACCCTGGTGATCGATGACCTGGCCGACCGCCCCCTGGCCGCCGACCTGGTGCTGGATTCAGGCCCCGCCCGCATCGAGGCCGACTATGCCGGCCTGGCGGGCCGCGCGCGCCTGTTGCTCGGCCCGCGCTACGCCCCGGTGCGACCCGCCTTTGCGGCGGTGCGCAACTACGCCCTCTCCAGACGGGCGCGGGAGCCGCGGCGGGTGCTGGTGTCCCTGGGCCTGACCGACCTCAACGGGATCACCGGCAAGGTGGTGGAGCGCCTGCGTCGCCGGTTCGGAGAGGCCGAGCTGGACGTGGTCATTGGCGCCGGCGCCGCGAGCCGCCGCGGACTGGAGCGGATCGCCGCCCATGACCCGCGCCTGGCCCTGCACATCGACAGCCTGGACATGGCCGAACTGTCGGCCCGCGCCGATCTGGCCGTGGGGGCCGCGGGCTCGTCCATGTGGGAGCGCTGCGTCCTGGCCCTGCCCAGCGTGGTCATCGTCCTGGCCGACAACCAGCGCCCGGCCGCCGAGGCCCTGGCCAAGGCCGGCGCAGTCCTGGCGGTGGACGGCGCTGCGGCGACCTTCGAGGCCGACCTGGACCGCGCCGTCACGCGGCTGTTCGTCGACGAGTCCCTGCGCCACCAGCTGGCCGAGCGAAGCGCCGAGCTCTGCGACGGCCAGGGCGCCGCGCGCACGGCCGACGCCTTCTGGCCCCTGCTCGTCCAGGCCGCGACCGTTTGACGCGTTCGCCTTAACCGAGTTTTTCGACCTCTCCCCCATGCTGAGGCTTCACGCATGCGGTCGGGGAGGCCAGGGCATGAGCAGGGTTCGTATCATCGGCGCCGGCCTCACTGGGATTCTGGCCGCCTTTGAGGCCCATCGCCTGGGCGCCACGGCCATCACCATCGAGGACGCGCTCGATCGTCCGGGCGGCTGGAGCCTGCCGCGCAGCCGCCAGGGCCTGGAGCTGCGCGACGGGGAGTTCCTATTCGGCGCCGGCGCCGACCCCATCCGCTCGGCCCTGGAATGGCGGGGCCTGGCCTTTGACGAGGTCGATCTGCATGAGGGCGCGCTGAGCCCCGCCCATGACGGCGCCGCGCCCAGCTGGGGGCACGGCCCGCTCTTCACGGGCCCGGCGCCGTCGACCCAGCCCACGACGCCGCCGGAAACCCTGGCCGACATCCTCCGCCCCTTCCCCCGCTCGGCAGCCGACAGCCTGGCCCGTCACTGCGAGTGGCGCCTGGGGGTCTGGATCGACGAAATCCACGCCGGGGCGGCCCCCGCCCTGGGCCTCACGGAGGTGCGCTTCATCGAAAGCGGCCAGCCGGCGCCTGAAGACAGGCCGCGCCGCGCCGCCGCGCCCCGCAACGGCCTGGCCGGCCTCTTCGCCGAAGCCGGCGCCGGTCTCGCCCGTCTGGGCGTCGCCATCAGCTTCCACACCCTGGTCTCCCCGCGGGAGGCGGCCCTCTCCCGCCAGGGGGACGACGTGGTGGTCTGGGCGGCCGACCCGCTGGCTCTTTTCGACCTGGCCGCCCTGCCCCGGCCCCGACGCATCGGCGAGCGGGTGGCGGCCTATGTCTTCCGGGCCAAGCTCGACGCCCCCCTGCCCCTGACGGTGCGCAACTATACGGGCGAAGGGGTGATCAGCACCCTGCGGGCCTATGAGTTCCGCGGCGCCAGCCTGGTGGCTCTGGAATGCGTGGCCGAGGCCAGCGACGCCGACCTGCGACGCGAGGCCCAGCGTCTGGCCGCGCCCTTCACCCACCGCACCCTGGAGCTTGGAGAGTGCCTGTCGGCCAATCTGCGCACCCGGTTCAGCTGCCCCTCGGTGGAGGCGGTGCGCCGCCTCGATCAGCTTCGCGACCACCTCGACCGCACCCATGAGGGCCGCTTCGTGGTGGCCGGATGGGAGTCTGCCGACGCTGCGGCTCGGATCGCTGAAATGTCCGCCCGCCTGGCGACCGCCCTGGGCGGCGCCTCCGCCAGCCGCCGGGTGGCCTGATGGCTGGCCCTCAGGTCCGGCTGAGGGATGTGACAGGCGCTGATCGCGACCGGCTGAGGATCTGGCGCAACCAGCCGGAGGTGGCGCGCTGGATGTACTCCGACGACGAAATCAGTCCCGAGGCCCACGCCCGCTGGTTTGAGAGCGCCCTGGTCGATCCCGCCCGCCGCTACTGGATCATCGAGCTTGAGGGCGAGCCCGTGGGGCTGGCCAATCTGGCCGACATCTCTCCGGTCCATCGCAAGTGCGCCTGGGCCTACTACCTCGCCTCCCCGGCGGTGCGGGGTAAGGGCGTCGGCGCCTTCGTCGAATTCTGGGTGATCGAGCACGTCTTCGGCGTCATGGGCCTCAACAAACTGTGCTGCGAGGTTCTGGCCGAGAACGAGGCGGTGTGGAAACTGCACCAGTCCTTCGGCTTCGTCCGCGAAGCCCTGTTTCGCCATCACGTGTGGAAGGGCGGCGAGCCGCAGGACGTGGTGGGGCTGGGCCTGCTGGCCGCCGACTGGGCCAAGGCGCGGCCGCAGAGCGCCGCGCGGCTGCGCGACAAGGGCTACGACATCCCCGCTTGAAGCCTCAGGCCGGCGCGCCGGAGACCATGTCCCAGGCGAGCGGCTCCCCGCGGGACAGGTCGCGCCGGGCGACGCGGCCAAGCACCGTCTCGAGATGCTCAGGCGCCAGACCGAGCCCCGGACGCACCGAGCGGACGTTCTGCCGGCTGATCACCTCGCCCGCCTTCACATCGGCGGTCACATAGAGGGATCGGCGGAACTGGATATTGCCCTGCTCTGAGCCCAGCAGGTCGTAGTGGGGCCGTCCCAGGGCGGTCCAGGCGGCGCGCACATCGTCCACCAGCGTCTTGAACTCCGCCGGCTCCAGGGAAAAGGCTGCATCCGGTCCGCCGTCGGCCCGGGCCAGGGTGAAGTGCTTCTCGATCACGCAGGCGCCGAGCGCCACCGCCGCGACCGACGCCGCCGTTCCCGGTGTGTGATCCGACAGGCCCACCGGGCAGTCGAAGCGGGCCATCATGTCGGGAACGGTACGGACATTGGCGTCCGACAGCGCCGCCGGATAGCTGGAGACGCAGTGCAGCAGGACCACGCCCGCGGCGCCGGCGCCCAGGGCCGCGTCCCGCGCGGCGGTCATCTCGGCCAGATTGGCCATGCCGGTGGAGATGATCAGCGGTCGCCCCCGAGCCGCGGCGTAGCGGATCAGCGGCAGGTCGACGGCCTCGAAGGAGGCGATCTTGTAGGCGGGCGCATCGAGGCTCGCCAGCAGGTCCACCGCAGTCTCGTCGAAGGGCGAGGAAAAGAGGATCACGCCCCGTTGGCGCGCCCGGGCGAACAGGGCCTCATGCCACTCATAAGGGGTCTGGGCCTCACGATAGAGCTCGTGCAGGGTGCGGCCGTCCCACAGGCCGCCCTGAATGCGAAACTCCGGCCGGTCCACGTCCAGGGTGATGGTGTCGGCGGTGTAGGTCTGGATCTTGATGGCGTCGCAGCCAGTCTCGGCGGCGGCGTCGATCATCTCCAGGGCCCGTCCAAGATCGCCGTTGTGGTTGCCCGACAGCTCGCAGATGACGAACGGCGGGTGGTCGGGACCGACGGGCCGGCCGGCGATCTCGATGCTGCGGGGCGGGACAGGCGATGCGGACACGGGCGAAGAGGCCTCCCTTGGCCCCTTGAGCCTAACCTCCACCCGCCAAGAGGTCGTTAACCCGCCGGGGGCTTTCCGCGGCTGGCCTTGGCCACGCCGATCACCGCGCCCAGACCCAGGCCGAAGGCGACGCCCAGGGCCACGCTGCCCAGGGCCGCGCCCGCGCCGGCGCCCAGGGCGACGCCCGCGGCCACCCAGGGGCCGGTGGTCCGCAAGCTGCGACGACTGGCCGTGCCCGGCGGCGTCAGGGGGTCCGGCGGCGGATCAGCGGGGGAC
>NZ_DAIMHV010000076.1:0-13973 GCF_036723115.1 Phenylobacterium sp. | reverse complement strand
CTCCTGGTCCGGGGCGAAGGTCTGAGCCTCGTCGTCCGGCTCGAACCGGAAGATCACAGGCTCGCTGCGTTCGGCGCGCGCGACGGTCTGCCCTCGCCGCACGAGCGCGGCGAGGGCCAGGCTCACCCCCAGCAGCCCCAGCGCCAGGGCCACGCCCGTTCGCACGGATTCAAAAGCCGAGAGTTCAATCGGGGGGAGACGTCCCTCCAGCCCGGCCGGCTGCAGGACGGCGATGGCCAGGCCCATCAGCCCCAGGCCCAGCACCAGTCCCGCCACACGACCCAGCATCCGCTCCCCCCGACCGCCGTCGTTTCGGTAAGGCCAAGCTTGCGGGGAGGGCTGACGGGGCCTCAACCACGCGCAACCTGCGGGGGAGCCCGACGCCCGGCCGGCGCCTGGAAAATGGGCAGGCGCCTCTAGATCAGCCAGCTCAAAGGGCGGGGATAGACCTCGCCCTTGGCCAGATAGACCACGCCCACCACGCAGCGGAGCACGAACCACAGCCCCACCGCGCCCATGATGAAGGCGCCCAGGACCACCACCGGAATGCCCACCAGCACCAGCGACAGGGGAATCCCCACCAGCACCAGGGCGCCGCCGATCACGAACCACCAGATGGACAGCCAGAAGGTGCGGATCAGGAAGGTGTAGTGCGAGGCCATCATCGGACCAGCCGTGGCGCGATTGGCATAGGCGATGATCAGTCCAATGAAGATCGTCAGAATGTTGGCGATGCCGATCAGGTAGAGACCATAGACCACGGCGGGCATGGTGCGGTCTTCGGGCTGAACGGCGGGCGTGGCGACTTCGCTCATCTGGCGGGCTCCATGGATCTTGCGGGCTCGGCGATCGGTCTGATCCTGGCCCCAATCGCCCCGACCTGCACCTTAATTCGCGTTTATCCGACGCGTTCCATCCCGCGCGGCGCCGCGATCCAGCCAGGGCCACACGGCCAGGGCCAGGATCAGGGCGAAGGTCAGCCGCGCGGCCAGGGCCAGACCCAGGGCCAGGGCGCCCATGGCCGCGGCGGCGAAGAGGATGGCCACCGCGCCCGAGGCGCTGAGGGCGATGATCCAGACGACGGCGTCGCGCCAGCCCGCCGCCCCGCGAGCCGCGACCTGGAGCCGGGGCGCCCTGGCCGCCCCCTGCGCCGCCAGGGCCTGGGTCAGGGCCGTGAAGCTCTCACGGCGGTCTTCGGTGGCGAGGCCGGAGGCGAAGCTGCCCGCGGGAATGCGCACCCGCCCGCGGCGGAAGGCGGCCACGGCCAGGCCCTGGCTGACGTCGATCCGGCGAAGCTCGGCCAGCGGCAGGCGGCGCGTCTTGCGGCCGCGGGTCTCGATCAGAACGCCGTCGTCCAGCCTCCACTCCGTCTCCGGCGACAGGGGCGAGAGGCGGGCGCGGTGGACGAGGCTCATGGGGGTCAGGTCCGGACCAGCACGACCTCGACCCCGGCGCTGGCGGCGTGGGGGGCCAGGGCCTGGGGCTTGTCCACCCGCACCCGGGCGCGGCTGACCCTGGGATCGACCAGGCAGGCCTGGGCCACGGCCTCGGCGAAGGTCTCCACCAGACCGATATGGCCAGAGGCCGCCAGGGTCCGGGCCGCTTCGGCCACCAGTTCGTAATTGACCGTGTCCGACAATTGGGTGGGGCTGGCGGTGGCGGCGTCCAGCTCCACGTCCAGGATCAGGGGCTGGGTGCGTCCGCGCTCATGGGCGTAGACGCCCACCTGGGCGTCCACCTTGAGGCCGGAGACGAAGATCTTGGTGGCCACCACCCGCACTGAGCCGGCGGCGTCCGGCGGCAGGGAGTCGGTGACGGGGGACAGGGCCAAGCGTTGAGCCCTCCGCTGGGGGAAAGGGGTGTCGGGCGCTCAGGCCAGATGCTGGCCTGAATCGACGGCGATCATCTGGCCTGTGACGGCCGAAGCGTCAATCAGATAGGCCAGGGCCTGACCGATCTCGGCCGGGTCCACGGGGCGGGCCAGGGGCGTGGCGGCCGCCTCCGCGGCGAAGTCGTCGGGGGTCTGGTGGATGGACTGCAGGACCGGACCTGGGCCGATGCCGTTCACGCGGATGCGCGGGGCGAGCGCCAGGGCCATCATGCGGGTGGCCTCCCAAAGCGCGGCCTTGCTGAGCGAATAGGAGAAGAATTCCGGCCGGGTGCGCAGGACGCGCTGATCCAGGATGTTGACGATCAGCCCGCGGTGGTCGCCCACGACCCGCCGGGCGAAGGCCTGGGCCAGGACCAGGGGACCGCGGAGATTGGTCTCCATGTGCAGGTCCCAGGAATGCCGGTTCATGCCGGCGAAGCTGTCATCCTCGAACACCGAGGCGCAATTGACCAGCAGGGTGGCCGCCCCAAGTTCGGCCTCCACCGCCCCGACCAGGGGCGCAGTCTCGGCCTCGTTGCGCAGATCTGCGGTGACCAGCAGGGCGCGGCGGCCCAGGGCGCGGATATCGGCGGCCGTGGTCTCGGCGTCGTCGTCGATCCGGCGGCAGTGGATGGCCACGTCATATCCGGCCTGGGCGCAGGTCAGCGCCAGGGCCTTGCCGATGCGGCGGGCGCCGCCGGTGACCAGGGCCGCGCCCCGCGCGGAATCAGGCACGGCGCTCAGCCGCTCGCCCAAGCCTGAGGGGTCAGTCGATCCGGCCGAACTCGAACATGTTAAGCGCGCCGATGGCGACGATGAAGATCAGGATGGTGAGGATGGCGGCCATGAGGGTCTCTCCGCAGAAGTCTTGTTCCGGCTTTAGCGAGGGCGGGGCCGGCCCGCAACCCGCGCCGGCCCCCCGCCATGAGCGAATAAGGCGCGCGGGTGGTTGCGGCCGGCGAAGGGCCGGGCCACCTTACAGCCCAGGCCGGCGCCAATTCCTGGCGCGAATTTCGGCGCCCGCCTGCGATTGCCGTTTCCTTGGTGAACGGCGATCACTAAAATGCCTGTTTGAAACTGCGCGGGCCGTCATGAAGCCGCGCGCCGACAAATGATTAGGGTCCAGGAGGGACGGCATGCGCGAGTACCTGAAGTTCTACATCGACGGCCAGTGGGTCGAGCCCGTCGAGCTGAAGACGCTGGACGTCATCAACCCGGCCACCGAGGCCGTCGCCGGCAAGATCGCCCTGGGGGGCGCGGCCGATGTGGACAAGGCGGTCAAGGCCGCCCGCAAGGCCTTCGCCAGCTGGTCGCGCACCAGCCGCGAGGAACGCCTGGACATCATGCAGCGCGTCCTGGCCGAGTATCAGAAGCGCTTCGGCGATCTGGCCACGGCGGTGACCGAAGAAATGGGCGCCCCGGCCTCCCTGGCCCAGCGCGCCCAGGTGCCCGCCGGCATGGGCCACCTGGCCACGGCCATCAACATCCTCAAGGACTTCAAGTTCGAGGAAGACCGCGGCACGACGATGATCGTCAAGGAGCCGATCGGCGTCTGCAGCTTCATCACGCCCTGGAACTGGCCGCTGAACCAGATCATGTGCAAGGTGGCCCCGGCGCTGGCCACCGGCTGCACCATGGTGCTGAAGCCGTCGGAAGTGGCCCCCTTCAGCGGCCAGATCTTCGCCGAGATCATGCACGAGGCGGGCGTTCCCGCCGGCGTGTTCAACATGGTCCACGGGGACGGCCTGGGCGTGGGCGTGCCGCTCTCCAGCCACCCGGAAGTGGACATGGTCTCCTTCACCGGCTCCACCCGGGCCGGCATCGAGGTGGCCAAGAACGCCGCCCCGACGGTCAAGCGCGTCCATCAGGAACTGGGCGGCAAGAGCCCCAACATCGTCCTGGACGACGACGTGTTCACCAAGAGCGTGGCCGCCGGCGTGCGTCACGTCATGAACAATTCCGGCCAGTCCTGTAACGCGCCCACCCGCATGCTGGTCCCCTCCCAGCGGATGGACGAGGCCATCGCCGTGGCCAAGGAGACCGCCAGCCAGATCACGGTGGGCGACCCCACCGGCAACGCCATGCTGGGTCCCGTGGTCTCCGAGACCCAGTTCGAGAAGATCCAGAGCCTGATCCAGAAGGGCATCGACGAAGGCGCCACCCTGGTGGCCGGCGGCGTCGGTCGTCCCGAGGGCATCGACAAGGGCTACTTCGTGAAGCCCACCGTCTTCGCCAATGTGAAGCCGGACATGACCATCTCCCGCGAGGAGATCTTCGGTCCCGTCCTGTCGATCCTCGGCTATGAGAGCGTCGATCAGGCCATCGAGATCGGCAACGACACCGAGTACGGCCTGGCGGCCTATGTGAACGGCGCCGATCTGGCCAAGGCCCGCGAAGTGGCCTCGCGCCTGCGCGCCGGCCAGGTGTCGATCAACGGCGCGTCGGACATGACCGCCCCCTTCGGCGGCTACAAGATGAGCGGCAACGGGCGCGAGTGGGGCGACTTCGCCTTCCACGAGTTCCTGGAGGTTAAGGCGGTCATGGGCTACGCGCCCAAGGAAGCCGCGGAATAGGCCGGTTCGTCTGACCCGGTTGCACGGCCCCCGGCCTCGCGCCGGGGGCCGTTTTCATGCCAGCCCCGGCCAGAGGGCGAACAGAGTTTCAAGCGAGGATGACGCCGATGATGGATCCGCATCTCCAGGCCATGGTGGACGCCCAGGCCAAGGCCGCCGAAGGACAGCCGCCGCCGCCCCTGGACGCCCTGCCGCCGGAAATGGTCCGGGTGGGTTACCGGATGCAGCGCAAGGCCAGCGACCAGAACCCGCCCCAGGCTGTGGACGTCCGCGACCTGTGGGTGGCCGGCGGCGCCGGCGAGATACCTGCCCGCCTCTATACGCCCCACGGCGCGGCGGCCGCCACCGGAGGGCTGGTCTATTTCCACGGCGGGGGCTTCGTCATCGGCGACCTGGAGAGCCATGATGGTCACTGTCGACGCCTGGCCGCCCTGGCCGGCGTGCGGGTCCTGGCGGTGGACTATCGCCTGGCGCCGGAAAATCCCTTCCCCGCGGGGCATGACGACGCCCTGGCGGCGGTGAAGTGGGCCTTCGACCACGCCGAGGATATCGGCTTCGACCGGTCCCGCATCGCGGTGGGCGGCGATTCGGCCGGCGGCAATCTGGCCGCTTCGACGGCCCTGGCCCTGAAGTCCGATCCCGAGAGAAAGGTCGCCTTCCAGCTGCTGCTCTACCCGGGCATCTGGCCGGAACAGGACACCGCCTCGCGCCAGGCCCTGGACGGGCCGATCCTGACCAAGCAGGCCATCGCCTGGTTCGACAAGTGCCTGGCGGCCCAGGGCCACCCGCAGGCGAGCCGCGCCTTTCTGGGCAAGGCCGACTGCGCGGGCGTCGCCCCGGCCCTGGTGGTCACCGCCGGCTATGATCCCCTGAAGGACGAGGGCCGGGATTACGCCCAGCGCATGGTCGCCGCCGGCGTCCGCGCCGAGCACGTGGAATATCCCGGCCTGGTGCACGACTTCTTCCTGATGTCGGACATCTCCCCGGCCGTGGGCGAGGCGGTGAAGGAGACGGCTGAGCGGCTGAAGGCGGCCATCGGCTAGATTTGAGGTCCCAACAGGTTGTCAGAAGCGGGCCGCCTCGGCCGCGACGAGGCGGCTGACCTCGGCGGTAAATGCGCTCCAGGCGTCCTGCATGGCCGGCGTCCAGTCTTCGCCGAGGGTCTCGGCGAAGGCTTCGGACATGGCCAGGTAGAAGGCGGGAAAGACCTCCGGGGGCACCCCCATGTCCGCATGGTTGTGCACTTCGCTGCGCAGCATGTTGGGGGCGAAAGTCCTGGCGCCGGCAAAGTCCAGCAGGGTTTCGACCGCCTGGGCCAGCATCTGCCCCCGCACCGCGCCCTGGGTGTCGCGGACGAACAGGGCCTCCATTTCGGGATGGCGGGCGAAGAGGCGCGCATAGACTTCCGGCGCAGGATCGGCGCTGCGCTCGGCCACGCGGTCCAGGGAGTCGATCAGGGCCTGAGCATCCATGGGTCCTGTCTAACCTAGTCCCGCCACCTTGTGAACCGCGCCGGTGAGGCGGTCGAGCTCCGCATCGGAGGTGACGAAAGGGGGGGTCAGATAGATCACCCTGCCCATGGGCCGGATCCAGCAGCCCAGGGCGGCGAACTGCTGGGACAGGGCGCCGGAGTCCAGCACGTGATCGAATTCGACCACCCCGATGGCCCCCAGGGTGCGGACATCGACCACCCCCTTGGCGTCGCGGCAGGGCGCCAGGCCCTGCGCCAGGGCGGTGTTGATCCGCGCCACCTCGCCCCGCCAGGCGCCGTCCTCGAACAGGTCCAGGGAGGCGTTGGCCGCCGCGCAGGCCAGGGGGTTGCCCATATAGGTCGGGCCATGCATCAGGGCGGCGCCTGGGTCGTCCGACCAGAAGGCCTCGAAGACCTTGCGGTTGGCCACCGCGGCCGACAGGGGCAGGGCGCCGCCGGTCAGGGCCTTGGACAGGGTGATGATGTCAGGCGTCACGCCGGCGCCCAGGCAGGCGAACAGGTCGCCGGTCCGGCCGAAGCCGGTGAAGATCTCATCGAAGATCAACAGCACCTCATGCCGGTCGGCCAGCCGCCGCAGCCGCCGCAGCACCTCGTCGTCATGCAGCAGCATGCCGCCGGCCCCCTGCACCCGCGGTTCGACGATCAGGGCGGCGATCTCCCCGCCCCGTTCGCGCAGCAGGGCGTCCAGGGCGGCCTCCGAGGCCTCATCCACCGGCAGGGCGGTGACATGCTGCGCCGGCATGACCCCGGCGAACAGGCCGTGCATGCCCTCTTCCGGGTCGCAGATGGTCATGGTGGCCAGGGTGTCCCCATGATAGCCGCCCAGGAAGCTGACGAATTTCGAGCGGCCCTGGACCCCGCGATTGATCCAGAACTGGATCGCCATCTTCATGGCGATCTCCACCGACACCGATCCGCTCTCGGCGAAGAAGACATGGTCGAGGTCGCCGGGCAGAATCTGGGCCAGCCGCCGCGCCAGGCGATAGGCGGGCTCGTGGGCCAGACCGCCGAACATCACATGGGGCGCGCGGGCCAGCTGGTCGGCCACGGCGCGGGCGATGTGAGGGTGGTTGTAGCCGTGGCAGGCGGTCCACCAGCTGGCGATGCCGTCCACCAGTTCCCGGCCGTCCTCCAGGATGATCCGCGCGCCCTCGGTGCGGGCCACCGCCAGGGGGGCGGGCGCGGTCTTCATCTGGCAGTAGGGGCGCCAGACATGGGGCGCGCCTGCGCTGAGCCAGTCGGTCAATTCAGCCTCCCGATCGATGCGTCCCCGCTTTAACCCCGCTGCGGCCTCGTGCATATCGGCGCGGTGACCGACAGTCTTTCCGCCTTCGCCCGGACCAAGCTCGACGAGTTGGAGAGCCGTCGCCTGCGGCGGCGCCTGAACCCCACCCATCGCCTGGACGGCCTCTATCTGGAGCGCGACGGGCGACGGCTGCTGTCCTTCTCGTGCAACGACTATCTCAACCTCTCGCACCACCCGCGGGTGAAGGCCGCCGCGGCCCAGGCGGTGGATCGCTACGGCGCCGGGGCCGGCGCCTCGCGGCTGGTCACCGGCGACCATCCCCTGCTGGGCGCGCTGGAGCAGGACCTGGCGGACTTCAAGGCGATGCCGGCCGCCTGTCTGTTCGGGTCGGGCTATCTGGCCAATGTGGGGACCATCCCGACGGTGGTCGGGCCGGGGGACGTGATCTTCGTGGACGCGCTCGCCCATGCCTGCATCTTCGCCGGCGCCCAGCTGTCTGGCGCTCTGGTCCAGGTCTTCGCCCATAACGACATGGCCGACCTCCAGCGGCGCCTGACCCTTAGCCGGGGGGAGGGGCGTCATGCCCTGATCGCCACCGACGGCGTCTTCTCCATGGATGGCGACATCGCGCCCCTGGACGCGCTCAGCGACCTGGCTCGCGCCCATGACGCTTGGCTGCTGGTGGACGACGCCCACGGCCTGGGCGTTCTGGCTGAGGGGCGCGGGACAGCCGCCCTGTTCCCGGAGGCCCGGATCGACCTGGCCATGGGCACCCTCTCCAAGGCCCTGGGCGGATATGGCGCCTATGTCTGCGCGTCCAAGGACGTGGTGGATCTGCTGAAGACCCGGGCGCGCAGCCTCGTCTATTCCACCGGCCTGCCGCCGGCGAGCGCGGCGGCCGCCCGCGCCGCGCTGCAGATCGTCGCCTCCAACCCGGACCTGACCGCCAAGCCCCTGCAGAAGGCGCGCCGCTTCACCGAGGCCGCGGGCCTGCCGCCGGCCCAGAGCCCCATCGTGCCGGTCATGCTGGGCGAGGCCCAGGCCGCTCTGGACGCCATGGCGCGGCTGGAGGCCGAGGGCTTCCTGGCCGTGGCCATCCGGCCGCCCACCGTGCCGGCGGGCGCCGCGCGCCTGCGCCTGGCCTTCACCGCCGCCCACCCCGACGCCGAGGTGGACCGTCTGGCCGACCTGATCCGGCCCCTGCTGGAGCCCCGCCGATGACCGCGCTCTTTGTGGCCGGCGCCCATACCGATGTGGGCAAGACCTATGTGGCCTGCGCCCTGCTGAGCGCCGCCCGCGCCAAGGGGCTGTCGGTGGCCGCCTTCAAGCCGGTGGTGAGCGGGATCTCCGCCGACGACTGGGAGGCCAGCGACCCCGGCCGCCTGATCGCCGCCATGGGGGAGCCCCTGGACGCCGCGCGACTGGAGGCCGTGTCGCCCTTGCGTTTCGCCGCAGCCCTGTCGCCCCCCATGGCCGCCCGGCGTGAGGGGGTGCGCCTGGAGCTGTCCGGGATCGTGGCGGCCTGCCGGGCGGTGATCGTGGCGGCCAGGGCCGACCTGCTGCTGGTGGAGGGCGCCGGCGGCGTCATGTCTCCCCTGGCCGAGGATGGTCTCAACCTTGACCTGATGCAGGCGCTCGGCCTGCCCGTGCTGCTGGTGGGGGGCTCCTATCTGGGGGCCATGAGCCACAACCTCACCGCCCTGTCGGTGGTGCGCGCCGCGGGGCTCAAGGTGCAGGCCCTGGCGGTCAGCCAGGACGCCTCGGCCGATGCGCCGGATTTCGACGAAACCGTCGCCGATTTGCAGAGGTTCTCCCAAGGGGTCAGGATCGTCCCCGTCCCCCGAGACGCCATCGACTGGGCCGAGAACCTGGTCTGAGGCCTCGCTCGCCAGCGCAAGGAGACCTGCGGATGCCTGTCAGTTCGCTCTATGAGCCGGACCCGCGGTTTCCCGATCTGGGCGAAGGCTTCGCCGATCCCGTGCGCGCGGCGGACTTCCCTCGCACCGACCTGCGCTACCGCAACGACCGCGCCGCCCATCTGGTGGGCCTGGATACCCTGACCGATGCGGAGTGGATCGCCCATTTCGGCCGGTTCTCGCCCCTGCCGGACAATCTCGATCCGCCGCTCGCCCTGCGCTATCACGGCCATCAGTTCCGCACCTACAATCCCGACCTGGGCGACGGGCGGGGCTTTCTGTTCGCCCAGCTCCGCGAATGCGGCTCGGGCCGGCTGCTGGACCTGGGGACCAAGGGGTCGGGTCAGACGCCCTATTCCCGCTTCGGCGACGGGCGGCTGACGCTCAAGGGCGCGGTGCGCGAGGCCCTGGCCACCGCCATGCTGGAGGCCCTGGGTGTTCCCACCTCCCGCACCTTCTCGGTGATCGAGACCGGTGAGGCGCTGGAGCGCAATGACGAGCCCAGCCCCACCCGCAGCGCCGTCCTGGTGCGCCTGCAACACAGCCACATCCGGTTCGGGACGTTTCAGCGTCATGCCTTCGAGGGGCGCGCCGACCGCATTGCGGCCCTCATCGACTATGTGATCGCCCACTATTACCCCGAACTGGAGGGCGCGGCGGACCGGCCGGCGGCCCTGCTGGAGACGGTGTGCGGGCGCATGGCCCGGACCACGGCCGCCTGGATGGCCGCGGGCTTCGTCCACGGGGTGCTCAACACCGACAATATGAACATCACGGGCGAGAGCTTCGACTACGGCCCCTATCGTTTCCTGCCGCGTAACGACCCCAATTTCGTCGCCGCCTATTTCGACCAGTCGGGCCTCTACAGCTTCGGCCGGCAGGCCGAGGCGGTGTTCTGGAATCTGCGTCAGCTGGGCGGGTGCCTGACCCTGGCCGGCGATGAGGAGAGCCTGGTGGCGGCCCTTAACCTGTTTGGCGGGGCCTATCGCGCCGAACTGGCGCGGGCGGTGCGCCGCCGCCTGGGCCTGAAGGGGCGCGGTCCGGAAACCGACGCCGCACTGGTGCAGGCGGCCTTCAAGGCCCTGGCCGAAGGGGGCGAGGCGCTCAGGTGGGAGCCCTTCTTCTTCGACTGGTTCGGCGGGGGCGAGGCCCGCGCCCTGGCCGGCCCCCGCGGGCCGATCTATGAGGGTGAGGCCTTTCAGGCCTTCCGCACCCTCCTGCGGCCCTATGCGCCCGCCAAGCCCGGCGCCGCCGATCAGCCCTACTTCCAGCGGCCGGAGCCTCAGGAACTTATCTATGACGAGATCGAAGCCATCTGGGCCAGGATCGCCGCCGATGACGGCTGGAGCGCCTTCGAGGCCAAGATGGCGTCCCTGGAAGAGGCGCGCCTGGCCTATGACCTCTATGACTGAACCGGCGGCCTGGGCCGGGCGCTCCACTGGGCCAGGGCGACGCCGCCCAGGGTGATGGCGCCCCCAAGGGCCTGGAGCGGCCCCAGGGCCTCGGCGAACAGGATCCAGCCGGCGATGGCCGCCACCAGGGGCTGGATCAGGACGACGACGGACGCCGTGGCCGGGGGCAGGCGGCCCAGCGCCCAGGCGATGGACCCCTGGCCGGCCACATGCAGCAGGCCAAGGCCTGCGCAGGCCGCCCAGCCCCCGAGGCTGCCCGGCAGGATCGGTTCGCCCAGCGCCAGGGCGGCCAGGAGCAACAGCGGGGCTCCGGTCAGGCTCGACCAGAACATGATGCGGGTGGCGGCCTCGGTGCGCCGGGCGGCGCTGACGGCGAGGAAATAGAAGGCGTACCACAGGGCGGTCAGGGCCGCGGCGGCGTTGCCCCAGCCAGGCGAAGGACCCGCCGCCCCGCCGCGCGCCGCCGCCATCAGGCCCGCTCCGCCGATGGCCAGACCCACCGCCAGCAGAAACAGCTTCCGCGGTTTCTGGGCCAGGAAGATCCAGGCGAAGGCGGTCACCACCACCGGGGTGAGATTGGTGAGCACCGTGGCGTTGGCCACCGAGGTGAGCGCGATGCCGTAGTGCCAGAACCCCAGGTCCAGGGCGAACATGGCGCCGGCGATCATGGCCAGGCGCGAAGGCGCCCCGCCGAGGCCTCCGCCGGGGGTCGAGGCGCTGCGGGCGGCGATCAGCGCCAGCAGGGGCAGGGCGAAGGCCAGCCGCCAGAAGCCCGCCGCCGCCGACCCGGTGTCCGAAAGGCGCACCAGGATGGGCACGAAGCCGATCACCACGGCGCCGAAGATCAGGACGCCCAGGGCCCGGCCGGAGGCGACGGGGGTGGAGCTCTCGGGCGTCGGCGCGGCGCTCAAAGTCCCAGCTCCCGGCGCAAGCTCTCCGGCGAGCCGCCCGCCTGACGCAGGGCGCGCAGGGTCTCGGCCCGGTCACGCTTGGCGTAACGCCGGCCGTCGGGCCCGGTCAGCAGGCGGTGGTGGCGATAGACCGGGGTGGGCAGGCCGAGCAGGGCCTGAAGCAGACGCTGCACATGGGCGGCCTCGAACAGGTCTTCGCCCCGGATCACGTGCGTCACCCCCTGCAGGGCGTCATCCACCACCACGGCCAGATGATAGGCCACCCCCACATCCTTGCGCGCCAGCACCACGTCTCCGCCCAGCGCCGGACGGGCGCGGATCTCGCCCGTCTCGCCCGCGGGACCGGAGCCCTCCTCGAGGAAGGTCAGGGGCAGGCGAGGGCCCAGGTGCTCCAGGGCGGCTGCGAGCGACAGCCGCCAGGCGAACGGCTCACCCCGGGCCAGGCGCTCCGCCTCCTCATCGGTCGGCAGAGGCGCGCCCTGATAGGCCTCCATGGGTCCGTGCGGGGCGGAGGCCATGGCCTGCGCCACCTCCTGCCGGGTGCGGAAGCAGCGATAGACGAGGTTCGCAGATCGCAGGCGCTCCAGGGCCGCCTCATAGTCGGCCATGTGCTCGGACTGCCGGCGAACCGGTTCGGGCCAACGGAGGCCGAGCCACGCCAGGTCCTCCAGGATGTGGGCCTCGAACTGCGGCCGCGAGCGGGTGGAGTCGATGTCCTCGATCCGCAGCAGGAACGTCCCGCCCGCCGCCCTGGCCGCCTCGAAGGCCAGCAGCGCCGAATAGGCGTGGCCCCGGTGCAGGTCGCCGGTGGGCGAGGGGGCGAAGCGGGTGATGAAGCTGGACACGAAGGTGTCTCTAGAGGAGGAGCGCGCCTTGCGGAATCAGCTCGTGCGCCGCGACGCGCCAACCGGGCCTCAAGCGTGACGGGTATAGACGCCCAGGTGCCCCAGGACCCCGCGGAGAAAGGCCTCCTCCCCGCCCAGGGCCGCCTTCAGGGGCTCGAACTTCTTGAAGACGCTCATCTCGGCCAGACCATGGGCCGCGCACCAGCAGGCGATGGTGGCGAGCTCCAGCCCCTCTTCGTCGGCGGGATCGGCGCCGGCCGACAGAAGCACGGTCTTCACCCGCTGATAGGCGCTCCCCTCATGCTCGTGGACGTGCTCGGGCATGTCGGCCTGGTCGCGGGAACGGTCATACATGATGCGATAGAGGTCGGGATGGGCCCGGGCGAAGCGCACATAGGCCACGCCAAGCTCCACCACCCGATCGCGCACCCCGTGGGCCTCGGCTCCGGCGGCCTGGAAGGCCTCGTCCAGCTTTTCCCAGCCCTCATGGGCGACGGCGTCCAGCAGTTCGCCCTTGTCCTTGAAGTGGTGATAGGGGGCGGCCGGGCTCACGCCGGCCTCCCGCGCCACGGCGCGCAGGGACAGCGCGCCAGGACCCTCGGCGTCGAGCAGGCGGCAGGCCGCCTCCACCAGCGCCCGGCGCAGGTCTCCATGGTGATAGGGGCGGGGCTTGGGGCTCACCGATTCTCTCATGCCAGCTATGTGTAATTGTTTATCTGAGCGGCGTAAAGATCATCTTGACGCCGCTCAGATCGGCGCTATCTTAGCGTTGTTCAAATAACGATCTCGCCCCACTCCCCTGGGGTTCCAACTGAAAGGTGTGTGTCATGTCTCTCGCTTCGATCTCGGCCGCTGAGCGCGTGTTCGACCGTCTGGCTCCGGCCCTCTTCGTGGCCCTCAGCGCCATGGTCGGCCTCGCGGTCATCGTGGCCCTGGCCTGAACGGCCTCCCAGCATCTGTCTCTCCAAAGGGGGTCCGGCCGGACCCCCTTTTTTTTGTCGGAAGTCCCCGCGAAGCTTGCCATGGAGCCGTCATAGAATCGGGCCTATGATCGGGTTGAAAGCCCGTTCCAGGCGGCTTCACACGAGATAGAGGAGTTCCGTCTTCAGTCTCTGTGCTTACCCAAATCCGCTTCTGGCTGCGGTCGGTCTGGGGATGTGTCCATGCAGGTGATCCAGCATGCGCCGTCCGGCTGGCCCGCCCTGGTGCTCAACGCCGATTACCGGCCGCTCAGCTACTATCCCCTGTCCCTCTGGCCCTGGCAGGAGGTGATCAAGGCGGTCTTCCTCGACCGGGTGGATGTGGTGTCCACCTATGACCAGGTGATCCGCTCCCCGTCCTTTTCCATGCAGCTGCCGAGCGTGGTGTCGCTCAAGAGCTATGTGACGCAGGACCGGCCCCCGGCCTTCACCCGCTTCAATCTGTTCCTGCGCGACGGCTTCGCCTGTCAGTATTGCGGATCGCCCGAGGATCTGACCTTCGACCACGTGGTGCCCCGCTCCCGCGGCGGTCGCACCAGCTGGGAGAACATCGTCACCGCCTGCGCCCGGTGCAATCTGGCCAAGGGCGGCCGCACCCCGCAGGAAGCCGGCATGCGCCCCTTCACCCCTGCGCGGCGCCCGCACGCCCAGGAGCTGCAGGAACGGGGTCGCCGCTTCCCGCCCAACTATCTCCACCAGAGCTGGCTCGACTACCTCTACTGGGACAT
>NZ_DAIMHV010000075.1:0-13979 GCF_036723115.1 Phenylobacterium sp. | reverse complement strand
CCCGCGAGATCGCCTTCTACGGCGGGCTGGTGAACCGCATGCCCTGGTACGCGGCCATCTTCCTGCTGTTCACCATGGGCAATGTGGGCCTGCCGGGCACGTCGGGCTTCGTGGGCGAGATCCTCACCATGGCCGGAGCCTATGAGGCCTCCACCTGGGCGGCGATCCTGGCGGCCACGGGCGTGATCCTGTCGGCGGTCTATGCGCTCACCCTCTATCGCCGCGTCATCTTCGGCGAGATCACCAATCCGGCCCTGGCCGAGATCAAGGACCTGAACTGGCGGGAGGTGTCGATCTTCGTCCCCCTGATCCTGGGCACCCTCTATCTCGGCGTCTATCCGGCCGCCGTCTTCGACTACACCCAGGCCTCGGTCGACAATCTGGTGGCGGTCTATCGCGCCGCGACCGGCGGGTGAGGGGGCTTTTCCGATGAACTTCTCCGCTGACATCGCTCTGGCCCTGCCCGAGGTGATCCTCGCGGGCGGCGCCCTGGCTCTGCTGGTCTGGGGCGCCTTCCAGAGCCGCGCGGGCGCGGCCTTTTCCATCGCCGCGGTGGCTCTGCTCATCGCCGCGGCCGTGGCCGCCGTGCTGGGCCCCATGGGCCGGGGCTTCGCCGGAGGCCTGATCGCCGACCAGGCCTCGGTGTTCGCCAAGGTGGCCATCTACGCCGCCAGCGCCATCGCCATCCCCCTGGGCCAACCCTGGTTCCAGCGGCGGGGGATCAACAATTTCGAGTTCCCGGTGCTCATCGTCCTGGCCGCCCTGGGCATGGGCATGATGGCCTCGGCCGGCGACCTGATCTCGCTCTATGTGGGGATCGAGCTCCACTCCCTGGCGCTCTACGTCCTGGCGGCCATGAACCGGGACAATCCCAAGGCCTCCGAGGCCGGGCTGAAGTACTTCGTCCTGGGCGCGCTTTCGTCGGGCATCCTGCTGTATGGCGCCTCGCTGATCTATGGCTTCGCCGGGTCCACCCGCTTCCCCGACATCGCCGTGGCGGTTCAGGACGGGGCGGGCGTGGGCGTGCTGTTCGGCCTCGTCTTCCTGATCTGCGGTCTGGCGTTCAAGATTTCCGCCGCGCCCTTCCACATGTGGACCCCCGACGTCTATGAGGGCGCCCCCACCCCTGTAGTGGCCTTCTTCGGCGCGGCCCCGAAGCTGGCGGCCATGGTCCTCTTCGCCCGCGTCCTGGCCGAAGGCTTCGGCGGCGCGGCTGAACAGTGGCGCCAGGTTCTGGTGATCATCGCCCTGATGTCGGTGGCCGTCGGCGCGTTCGCCGGATTGGCTCAATCCAACCTCAAACGCCTGTGGGCCTATTCCTCCATCGCCAATATCGGCTATGCGGTGCTGGGCCTTGCGGCCGGCGATGCGGCCGGCGTGCAGGCCATGCTGGTCTTCATGGTCCTCTATATGGTGGACGTCACCGGCTTCTTCGCCTGCCTGGCGGCGCTGTCGCGCGACGGTCGGCCCATGGAGACCATCAGCGACATGGCGGGCCTGTTCAAGGAACGCCCGGGCATCGCGCTCGCCATGACGGCCTTCGCCCTTTCGGCCCTGGGCCTGCCGCCCTTCTCGGGCTTCTGGGCCAAGTTCTACGTCTTCAAGGCGGCCATCGGCGCAGGCCTGGGGCCGGTGGCGGTCATCGCCCTGGTGGGCAGCGTGGTGGCGGCCTTCTACTATCTGCGGCTGATCAAGGTCATGTGGTTCGACGCCTCGACGGCGGCCACCGACAAGCCGCCGGCGGAGGCCCGGGTCATCGCCATCGGCTTGGCCCTCTTCACCTTCCCCGTGGTGCTGGTGGCGCTGGCCTTCCTCGACCCCCTGGCCGCTGCGGCGGCGCAGGCCTTCGGCCTGGCCTGATTTGGCGCAGGTCCGGCCGCCGCTCGAGTTCTACGAGACCCTCGACTCCACCAACGCCGAGGCGCGTCGCCGCGCCGAGGCCGGGGAGACGGGGCCCGTCTGGATCGCAGCCCATCGCCAGTCCGCCGGACGCGGGCGTCGGGGCCGGGCCTGGGAGACCGGCGGCGGCAATCTGGCCGCCACTCTGCTGACCCGTACCGATCGCAGCGCAGGAGAGGCGGCCCAGCTCTCCTTCGTGGCGGCGCTGGCGGCCGCGGACCTCGCCGACACCTGCCTCGGGCCGGGGCTCGCCACCATCAAATGGCCCAACGACCTGCTCATCGCCGGGCGGAAGGCGGTGGGCATACTGGTTGAGTCCGGCCCCGCTGCGGCCGGCGGGCTTTGGCTGGCCGTGGGGATCGGGGTGAACCTCAAGTCCGCCCCGCAGGCGGCTGAACGTCCCGCCACGACCTTCGCCGACCACATGGCGGCCCCGCCGCCCGCGCCGGAAGACGCCCTGCCGATCCTGGCAGACGCTTTCGCCCGCTGGGAAGCCGCGTGGCTCAGCGGCGGCTTCCCCGCCATCGCCGAGGCCTGGACCCGCAGGGCGCACGGGATGGGGCAGGCCTGCGTGGCGCGCCTGCCCACCGAGACCATCGAGGGTATCGCCGAGGGGATGGATCCCGACGGCGCCCTGCGCCTGCGGCTGCCGGGGGGCGAGGTGCGCCGCATCACCGCCGGCGACGTGTTTTTTGGAGACGCCTGATGCTTCTGGCCATCGAACAGGGGAACACCAACACCCTCTTCGCCGTCCATGACGGCCAGACCTGGATCAACCAGTGGCGGGCGGCCACCGATTCCACCCGCACCGCCGATGAGTACGCCGTCTGGCTCTCCCAGCTGCTGCACATGGCGGGGCTGCAGTTTGGCGTTCTGGACGCCTGCATCATTTCCAGCGTGGTGCCGCAGTCGATCTTCAACCTGCGCAACCTGGCCCGGCGCTACCTGCATGTGGAGCCGCTGGTGATCGGTGAGAACGCCGAGCTGGGCATCCCGGTGCGTATCGACAAGCCCTCCGAGGCCGGCGCCGACCGGCTGGTGAACGCCATCGGCGCCCATATCGTCTATCCAGGCCATCTGATCGTCATCGATTCCGGCACCGCCACCACCTTTGACGTCATCGCCGAGGACGGCGGATTCGAGGGCGGGGTGATCGCGCCGGGCATCAATCTGTCCATGGAGGCCCTGCACGCCGCGGCGGCCAAGCTGCCCCGTGTCGCCATCCAGAAGCCCCAGAGGGTCATTGGCAAGGATACGGTGGGCGCCATGCAGGCGGGCGTCTTCTGGGGCTATATCGCCCTGATCGAGGGGCTGATCGCGCGGATCAAGGCCGAATGGCCCCATCCCATGACCGTCATCGCAACCGGCGGGGTGGCTTCGCTGTTTCATGGCGCCAGCACCGCCATCGATCACTTCGATTCCGACCTGACCATCCGTGGCATGCTGGAAATTCATCGCCGCAACCGTGGAGACGCCTGATGGCCAAGGGCAAGGACCAGGACGAGCTCGTCTTCCTGCCGCTGGGCGGGTCCAACGAGATCGGGATGAACTTCAACCTCTATGGGTTCGGGCCGCCGCATGCGCGCAAATGGATCATCGTCGACCTGGGCGTCACCTTCGGGGACCTGACGACGCCGGGGGTCGATCTCATCCTGCCCGACCCGGCCTTTATCGAGGACCATGCCGACGACATCCTGGGCATCGTCCTGACCCATGCCCACGAGGATCATATCGGGGCGGTGGCCTGGCTCTGGCCACGGTTGCGCGCACCCCTCTACGCCACCCCCTTCACCGCCTTCCTGCTGCGCGAGAAGCTGCGCGAGGCGGGCCTCGACGGTGAAGCGCCGATCACCATCGTCCCGCTGGGGGGAACCCTCTCCCTGGGGCCGTTCGACATCGAGCTGATCACGCTCACCCATTCCATTCCCGAGCCCAACGGCCTGGCGATTCGCACTCCTCTGGGCGTGGTTCTCCACACCGGCGACTGGAAGATCGACCCTGACCCTCTGCTGGGCGCGCCCACAGACGAGGCCGCCATTCGCCGGCTGGGGGACGACGGCGTCCTGGCCATGGTCTGCGATTCCACCAATGTCTTCGTGGACGGGGAATCGGGGTCGGAGGCTGATGTCCGCGACGCTCTGGCCAAGCTGATCTCGGGCCTCAAGGGCAAGGTGGCCGTGGGCTGTTTTGCGTCCAATGTGGCGCGGATGGACTCGGTGATCCGCGCGGCCGAGGCCAATGGACGCCGGGTCTGCCTGCTGGGCCGCTCCATGCACCGCATGGCCGCCGCCGCCCGATCGGTGGGTCTGTTCTCCGGCCTCAAGGACTTCGTCAGCGAGAATGAGGCGGGCTATTTTCCGCCGGACGGCATCCTCTATCTCTGCACCGGCAGCCAGGGTGAGCCGCGGGCGGCCCTGTCGCGCATTTCGGAGGGGAACCACCCGCATGTGACCCTCGGGAAGGGCGACGCCTGCATCTTTTCGTCTCGGGTCATTCCCGGCAACGAGGTCGCCATCCGCAACCTTCAGAACCGGATGGCGGATCAAGGCGTGCGTCTCTACACCGACTACGACCACCCGGGCATCCACGTGTCGGGCCATCCCTGCCGGGACGAACTGGCCCGGATGTACAGCTGGGCGCGCCCGCAGATCGCCGTGCCCACCCATGGGGAGCGCCGCCATCTGCTGGAGCATGTAGCCTTCGCCACTGATCTGCAGGTGCCCCAGGCCATCGCGCCGCGGAATGGCGACATGGTGCGACTGGCGCCCGGGCGGGCGGAGATTATCGACGAGACGCCGGCCGGGCGTCTCTTCGTCGACGCCAATGTGGTGACTGTGGAGCATGGCGAGGCCCTGCGCGAACGGCGCCATGCGGCGCATAACGGGGTCATCACCGTGGCTGTGGCCCTGGACGGCCGCGGCAAGATCGCCTCAGGCCCTCAGGTCCGCGCCATCGGCATGCCGGCTGATGAGGACTATCCCCTGGACGAGGCCCTGGACGACCTCGCCGAGGAGGCCGAACGCGCCATGGGCCGCCTGTCAGGCGCCGACCGGGAGGTCGACGGGCAGGTGGAAAGCGCCCTGGCGCGCGCGTTGAAAAAGGCCGCCCAGCGCGTCTGGGGCCGCCGGCCCGTGGTTGAGGTCACGGTCCTGCGACTCTAGAGGCGACGCGAGATCGCCCGCTGCCGCCGGGTAACGCTCTCGCCCTGGGCGGCCCGCCGGCTTATAGATTGTCGCATGATCGGCAAACTGAACCATGTGGGCGTGGCGACGCCCTCCATCGAGCAATCCGTGCGGCTCTATCGCGACGTCCTGGGCGCCACCTCCATCACCGAGAAGCGCGCCCTGGAAGAGCAGGGGGTCTGGGTCTGTTTCGTCAACCTGCCCAACGCCCAGATCGAGCTCATCGAGCCGCTCGGCGAAGACTCGCCGCTGAAGGGGTTCCTGGCCAAGAACCCCGCCGGCGGCCAGCATCACGTCTGTTTCGAGGTCGAGGACATCATCGCCGCCCGCGATGAGATGCGCGCCAAGGGCGCCACCGTTCTGGGCACGGGCGAACCGCGGATCGGCGCCCACGGAACGCCGGTGATCTTCGTTCATCCCCGCGATATGGGCGGGGTGCTGGTGGAACTGATGGAAACCCCGAAGGGAGCGCACTGATGGGGGTCACCACCTCGATCGCCACCTACCTCATCATCTGGTGGGTGGTGCTGTTCGCCATTCTTCCCCTGGGCACGGTCAGCCATGCCGACGCCGGCATCGATCCTGGGGACGGGGGCGACCCCGGCGCGCCGGTAGACCCCAAGCTGAAACAGAAGTTTCTGACCACCACCTGGGTTTCGGCCATTGTGTTCGTGGTGGTCTGGCTGGTGATCCGGCTGGGCCTGATCCCCATGCCCAGCGGTCCGTCGAACTTCTGAGGCGCCTCGGCCGACTGACGCGATCTTCGGCGGCTCGAGGCGCGATCGCCCGGATTTTGGGCGTTAGGGGCCAAGCCGGCTCATGACGCCAGGTTCGGCGAGCCGGGCCGGCTGTTACAGGGGTTACAACGGGGTCAGCCAAGCAGGCCCGGCCGGCTTGCGCAGCGTTTTCCCCGATGACCGACTTCAAGGCCGCCCGCATCTTGCGAGCGGCCTTCTTTTCGCCGCTTCGATTGCCAAGGTCGAAGGCGCAAGGCTAATCAGGGCCGCAACATCAGAGTCAGCGCCCCGAAGGTCCCAGCCGCATGCGTTTGTCGCGTTACTTCATCCCCACGCTGCGAGAGGCGCCTTCCGACGCGCAGATCGTCTCGCACCAGCTCATGCTGCGGGCCGGCATGATCCGTCAGGAGGCCGCAGGCATCTATGCTTGGCTGCCCATCGGCCTGAGGGTGCTGAAGAAGATCGAACAGATCGTCCGCGAGGAGATGGACCGCGCCGGCGCCATCGAGGTGCTGATGCCCACCTTGCAACTGGCCGATCTGTGGCGCGAGAGCGGCCGGTATGACGACTATGGCGACGAGATGCTGCGCATCAAGGACCGCCATGAGCGCGACCTGCTCTATGGCCCCACCGCCGAAGAGGTGATCACCGAGATCTTCCGGGCCCATGTGAAGAGCTACAAGGACCTGCCCAAGAACTTCTACAACATCCAGTGGAAGTTCCGGGACGAGCGCCGTCCCCGGTTCGGGGTGATGCGTGGGCGGGAGTTCCTGATGAAGGACGCCTATTCCTTCGACCTGGACGAGGCCGCCGCCCGGCGGGCCTACAACCGGATGTTCGTCGCCTATCTCAACACCTTCGCCCGACTGGGGCTGAAGGCTGTGCCCATGCGCGCCGATCCCGGCCCCATCGGCGGCGATCTGAGCCACGAATTCATCATCCTGGCCGACACGGGCGAGAGCCAGGTCTTCTGCCACCGCGACCTGGTGGAGATGCCGCCGCCGGGCGACGTGGACTGGGACGGCGACCTGCAACCCATCGTCGATCAGCGCACGGCCCTCTATGCGGCCACAGAGGACATGCACGAAGCCGAGCGGTTCGAGGCCGAGGTTTCTCCCGACGACCGCCTGTCGGCGCGCGGCATCGAGGTGGGGCACATCTTCTATTTCGGTGAGAAATACTCCCGCCCCATGCGCGCCGTGGTCACCGGCCCCGACGGGCAGGAGCGGCCCATCCACGGGGGCTCCTACGGCATCGGCGTCTCGCGCCTGGTGGGCGGCATCATCGAGGCCAGCCATGACGACGCCGGCATCGTCTGGCCCGACGCCGTGGCCCCCTTCGGCGCCGTCGTCATCAATCTGCGGCCCGGCGACAGCGCCGTGGACCTGGCCTGCGAGGAGGCCTACGCCGCCCTGAAGGCCGCGGGCAAGGACCCCCTGCTGGACGACACCGACGAGCGCCCCGGCGCCAAGTTCGCGGCCATGGATCTGATCGGCGTGCCCTGGCAGCTCATCGTCGGTCCCAAGGGGCTGGCCGAGGGCAAGGTGGAGATCAAGCGGCGGTCGACCGGCGAGCGCCAGTCCCTGCCGCTGGCCGAGGCCCTGCAGGTGATCGGCGCGTGAGCACAGCCGCCCCGCCCTTCGGCCGCTGGGAGCGCATGCTCGCCGGCCGCTATCTCCGGGCCAAGCGCAGCCAGGGCGGGGTGGCCCTGATTTCTGTCATCTCCTTCGTGGGCATCATGCTGGCGGTGGCGGTGCTCATCATCGTCATGTCGGTGATGAACGGGTTCCGCACGGAGCTGCTCGACCGCACCCTCGGCTTCAACGGCCATGTCTTCGTGTCCGGCGGCTCGCTGTTCGAGCCCGAGGTCCATCAGCTGGCCGGAGAGATCGCAGCCCTGCCGGGCGTGACCCAGGCCGCGCCCATGGTGGAGGCCCAGGCCATGGCGCTGGGCCAGGGGCAGATCAGCGGCGCGGTGGTCCGCGGCCTGAGCGAGGCCGACCTGCGGCGCACGGAGATCGTCTCGGGCAATATCGTCGGCGGCTCTCTGGAGGGCTTCGGCGAGGGCGAGTATGGCGGCGACCTGGTGGTGGTGGGCGAGCGTCTCGCCGAGACGCTTGGGGTGTCTCCCGGCGATCCCCTGACGCTGATCTCGCCCAGCGGCGGGGCGACGGCCTTTGGCTATACCCCGCAACGCAAGACCTACACTGTGGCGGCCACTTTCAGCGTGGGCATGAGCGAGTACGACCAGCTCTTCATCTACATGCCCCTGGAGCAGGCCCAGCTGTTCTTCGCCCGCGAAGGGGTGGTGGACGTGGTGGAGATCCGCGTGGCTGATCCAGACAGGGCCGCGGCGCTGAAACCCCAGATCGCCGAACTGGCCGGCCCCTCGGCCATCGTCACCGATTGGACCCAGCGCAACGCCAGCTTCTGGAACGCCCTGAAGATCGAGCGGAACGTCATGCGCCTGATCCTGATGCTGATCGTGGCCATCGCGGCCATGAACATCATTTCTGGCCTCGTCATGCTGGTGAAGAACAAGGGCCGCGACATCGCCATCCTGCGCACCATGGGGGCGGGGCAGGGGGCGATCCTGCGGATCTTCTTCATGGCCGGGGCGTCCGTCGGCGCGCTGGGAACCCTGGTGGGCCTCGTGCTGGGGGTGCTGTTCTGCATCTTCATCGGCCCCATCCAGGAGTTCGTGGAATGGGCGACGGGCGCGGAGGTCTTCGCCTCGGACATCTATTACCTGGCCCATATTCCGGCCCGGGTGGACTGGCAGGAGGTGCTGATCGTGGTGGGCTGGGCCCTGGCCGTCTCGTTCCTGGCGACCCTGCCGCCAGCCCTTCGGGCCTCACGCCTCGATCCGGTGGAGGCGCTGCGTTATGAGTGAGGCGCCGGCCTTGAGCGTCCGCGGCCTGGAGCGGACCTATGTCACCGGTGATCGCCGGCTCACCGTGTTGCGGGGCGTCGATCTCGATGTCCATGCGGGCGAGATCATCGGCCTGATCGGCCCGTCGGGCTCGGGCAAGTCGTCCCTGCTCCATGCGGCGGGCCTGCTTGAGCGGCCAGACGCCGGGACCATCGCCATCGAAGGCCGGGACTGTTCGAAGCTCAGCGAGCGGCTGCGCACCCGCGTCCGCCTGAGCGCCATCGGCTTCGTCTACCAGTTCCACCACCTGCTGGCCGAGTTCAGCGCCCTGGACAATGTGGCCCTGCCGCAGATGATCGCCGGCGCCGATCAGGCTCCGGCGCGGGAGCGCGCCGCCCAGCTGCTCACCCGGCTTGGCCTGGCCCACAGGCTCGACCACCAACCGGCCCAGATGTCGGGCGGGGAACAGCAGCGGGTGGCCATCGCCCGGGCCCTGGCCAATGCGCCGCGCCTGTTGCTGGCCGACGAGCCGACGGGGAACCTTGATCCCGCCACCTCGGCCGACGTCTTCTCAGCCCTGCATGAACTGGTGCGCGAGACGGGGGTGGCCGCGGTGATCGCCACTCACAATCTTGAGCTCGCCCGTCACATGGACCGCGTCCTGGCGCTGAAGGACGGGCATCTGGAACCTCAATCGATGTTCTGAGCCTCGTCGCCGCCGCCGAAACAGGTGGCGCCGTCGGCCTGGATCACCGCGCCCGGATTGTGCGCCACCTCCCACACATGACCGTCCAGATCGGCGAAGTAGCCGGAGTAGCCGCCCCAGAAGACCACCTGCGGCGGCTTCAGGGCGGCGGCGCCGGCGGCCAGGGCCTCGGCATACATCTGATCGACTTCGGCCCGGTCGCGGCCGTTGATGGCCAGGGTGATCCCGCTGAAGCTTCCATCAATGGGACGATGGGCGTCCTGCGCCAGGTCCTCGCGACCGAACAGTCCCAGGGCGAGCCCCGGCAGCTGGTAGAAACAGACGCCCTCGTTGACGCTCACCGGCCGCCAGCCCAGGCCGCCCTCATAGAAGGCCCGGGCCCGGGCAAGGTCGGCGACGCCGAGGGTGATGAGGCTCAGTCTCTGGTCCATGGCGCGTCGGCTTTCCTATTGACGATGAGAACAAAGGGAGAATAAGAACATTCAAGGAACATCCACAAGGGGGTCGCGATGGTCATTCGGCTGGCGCTGGAATCACTGGCATTTGCCTCGGTCTCGGGTTTCGTTTGGGCGGTCTGTCAGGCCGCCTATCTGATGGGCTGAGCGCGTCGGGCGGGCCGGCAGGATCGGGACGGAGGTGCGGATGAGCGAGCAGCAGGGCGAGGGATTTGTCCACCTGCGGGTACGCTCGGCCTATTCGCTGCTCGAGGGCGCCATCAAGGCCGACGCCATTGGGCGGCTGGCCGCGGCGCACCACATGCCGGCCGTCGCCCTGACCGATCGCACCAATCTCTACGGCGCCCTGGAATTCTCGGTGGCCACCCAGGGGGAAGGCGTGCAACCCATCGTCGGCTGCGCCCTGGCCGTCACCGGCATCGGCGAGCGGATGGGGGAGCGATGGGCGCGCACGCCTACCATCGTCCTCCTGGCCCAGAGCGAGCAGGGCTATCTCAACCTCTCCGAGCTTTCGTCGGCCGCCTATGTGGACAGCGTCGGCGGCGTCGAAGAGCCGGCCGTGCCCTGGGCGCGGGTGGCTGAGCTGTCCGAGGGCCTGATCCTGCTGTCCGGGGGCTGGGATGGTCCGGTGGACCCGCTGTTCGCCGCCGGCAAGGTCGCCGAGGGGCGGGCGGCCCTGGCCGAGATGCACCGGGTGTTTGGCGACCGCTTCTATGTGGAGCTGCAGCGCCACGGTCTTGCGGCCCAGGCCCTGGCCGAGCCGGAGCTGGTGGCCTTCGCCTATGATGAGGACGTTCCGCTCGTCGCCACCAACGACGCCTATTTCGCGCAGGCCGACATGCATGTGGCGCACGACGCCCTGCTATGCATCGCCGACGGCGCCTTTGTGGGTCAGGACGAACGCCGCAGGGTCACCGCCGAGCACTGGTTCAAGCCGCCGCAGGACATGCGGACCCTGTTCGCCGACCTGCCGGAGGCCTGCGACAACACGCTCGACATCGCCCGACGCTGCGCCTTCATGGTCAAGAAGCGCGATCCCATCCTTCCGCGCTTCCCCACGGAGGGCGACCGCAGCGAGGCCGAGGAACTGGCCCATCAGGCGCGGGAAGGGCTGAAGGCGCGCATGGCGGCCGGCCAGGCCAATGTCCGCCCGGAGGCGGAGTACTGGCAGCGGCTGGAGGTGGAGCTGGGGGTGATCACCCAGATGGGCTTCCCCGGCTATTTCCTGATCGTGTCGGACTTCATCAAATGGGCCAAGGCCCACGACATTCCGGTGGGGCCGGGCCGGGGCTCAGGCGCGGGGTCGCTGGTGGCCTATTCGCTGACCATCACCGACCTGGACCCTCTGCGCTATGGCCTGCTGTTCGAGCGGTTCCTGAATCCGGAGCGGGTGTCCATGCCCGACTTCGATATCGACTTCTGCCAGGATCGCCGCGAAGAGGTGATCACCTACGTTCAGCAGCGCTACGGCCGCGACAAGGTGGCCCAGATCATCACCTTCGGCACCCTTCAGGCCCGGGCGGTGCTGCGGGACGTGGGCCGGGTGCTCCAGCTGCCCCTGGGCCAGGTCGACCGCCTGGCCAAGATGGTGCCCGCCAACCCGGCCAATCCCGTCACGCTCGCCAAGGCCATCGAGATCGAGCCCAGGCTGCGGGCCGCCCGCGACGAGGACGAGGCCGTGGCCCGGCTTCTGGATGTGGCCCTCAAGCTCGAGGGGCTCTATCGGAACGCCTCGACCCATGCCGCCGGCGTTGTGATCGGCGACCGGCCCCTGACCGAACTCACCCCCCTCTATCAGGACCCCCGCTCGGACCTGCCGGCCACCCAGTTCAACATGAAATGGGTCGAGAGCGCGGGCCTGGTGAAGTTCGACTTCCTGGGGCTGAAGACCCTGACGGTGATCGACCGGGCGCTGAAGTTCATGGACCAGCGGGGCGCGCGGGTGGACATGGGCGTGCTTCCCGTGGACGACGCTAAGACCTATGAGCTGATGTCCGCCGGCCAGACCGTGGGCGTGTTCCAGATGGAAGGCCAGGGCATGCGCGACACCCTGCGCCAGCTCAGGCCCAACTCCATCGAGGACGTGACCGCCGTGGGCGCGCTCTATCGTCCCGGCCCGATGGACAACATTCCGGCCTTCGTCGACTGCAAGTTCGGCCGGCGGGAGATCGACTATCTCCATCCCTCCCTGGAGCCGGTGCTCAAGGAAACCTACGGGATCATCGTCTATCAGGAACAGGTGATGCAGATCGCCCAGATCCTGGCGGGCTACTCGCTGGGCGGCGCCGACCTTCTGCGTCGGGCCATGGGGAAGAAGAAGAAGGACGAGATGGCCAAGCAGAAGGCCATGTTCGTCGAAGGCGCCAGCGCGCGGGGGGTGCCCGAGGCCCAGGCGGCCTCGATCTTCGAGCTGGTGGACAAGTTCGCAGGCTATGGCTTCAACAAGAGCCACGCGGCCGCCTATGCGGTGGTCTCCTACCAGACGGCCTGGCTCAAGGCCAATGCGCCGGTGGAGTTCTTCGCCGCCTCCATGAGCCTGGATATCGCCAACACCGACAAGCTGGCGGTCTTCTATCAGGACGCCAAGCGCTTCGGGGTGAAGATCCGGGCGCCGGACATCAACCTGTCGGAAGCCGACTTCGCCGTACGCGACGGCGAGGTGCTCTACGCCCTGGGCGCGGTGCGCAATGTCGGCTTGGCGGCCATGGAGCATGTGTGCGAGGCGCGCCGCGAAGGCGGCCCCTTCCGCGACATCTTCGACTTCGTCGAGCGGGTGGATCCCAAGCATGTCAACAAGCGCACCTTTGAGACCCTGGCCCGGGCCGGAGCCTTCGATTCCATTCACGCCAATCGCGCCCAACTCCTGGCCGCCGCCGACACCCTGATCGCCTACGCCCAGAGCGTGGCGTCTGACCGGGCCTCGGCCCAGGCCAGCCTGTTCGGCGGCGACCAGGCCGGCGTCGGCCGTCCGCGCCTGCCCCGCGCGGAGATGTGGACCCCGGCCGACCGGCTGGACGAGGAGCTGTCGGCGGTGGGCTTCTATCTGTCCGGCCACCCCCTGGAAGACATGGTGCCCGCCCTGCGACGCCGGCGGACCGAGCTGCTGGCCGACGTCATTCCGCGGGCCGAGGCGGGCGCCGAGGTGTTCCGCATGGCCGGCATCGTGCGGCGCAAGCAGGAGCGGGCCTCCCAGTCCAGCGGCGAGAAGTTCGCCTTCGTGACCCTGTCGGATCCCACCGGAGAGTACGAAGTGCTGTTCCCACCGGAATCCCTGCGCCGCTGCCGGGAGTTGCTGGAGCCGGGGCGGGCGGTCTCGGTCAAGGTGCGCGCCCGGGCGCGGGACGGGGAGGTGCGTTTCTTCGGCGACGACGCCGATCCGGTGGAAAAGGTGATCGAGAACGCCGTGGCCGGCTTGCGGGTCCATCTGGCGCCCCGCAGCGCAGAGATCGACGCCCTCAAGCGGCGACTGGAAGGCATGGCCAACAGCCGGGGCGGAGAGATCATCCTGACGGCGCCGCTGGACGGCGGTCGGGAGGTGGAGGTCAAGCTGCCGGGCCGGTTCACCCTGGACGGGGCGGTGCGCGGGGCGCTGAAGACCGCGCCGGGCGTCCTCTTCGTCGAGGACATCTGAACGCCGGGGCCGGCCGAACCGCGCCGCGCGCAGGCTTGCTTTTTTCCCCGCCGGGCCTTATTGGGCCGACCATCACACACGCAGACGTTCGGCTATGGCCGGGGAGACATCCCGATCATCGCCGTTCCGGGCCCTTCGGGGTTTTGGTCTGCGGAGGCGCACCGGAAAAAGGAGCAATTCTATGGCGCTGCCCGACTTCTCCATGCGTCAGCTTTTGGAAGCTGGCGCTCACTTCGGCCACCAGACGCACCGCTGGAACCCGAAGATGGAACGCTACATCTTCGGCGCTCGGTCGAACATCCACATCATCGACCTGTCGCAGACCATCCCCCTGCTGCATCAGGCCCTGGTCAAGGCTCGCGACGTGGCCGCCGGCGGCGGCCGCATCCTGTTCGTGGGCACCAAGCGTCAGGCGTCCGAGCCCGTGGCCACGGCGGCCAAGCGCTGCGCCCAGTACTATGTGAACCACCGCTGGCTGGGCGGCACGCTCACCAACT
>NZ_DAIMHV010000074.1:0-13984 GCF_036723115.1 Phenylobacterium sp. | reverse complement strand
GCGCGGGCCACGTCGGCGTTGTGGCCGTGGGCGGTGTCGATCACCACCACGTCCACGCCGGCGTCCACCAGGGCCATGGAGCGTTCAAAGCCCGCGTCCCCCACCGTGGAGGCCGCGCCGACCAGCAGACGCCCCTGGCCGTCCTTGGCCGCCAGGGGGTGGGCCTGGGACTTCTCGATGTCCTTGACCGTGATCAGGCCCACGGCGCGATAGGCGTCGTCGACGACGATGATCCGCTCGATCTTGTTACGGCGGAGCAGTTCGTGCGCCTCGGCCTGATCGACGCCTTCCTTGACGGTGATCAGGTTGTCCTTGGTCATCACGGCTCTGGCGGGCACGTCGTCGCCGGCCTCGAAGCGCATGTCCCGGTTGGTCAGGATGCCGACCAGCTTGCCGGTGTTCGGCTCCACCACCGGAAAGCCGGAGATGCGCCGCCGCGCCTTGATCTGGCGGACCTCGCCCAGGGTGGTGTCCGGGTGGATGGTCAGCGGATTGATGACCATGCCGCTTTCGTAGCGCTTCACCTCCCGCACCTGCTCAGCCTGTTCCTCCACCGTGAAGTTCCGGTGCAGGACGCCCAGGCCGCCAGCCTGGGCCATGGCGATGGCCAGCCGGCTTTCGGTGACCGTGTCCATGGCTGAGGACACGATGGGAATGTTCAGCTTGATGTCGCGCGTGAGCCGCGTGGTCGTATCCACCTGGGTGGGCATGACCTCGGACGGACCGGGTTCGAGCAAAACATCGTCGAAGGTGAGCCCTTCGCGAATCTCCATGAGACTCTCCGTTTTGCGGGCCGCGTATAAGCCGTCGCTGTGGGTGGGGGCAAGGGGCGCGGGCGCGATCAGGTGATATGTTTTGCCGCCGCAGCCGACCGACAACGAAAGGCGACCCCTATGCCACGCCACATCGCTCTGCTTCGCGCCGTCAATGTCGCCGGCGCCGGCAGGCTGCCCATGGCCGAGCTGCGAGCGATGGCGACGGCCCTGGGGTTCGGTGATCCGCAGACCCTGCTGGCCAGCGGCAACCTGGTCTTCGACGCGCCCGATCACCCGGAGCCGGGGCCGCGCCTGCAAGCTGAACTGGAGGCGCAGCTTGGACTGAAGACGCTGGTCATCACCCGTTCGCCTCAAGCCTGGGCGGCGATGATCGCGGCCAATCCCTTCCCCGACATGGCCAGAGAGCGACCCAACGCCCTTCTGGCCATGCCGCTCGCCGCCGCGCCCGCCTTGGGCGCCGTGGACGCCCTGCGTGCAGCCATCCCGGGCCAGGAGGCCGTCGAGCTTGTCGGTTGCGATCTCTTTGTCGCCTATCGCGACGGCATGGGCGCGTCCAAGCTCGACAACGCCCTCATCGAGCGGAAGCTCGGTGTTCGCGGCACGGGCCGGAACTGGAACACCGTCCTCAAGCTGGCGGCGATGACGGCAAGCGACCTTTGAAGCCCGTGGCCACGATGTAGGTCTCCGAAGAGTCCGCGCGGCTGGCCTTGGGTTTGACGTTCCGCACCTGGGTGAAGTCGCGTTTCAGGTCGCCCATGAGATCGCCCACCTCGCCCCCCTGGAACGCCTTGGTGACGAAGGCGCCGCCCGGCTTCAGCACGCCGCGGGCGAAGTCCACGGCGATCTCGATCAGTCCGATGATCCGCAGGTGGTCGGTCTGGCGGTGGCCCACAGTGTTCGGCGCCATGTCCGAGAGGACGAGATCGGGGGGACCGCCCAGCAGCTCGATCAGCGCAGGGCCGCAGGCCGGGTCGGTGAAGTCCATCTGCAGAATGTGAGCCGGCGGAAGGGGATCGACCGGCAGCAGGTCCACCGCAGCGATATCCGTCACCCCGCGCTCGATGGCCACCTGGGTCCACCCCCCCGGCGCCACGCCCAGGTCGATCACCTTGATGCCCGGCTTCAGAAAGCCGAAGCGGTCGTCAATCTCGGCAAGCTTGTAGGCCGCGCGGGACCGATAGCCGTGGGCGCGGGCCCGGGCGGCGAAGGGGTCGTTGATCTGGCGTTCGAGCCAGGCCTGGGAGGAGGCCGTGCGCTGCTTGGCGGTCTTCAGCCGAGCCGGCGCGCTGCGCGCCTCGGCGCTGCCGCCGCTGGGAAGGCGGACCATGCGCTTGCGCGGCGGCGGGTCTTCGCTCATGCCTCGGCTCCCCGGTTGGCGTTGCTGCGACGGCGACGAGGACCCCGCCGACGGCGGCGCCGCACCCCCCTGTCGGACATGAGCGACATCAGCACCCCTTCGCGAAGTCCACGGTCGGCCACGCGCACCCGCGAACAGGGCCAGACCTCCTGCACCGCCTGGAGAATGGCCGCGCCGGCCAGAACCAGATCCGCTCGGTCAGGGCCGATGCAGGGTTGTCGCGCCCGTTCAGCCGGGCTGAGCGCCAACAGCATCTTGGCCGCGGCGTCGCATTCCTGCCGGCTCATCCAGATGCCATCCACCCGGGACCGGTCATAGCGATCCAGGCGCAGATGCATGCCCGCCAGGCTGGTGATGGCTCCCGAGGTGCCGATGAGATGGGCCTGGTCGGATTCAAAAACGGGACGCAGGGGCTCAGCCCGCTTGAAGGCGGTGATTTCGGTCTTCACCGCATCGACCATGGCGCGGAACCAGGAGTCCGTGGGGCAGTCCCCTTCCGGAAAGCGCTCAGCCAGGGTGACGACGCCGATGGGAATGGAGAGCCAGGCGCGGATGGGCGGAATGCGGTCGGTCTCCACCTTGCCCTCGGACAGGTCGACCCAGGACATTTCGGTCGAGCCGCCGCCCACATCCACCACCAGGGCCGCCGCCGCCTCCCGGTCCAGCAGGCCCAGGCAGCCGGCCACCGACAGCCGCGCTTCCTCGCGCGGCGTGATGACCTGAAGATTCAGCCCCGTCTCCCGGGCGACCCGGTCGATGAAGGCCTCACCATTTTCCGCCGAGCGGCAGGCCTGGGTGGCCACGGCGCGCAGCTTGACCACCCGGCGGCGGCGGACCTTTTCGGCGCTCACCGAGAGGGCGGCCAGCGCCCGGTCCATGGCCGCATCCGACAACCGCCCCGTCTGGGACAGGCCCTCACCCAGGCGGACAATGCGGGAATAGGCCTCCACGACCCGAAAGCCGCTGGCGGCCGGCGTGGCGATCAGGAGGCGGCAATTGTTCGTGCCCAGGTCGAGCGCGGCGTAGCACGGCGCTTCTCGACCAGACCTCTCCCGCGCACGCATTCGGGCGTCGGGCGCTCTCGGCGCCTCAGACATAGTTCAAACCCCTCGCAGCCCGCCGAAACTGTCGGCGCGCTCGTTCAGCAGGCGACTGTAGCAAGGGGCTTCGCGCACCGGAAGGCGTCGTCTTGCGCCTGTCACAGGGTTGACTACGTTCACCTCCCGGTCAGGAAAGATGGTGCATAAAACCCTGCTATGGAAACGCGACACGCCAAATACGCCATTGGTCAGGTCGTCCGGCATCGGATTTTTCCGTTTCGCGGCGTGATCTTCGACGTCGATCCTGAGTTCGCCAACACCGAGGAATGGTGGCTGTCGATCCCGCCCAATGTGCGGCCGCGCAAGGATCAGCCCTTTTACCACCTGCTGGCCGAGAACGCCGAAAGCGCTTACGTGGCCTATGTTTCAGAGCAGAACCTGCTGCCGGACGACACCGGCGAGCCGGTGGCCCACCCGCAGGCCGCGGTGCTGTTCGAGACTTTTCACGGCGACCACTACACCCTGAGGCCTCGCGTCGGACACTGAAGGCTCCGCCTCCGGCCTCCGGGGCCTTGGCTCAGTAATCCCGCCGCCAGCGCACCGCCAGGCGGCTGTCACCCTGGCCGGTGAGGCGCGAAATGATCGACAGGTTGCGACGCACCTGCCACTCCACCTGGGCCGTCGCCCCGTCGCGGCCGCCGCCGATGATTTCCAGATAGACGTCGTCGGTCAGGTACTTGCCGCCGGCCACGGTGACGCCGGAGGCCTCGTCGCCGCCCAGGCTCAGCCGGTCCAGGCCCGCGAACTCCCGCAGGTTGCCCACCACGTCAAAGCCGCCGCCCCCGGCCAGGGACGAAAGGGCCGAAGCCAGTTGCGCAGCCTCAATGCCCGACAGCTGCGAGGCTGAACGCCCGAACAGCACCTGGGACAGCACCTCGTCGTCCGGCAGGACCGGGTTCGACGTCAGGGTGATGCGCGGCTGGGCGGCGGTGCCGTTCACGCGGATGACCGCCGTCAGCGCCGGGTCGTCCCGGGTGGCCGTCAGGTCCAGGCGGATGTTCTGGGGCGAGGTGGAGAGTTGCACCGTGCCCCGGTTGTCGAATTCGAACCGCTTGCCGGCGAAGTCGTAGTCGCCACGCACGACGCGGGCCACGCCGCTCAGATTGGGTCTGGAGGTTGAGCCGGAAACCCTTGCCTCCAGAGACATTTCCACATCGAGCCCGCGACCACGGATGAAGATGCTCCGGGGGGCGTTTAGGGACACGTCAAGCGCCCACCCCTCTCCCCGCCGCTGCTCGGCGCGGAGATTCTGGCGCAGGTCCAGGTCGAGAGGACGATTGCGCTCCACCACCGCCATGGTGACCACACCGGAAGGCGTCGGCGGATCGGCGGCGACCTCGGCCTCGTCGATGTTCAGGGCCCCTGACAGCCGCACGCGCCCCTCGGCGTTGCGGTTGATGGTCACCTCGCCCGTGGCGTCGGCCTGAGCGATGTCGTTGTCGATCAGACGGAAGCCGTC
Source organism: Phenylobacterium sp. (assembly GCF_036723115.1). GTDB lineage: Bacteria > Pseudomonadota > Alphaproteobacteria > Caulobacterales > Caulobacteraceae > Phenylobacterium. Next base: position 9,292 of record NZ_DAIMHV010000074.1, on the reverse strand, counting down.
CAGGCGCAGGCGGAAGCCCGAGACGCCGCCGCGATAGAGGCTGATCTGACCCGCCCCGTCCACGCGACCGCCCGAGCCGTCCACCGCCCGCGCCTGCCCTACCTCGATGACGCGCTCGGCCAAGGTGGCCTCGACCCCGATCTGCTCCAGGGTCAGACCTGTGGGGGCGTCGTGGAAGCGACCATTCTGCATCTGGGCCTGGCCGCTCAGCACGGGATCGGCCAGGGTCCCCGACAGGCGTCCGCTGATCCGAACCAGGCCGGAGAGCGACCGGTCGCCGTCAATCAGGAGGTCCCACAGGGGCCGTATCTCCCCGTTGGCGATCAGGCGGCCCTGGACGGGGCGCCGGCGATCCACCGCCAGCCGGAAGGGCTGGGCCGAGGCGGCGGCCGGAAGGGCGAGGTCCAGTTCGGCCTGCAAGCCCTGCTCATTCGACGCCCGGGCGTCCAGGCGGATGATGGCGTCGTCCAGGGTGGCGTCGACAGCCATGTCCAGGCCCTGGGCGCGAGGCGATCCCTTTCCTCGGGCGTCGGCCAGCCGGGCCGAGAGCACGCCCTCCAGCTGCTCTCCCCGACCGGCCAGGGTGAGGTTGGCGTTGACCCGGCCGGCGAGGTCGGGATTGACCAGATCCAGGCCGAGATTGCGGATGCGCATCTCCACATCGGCGCGGACGCCGGCCAGCCGCCCGTCCAGTTCGATCAGGCCGCCATCCGCCGCCACCAGGGCCAGCTGGGCGCTACGCTCGCCGCCCCCGAAGCGGAGGATCGCCGGCCCCTGGGTGGCGAGGCTCCGGCCGCCATAGCCGCCGCGCCCCATGAAGGTGAGGGTGCGCGCCGCCTCGGCCTCGGCCAAGGCGCCGGTCCCCGTCAGATTCCAGCGCTCACCGCCATAGCCCCCGTCGGCGGTGACCTCATAGGCCAGCTGATCCACTGGCCCGCGCGCGCGCAGGCGTCCGGAGACAATGGCCACCTGGCTGCCCACGGGGACCACGTCTCGGCCCGTGAGGTCGAGTTCCGCCACAGGGCCGTCCCTCTGGTCGACGATCACCAGCCGGCCTTGAGCCTGGCCGCGCTCCAGGAAGGCGCCAGGCCCCACGGCGAGCGTCATGTCCGCCCTCGACGGAGTCGACCGGCGGAGCGTCAGATCGCCCGCCAGGGTCAGGCCGCCGGCGGCCACATCCACCTCGCTGAGATCCACCCCGCCCTGGGGCAGGGCGAAGTCGGCCCGGGCCCGGGCCGGGCCATAGGGGCTGTCGGCGTTGAGGGCGACCTGGCCGGCGGCCCCGGCCTGACGGCTGCGGCCAAAGCTCAGCACCATTTCGGCGTCGCGCAACGGCAGGCGCGGCACGTCGATCTCGTCAAAGCGCGCGCGGAGATCGAGCATGGGTGCGGCCAAGGAGCCGGTGATCGCCCCCTGCCCCCGCGCCTGACCGGAAAATTCCGCAGGACCGGCCCGCAGCGGCCCGCTGGCGCTCCAGTCCAGGTTGAAGCCAAGCTGATCGTCGGGGCCGTAGGCGCCTGCGCCTGTGGCCTGCAGCGACTGGCCGTCCAGGCGTGCGCGCTCCAGGCTCAGGCGGCCGTTCTGAAAGCCGGCTCGCGCCTCCAGCCGGGGCGCCCGGCCGAGCAGGGTGTCCAGCTGCGCAAGGCCAAGGGCCAGGTCCTCGCCCCTGGCGTCGGCCTCGATCCGCCAAGGCGCCTGGCCGCCGCCGCGCGAAGCCGACCACCGCAGGTTGGCCGCCCCGGAGGCCCCGGCCCGCGCCGCGGCGAGATTTGAGAACCGCGCCGTCCCCCGGAAGCTCATCCGGCCCAGCAGTCCGCGGTCGCCGGCGGCGTCCACCGCAAGGCCCGCGCCGGTCGCCCGCACCTCGCGCAGCAGCAGACGTCCGTCGGCCAAACGCTCCACCTGACCTTGCAGCCGGGGCGCAGCTCCCAGCAGGGCCGCCAGATAACCCTCCCCGGCCCCGCCTTGCCCAGCCAGTTCCGTCGAAAGCGCCAAGGCGCCACGTTCGCGGCGGACGGTGAGCGGGCCGGCGATGCGGCTCAGCCGATAGCCTCCGCTGGCGAAATCCTCGAGGCTGGCCTCGCCCCGGAAGGCCAAGGCCTCACCCGAGCCGGAGAGGAGGCCGCCAACGCGCAGACGCCCGGCCTCCGGTCCTCCCGCCAGCTGGTCCAGACGCGGCGCTTCGGCCACGATGCTCAGGCCTTGGGGGCCTGTCCGCCGTTCGCCCAGATTGGCCAGGCCTGTGGCGCGCAGGGTGAGATTCGGAGCCTCGAACCGGGCGTTGAGGGCGTGCAGGTCGCCCGGCGCCTGCGCGCCGCCGGCCTGGAACCGCACCTCGCCGCCCAGGCGCTCGGCGAGGCCCGCCGTCAGGCTGGAGGCTGAGAGGTCGAGCCGCCCGGCTGCGCGTCCACCGCCCGGCGTCCAGGCGCCGGCCGCCCGCAGGGGCGTGGCCGCGCCCGAACGCGCCAGCGCCTCAAACCGGCCCTCCCGCATCCGGCCTGCGGCGTCGACCCGAAGGCTGAAGGGGGCCTGCGGCGACAGGCCCAGGGCGCCGGCGATGGCGCCGCCACCGGCCTCCACCGCATTGACGTCGATCCGCAGCGGCCGATTGGGCCCCAGGTCGAAAAGGGCGTCCAGGCGATCGCCCTCGCGCAGCAGGCTGACGGCGCGAACCTCGCCCTTCTGGCCGCGGCCCCGGCGGCGAACATCGAGACTGGCGGTGACGTCGTAGAGGCCCCGCTCGTAGCTGAACCCCTCTTCGAGGATGAGGCGCAGGGCGGCGCGATCAATGATCAAAGAGACGGGCAGGCCGCCGGTCTCGTCCTTCTTGGGCGTCAGGGTGGGTCGGCGGATCACCCGCAGCTCTTCCACGGCCAGGCGTTCAGCGTGGAAGCGCCGCCGCAGGAGTTCGAGGTATCGCCACTCCAGCTCGACATTTTTCGCCTCGAGCCAGACCCCCTCTTCGTCAGCGATCGTGAGGCGACGAATGCTGAGGTCCCGGAACAGGTCTCCGCTCAACCCCTCGATCTTCAGATTGCCGAAACGGCCGATGGCCAGGCCGTCTGTGCGCGCCTCGATGAGTCCGGAGGTGGGGGGCGCCATGGCGCCGAACCGCACCGCCGCCACGAGAAGGGCGAGCAGCAGAACGAGCCCGCCCAGGCCAACGGCCAGGACCCGCCGCCAGCGGCGCGGCGCCTGTGGTGCGGGGGCGCGTTCCGGCGCGCCTTCAGGCGCAGTCTGATCTGCGTCCGTCAAAAGCTTTGCCCGATGCTGAGATAGACTTGGAAGTCGCCATCGCGCTTGTCGGAATCCAGTGGGATGGCGATGTCGGCGCGGATCGGTCCGAAGCCCAGGTCGTACCGCACCCCGATGCCGACCCCGACGCTGAGATTGTCGCCGGACGGCGCCACGGCCTCGCCCACCGAACCCGCATCGACGAAGGCCACCACGCCCCAGCGCTCGGTGAGCCTGCGCCGGGCCTCGAAGCTCAGCTCCACCAGCGACAGGCCGCCGGCCGGCGTGCCGTCGACCAGGCGCGGCCCCACGGCCTGATAGGCATAGCCACGAACCGAGCCGCCGCCGCCGGCATAGAAGCGACGGGAGGCCGGAACCTCCGGCAGGGACCCGCCCACCAGGCTACCCACCCGGGCGCGGCCGGCGATGACGGTGCGGCCCTGGCTGTCCAGAGGCAGATAAGCGGTGGCCTGAGACGAAACCTCCAGATAGGGCAGAGCCTCATCACCGGCGATGTAGGTGGGCTCCAGCCGCAGATCGACCCGCCAGCCCTGGGTGGGGTCGAGCACATCGTTGGAGCGGTCCAGGGAGGCGGCGCCGAAGACCGCTCCGATCAGAAGATCACGGCCGAGCGGCGAGAGCGTGCGGCTGTCGCGCTCATCGGTTCGCGTCAGGTCCAGCGATCCGCCCAGAGTGAGGAAGGAATTGGCGCCGTAGCGGCGGCGCACATCGGCCGCCACCCCCACGCCGGTCTCCTCATAGGCGTCGGTCTGGTTCTGATAGGCCGCAGCGCCCAGGTGCAGGGTCTGGGCCGGCCTTCGCCAATGGGGCAGGGTCAGGTCCGCGCCCAGGCGATTGTCCAGTTCGGAGGCTCGCGCCACTACGGCCAGCGTGTCGGCCCGGCCCAGCACATTGTAGCGGCTCCAGCGGCCGTCCACGCCGAAGCCCTCGCTGCTGGAATAGCTGGCCCCCAGTTCCAAAGTCCGGGGCGCCCGGTCGGCGAGGGTGACGACCACGCGCCGACGTCCCTCCTCGTCCACATCATCCCGGTTGGAGAGGGCGACGGCGACGGAATCATAAACGCCCGTGTCGAGCAGCCTGCGCTCAAGCTCGGCCACATCCTGCGGATTATAGACCGCGCCGTCGTCCCAGGGTCGCAGTTGATCGAGCCATCTCGGATTCGTTCGCCCCTCGGTCTCCAGCACCAGGCCGTCGAGGCGGACGAGATCCCCGGCCGCAATCCGGAACGTCGGTTGGACGGTGGAATCAGCGTGGTCGACGATCACTTCCCGGGGTTCGGCGCGGGCGTCGGCATAGCCCGACTGCTGAACAGTGGCGACGATCCGGCCTTCTGCGGCCACCACGTCGGCCGCTCGCCCGGGTTCGCCGGCCGAAAGGCGCATGGCTGCGCGCCCACGATCCTGGGTTTCTGGATCAGGCGCCTCCCCCGTCCAGTCGACGGCCGGCGAGACGATGCGGAAGCGGGGGCCGGGCGTCACCTGCACGATGGGCCGGGGGCGGTCGCCCTCGCCGACCTCAGCTTCCACCCCATAGGCGTAGTAGCCTTCAGACCTCAGGACGGTGATCGCATCCTCGGCGGCTTCGCGGGCCCGGCGTCTGGCCTGGAATCTGTTCTCGATGGGGCGCTCGACCTCGCCGATGGCGCGGACCATGCGCTCGCGCAGATCATCGCTGACTTCGCCGCGGACATCGGCGCGCGGCTCGGCCATCGCCGTACCGGCGCCATGAACGCACAGGGCAGCCGTGGCGACGGCTGCGAAGACGGCTCGGCCCACGCAAACACCCTCTCGCCCCCCGACGCCTTCCCCGTGTAGCGAGCGCGATTGCGTCTGTCACCCCGAAGCTCTGACCGCTTTTGCGGCGCCGCCTGTGCAAATTGCGGGCGCCGATATTCTGGCGCGACGGCGTGGATCGCAGTCTCTAGGCTAATGCCCAGGCTTGCGGTTCGAAGGCGTGAGTGTGTTGGAGCAGGGCGTGCCAAGAGCGCAGACAGCCGAGACGATCATCGACGTGGCCGGAGCCCCGCAAGGCCGTCCGCCCTATGACGAAATGCACGCCCCCGACGGGGCGGTCCGGCCGCACTTCGCCGCTCTGGCGCGGCGGCTCCAGGCGTTGGGGCCAGGGGAACTGGACGAACGGCAAAGGACGCTGGAGCGCTTCTTCCTGCTCCAGGGCATCACCTTCACCGTCTATGGCGCCGAGAGCTCCACCGAGCGGATCATTCCCACCGACCTGTTGCCGCGGATCATCCCGGCCCATGAATGGGCGCGAATCGAGGCGGGTCTGATCCAGCGTCTGCAGGCCCTGAACCTGTTCCTGGCCGACATCTATGGCGAAGGAATGATCCTGAAGGACGGGGTGATTCCGCGTGAGCTGGTGCTGGGCGCTCCGTCCTATCGGCGGGAGATGCAGGGCCTCTACGTGCCCCACCAGGCCTATGCCAATGTGTGCGGCAGCGATCTGATCCGCCAGGAAGACGGTGAGTTCGCCGTGCTGGAGGACAATCTTCGCGTGCCCTCCGGCGTGTCCTACATGCTGGCCAACCGCGAGGCCTCCAAGCGCACCTTCCCGGGCACCTTCCGCCTGGCGGGCGTGCGCCAGATCGACCGATATCCCGACCTTCTGCTGGCCACCCTGCGCAGCATGGCCGAGTGGCGGCCCAATCCGCAGGTCGTGGTGCTGACGCCCGGGGTCTACAATTCGGCCTATTACGAGCACGCTTATCTGGCCCGGCTCATGGGCGTGCCCCTGGTGGAGGGGCGCGACCTCGTGGCCCACGACAACATGATCTATATGCGCACCACCACGGGGCTGCGCCGGATCGATGTGATCTATCGGCGGGTGGATGACGACTTCATCGACCCCCTCACCTTCCGTCGCGATTCCTCGCTGGGCGTGCCCGGGCTGTTCAACGCCTATCGCGCCGGAACGGTGGTGATCTGTAACGCGCCGGGCACCGGGGTCGCCGATGACAAGGCGGTCTATGCCTATGTGCCGGAGATCATTCGCTACTATCTCGGCGAGGAGCCCGTCCTCCCCAATATCGAGACCTTCCTTTGCCGCGAACCCAGCCAGCTCGCCCATGTGCTGGACAATCTCGACAAGCTGGTGGTCAAGGCGGTGGGCGCCTCCGGCGGCTATGGGATGCTGGTGGGTCCGCACGCCAGCGCCGCTGAACGCCAGGCCTTCGCCGAAGCGCTGAAGGCCCAGCCGGACAACTACATCGCCCAGCCCACCATCCAGCTCTCCACCGCGCCCTGCCTGATCGACGGCGAGGTTGACGCCCGCCACGTGGACCTGCGGCCGTTCATTCTGTCGGGCGAGAAGATCACCGTGACCCCCGGCGCGCTCACCCGTGTGGCCCTGCGCAAAGGATCTCTGGTGGTCAATTCCAGCCAGGGCGGCGGCTCCAAGGACACCTGGGTGCTGGCCGATTCAGGAGCACCCACCCCATGATGCTGGCCCGCGTCGCCGACAGCCTCTACTGGATCGGCCGCTATGTGGAGCGGGCCGAGCATGTGGCCCGCCTGGCCGACGTCATGCTCACCGCCACCCTGGACCGGGCCGAAACCTCCGCCCAGGTGGCCCGCATCGGCGTCTCGGCCGTGGGCGAGGCGACGGCCGAGAAGATCGACTCGCCCTTCGAGGCCGCCCGCGGCCTGGCTCTGGACCGGCTGGACCCGGGGTCTGTGGTCTCCTCCATCGCCCTGGCGCGGGAAAACGCCCGGCAGGTGCGCGACCAGATCACCAGCGAGACCTGGGAGCGGCTCAATCTCCTGCACCTGCGCCTGTCGGGCGCCGACTCCTCCCGGGGGTTCGAGGCCCGCTCTTCCAGCTTCCTGCACGAGGTGATCGCCGACCTCCACCTGTTCAAGGGGGCGGCCGACACCACCATGAGCCATGGGGAGGGCTGGCGCTTCCTGCTGCTGGGCGCCCATCTGGAGCGGGCTCAGCTGATCGGACGCCTGCTTGAGGTCTGCTTTGGCCGCGGCGGCGAGCGGCTCGACCACGCGCCCCTGACGGCGGTCCTGCGCATGAGCTGCGCCCTTGAGCCCTATCTGCGGGTCTATACGGCCGATGTCCGTGCGCGCTCCATTCTGGAGTTCCTGCTGCTCAATGAGGAGTTCCCGCGCTCCATCCGCTTCTGCACCGCCCAGATCGAGGCGCACCTCTCCAAACTGAGCCGTCACGCGGACTCCGCCCACGTGGGGCCGGAGCGGCTGGCCGGCCGCCTCAACGCCCGCCTGCAATACGCCGACATGAGCGAGATCGAGCGGGACGGCTCACATGTCTTCCTGGAGAGCGTGCTGGCCGAATGCGGCGAGATCCACAGGGGCGTCTATGACGCCTTTGTCGCCTATCCCCTCGAAATGCGCCTGCCGGCCTGAGGAAGTTCCGTGCTGCTCGAAGTTCGCCACGTCACCCAGTACCACTACGCCGCCCCCGTCCGGGAAAGCCTGATGGAGGTCTGGATGCAGCCTCAGAAAGGCGCGCGCCAGCGGCTAGTCAGCTTCGATCTGGAGATCGATCCGGCCGCGCAGCTGTTCTCCTACGCCGACACCTTCGGCAACGCGGTCTACCATTTCGACGTGCCCCAGCCCCACGACCGGCTGACCATCATCGCCCGGTCGGCCGTGGAGACCCAGCCTGAGGTCCCCCTGCCCGAGGCCCTCGACATGGGGGAATGGGACCGTCTGCGCAGCGATTTCGTGAAGGGGGAGCAGTTCGACTTCATGCGCGAGCACGGTTTCGCCGTGCAGACCGACCTGCTGCGCGCCTTCGCCGCCGAACATGGCGTCGAGCGCCTGCGTCACCGCGATCCGCTGAGCGCGGTGCGGGCGCTCGCGGAGATCATCTATGAGTCCTTCGCCTATGAGACCGGGGTCACCGAGGCCGACAGCCCGATCGATGAGGCCCTGAGGGAACGGCGCGGGGTCTGCCAAGACTTCAGCCACATCATGATCGCCCTCTGCCGCGCCTGGGGCATTCCGGCGCGCTATGTGTCGGGCTATCTGTTCACCGACCGCGAGAGCGGCGATCGCTCGGACCCGGACGCCACCCATGCCTGGGTCGAGGTCTTCCTCCCCAGCCTGAGGTGGGTCGGGTTCGACCCCACCAACAATGTCATGGCCGGCGAACGCCATGTGGCCGCCGCGGTCGGCCGCGATTACAGCGACGTTCCCCCTTCGCGCGGGGTCTATAAGGGCGACGCCGAAAGCCAGCTGGCCGTGGGCGTCTCCGTCCGCCGCGCCCGGGCGGCCCTGACCGAGCCGGAATTCCTGCGGATCGCCCAGCCCACCTTCAGCCGCAACGCCCGGCGCCGGCCCAATCCCGCCGCCATGCTGTACGACCAGCAACAGCAGCAACAACAGTAGTAGGCGTCCAAGGGCAGGCTTCACAATCAGCCGAGCATGGCCTAAGGCCACGCCCTTGATGGACCCTCGCCCCCCCTTGCGCGGCCTCGCCGCCCGGCTCTTCCTCGCCATGGCCTTCGTCGCCGTGACGATGAAGGTCGTCGTGCCGGCGGGCTACATGCTCGAGGCGCCTCGGGATCGTCCGGGCCTGACCCTCGTCCTCTGTACCGCCGACGGGCTGGTCACCCTCTCCCCCGACGGCGAGGTCGATCACGACGGATCGCAGGAAACGCCGGAACGGGCCGATCACAACCCCTGTCTGTTCGCAGGGCACGGGGTCTATTCGCCGCCCGTCCTGTTCGACGCCGGTCTCGCTGAGGCCTGGCCCGTTCTCATCACGCGAAACGACGCGGCCCGCCCGCATCTGGCGCCGGGCCGAGGCCTCGCCGCCCCTCCGCCGCCGGCCCGCGGCCCACCGACCCTGACGACCTGAGCCCATAGCCTCCGGCCCGCCCTGGCGGGACCGGTCCTGACTCATGTCGCGCCGCCCGCAGGGCGGCCGGGGAAACTTCAATGTCTCGCCTTCATAAAGCGGCGTGCGCCGCCCTGCTCTCCGCCCTGCCGGCGCCGGCGCCGGCGCTCGCCCAGACCATGGTGGATTCGGTGATCGTCACCGCCCGCCC
>NZ_DAIMHV010000073.1:0-14239 GCF_036723115.1 Phenylobacterium sp. | reverse complement strand
GGCGGGTGATGGAAAAGATCGGCATGCGCCGCGAAGGCCTGCTTCGTCAGGACCGTCGGGTGAAGGGCGCCTGGCGCGACACCTACCTCTACGCCATTCTCGCAACGGATTGGTCGGCCGCCAGGCTTTGACGCGCGGGGAGCCTTCGCCGATGGGATCTGAGATGGGCGTCGTCTTGAGGCCCAGGCGCTCAGCTCTCCCCCTTCCGGAAAAAGCAGGCCACCGCGTCGCTGGGCAGGGCCTGGGCGAAGGGGTAGGTGGCGGCCGTGAAGGCCCAGGTGGCGAGCGCCATGGGCAGGGGCGTTTCGCGCACCATGCGGATCCGGCTCCACAGGCCCTTGAGCTCCGCCGTCGCCAGGCGAAGATCGCGGGCCGGCGTCAGGCCGAAGGGCGCGGTCGCCTGGCGCAGATTGGCCGGGGTGAAGTACCACAGATGCGGCGAGGGCAGGCCCCGCTGCCACAGCCGGTCATAGGGGCCGCTGAGGCCGGCCCGGTCCATGAGCGCGGCGATCCGGAAGAAGAGGCCCCGGCGATCGGGGCAGTTGAGGCAGAGGACGCCGCCCGGACGCAGGTGCGCGCTGGCCGCGGCGATGGCCGCTCTGACGTCGGGAATGTGCTCCAGCACGTCATTGAAGACGATGGCGTCGAAGGTCTCATCCCGCGCCAGGGCGACCGGGAAATAGCCCTGGCGCACCGGCACGCCGCGGCCTCGGGCGGCGGCCAGGACGTTGGCGTCGGGCTCCACCCCTTGAGCCTCGAAGCCCAGCTCCGCGGCCTGGGACAGCAGGAAGCCCGGCCCGCAGCCCACGTCCAGAAGGCGATGGCGGCCCTCGCCGAGCAGGCCGGCCAGGGTCGCCAGCAGGGCGGCGTTATTCTTCAGGCGCAGGGAGGCCAGCCCCTCGGCGCGCAGATCCTCGTCCAGTCCGCCGTCGCCGGGCTGGTCTGGAATGTTCCTCGGGAAATCGGCCGCCAGCACGCCGCAGTTCCCGCAGCGGGTCAGCCAGGCGTGCCGGTAGGGGCGGACTGACGCTGCGCCGCACACCGGGCAGGTCTCGGGCATCTGGGCGGACGGCGTCATGTTCTCTCCCTGACGCCTCATGGCACAGGAGCTTGCGGGACGCAAAGCCGTGGACCCAGGCGACGTCGGGCGCGGTTGTCCGGACCCACCGGGTGAGGTTATACCCCGTGGGGGCATATCCAGCGCAGGAGCACACGGTTTGGAATGGCGCAGACGCACCCTGTTGTCCGCCGGCGCAGCCCTGGGGCTGGCCGCCCTGCGACCGGCCTGGGCGGGGGCGGCCTCCCTGGCTGAGGGCCAGGCGCTCACGGGCGAGCAGATCGATCTGAGGGTGGGCCACAGTCCGTTCCGCCTGGGGTCGCGCACGGGCCATGCGGTGACGGTGAACGGCACGATGCCGGCCCCTCTGATCCGGCTGAAAGAAGGCCAGCAGGTCCGCCTGTCGGTGACCAATGACCTTGCGGAGGACACCTCCATCCATTGGCACGGCCTGCTGGTGCCGTTTCAGATGGATGGCGTGCCCGGGATCAGCTTTCCGGGCATCGCCCCGGGAGAAACCTTCCATTACCGGTTTCCCGTGATCCAGGCCGGCACCTACTGGTACCACAGCCATTCCAACATGCAGGAGGCCATGGGCTGTTTCGGGCCCCTGGTGATCGACCCAGCCGGCGCCGATCCGGTGGCCTATGACCGGGAGCACGTGCTGGTGCTGTCGGACTGGAGCTTCCTTCATCCCCACGAGATCCTGAGCCGGCTGAAGAAGAGCCCCGGCTATTTCAACCGCTCGCGGACCACGCTTGGGGGGCTGCTCTCGGGGGACGACGGCATGTCCGTCGCGGAGCGTCGCATGTGGGGCGCCATGCGCATGGACCCCCGCGACATCGCCGATGTGAACGGGACCACCTACACCTATCTGGTGAACGGCGCGGGGCCCCAGGCGCCCTGGTCGGGACGGTTCGCGCCGGGCGAGCGCGTGCGGCTGCGCATCATCAACGCCTCGGCCATGTCGATCTTCAACGTCCGCATTCCGGGCCTGCCCCTGCAGGTGGTCCAGGCCGATGGAGTCGACGTCCGTCCGGTGGAGACCGATGAGTTCCAGATCTCGGTGGCCGAGACCTATGACGTGGTGATCACGCCGCCGGACGACCGGGCCTATGCGCTGGTGGCTGAGTCGGTGGACCGCTCGGGCCTTGCGGTGGCGGTGCTCTCGCCGCGCCCGGGCATGACGGCGGAGGTTCCGCCCCTGCGGGAGGTTCCGACCCTGACCCTGCGCGACATGGGGATGGGCGGGGGCATGGGCGGCGCGGCCGGCATGGATCACGCCAGCCACGGCCAAGTCGACCACGCGGCCATGGGGCACGGTTCGTCGGGACATGGGACGACCGGGCATGGCGGCGGCGGACATGGGACGATGGATCATGCCGCCATGGGCCACGGGGGCTCAGGCCCTTTCGACCACGCCGGCCACGGCGCCCATGAGATGCGCGACAAATCCCTGGCCCCGCCGGGCATGGCGGTGGGGGTGGGGGTCGACATGATCGCGCCGGCCCCGGCCGACCGGTTCGCCGATCGCCCCATGGGCCTGGAACAGGCGCCGCATCGGGTTCTGACCTATGCCCAGCTGATCGCCCTGAACCCCGGCAAGGACCCGCGACCCCCGGGCCGGACCCTGGAGATTCACCTGACCGGCAATATGGAACGGTTCATGTGGGGATTCGACGGGCGGAAGTTCAGCGAGATCATCGAGCCCATCGCCCTGGCCCGCGACGAGCGCGTGCGGCTGGTGCTGGTGAACAACACCATGATGGCCCATCCCATCCATCTGCACGGACACTTTTTCGAGCTGGTGAACGGCGCGCCGCGCGGCCGTCAGCCGCAGAAGCACACGGTCAATGTGGCGCCGGGCGCGCGGGTGGCGCTGGATCTCACCGCTGATGCGCCCGGGGACTGGGCCTTTCACTGCCACATGCTGATGCACATGCACGCCGGCATGTTCAACGTGGTCACGGTCCGCCCGCTGGATGGAGCCCAGGCATGAGGCGGCTGCTCGCCCGGACGGGTCTGGCCGTCACTATGAGCTTGGGGGCGTTCGGCGCCCAGGCTCAGTCCGATCCGCATGCCGGCCATCATGGCCATCATGGCCATCACGGAGGGGCTGCGGCCCCTGCGGCGGCGCCTGCGCAGCCGCCGCCCGCCCCTCCGCCGCAGGGGGAGGTGGACCATGCCGCCGACCTCTATTTTGATCCCGCCCGTATGGCCCGGGCCCGCGCCCAGCTGCGGGCGGAGAACGGCGACATCCGCCTGGGGGCGGTGTTCATCGACCGCCTGGAGGCGGCCTTCGGCGAGGGGGAAACCGAGCTGGCGTTCGAAGCCCAGGCCTGGCGCGGCGGGGACATCAACCGCCTTTGGCTCAAGCTGGAGGGCGAGGGGGCCGCCGGCGGCCGTCTCGAGGCGGCCCAGGCGCAATTGCTCTACAGCCGCGCCGTCTCGCCCTTCTGGAACCTGCAGGCCGGGGTCCGGCAGGATGTGAACCGCCATGGCGCCGATCCTGGCCATCTGGTGCTGGGCGCGCACGGCCTCGCCCCGCACTGGTGGGAGGTGGACGGCGCCCTCTTCCTGTCGACGGACGGCGAGCTGACCGCCAAGGCTGAGGCCGAATACGACCAGCGACTCACCCAGCGGCTGATTCTGCAGCCCCGCCTGGAGGTGACCCTGGCCGCCGAGGACGCGCCGACTCAGGGACTGGGAGCGGGTCTGGCCACATGGTCGGCTGGAATGCGCCTGCGCTACGAACTGGCTCGCGAATTTGCGCCCTATGTGGGCGTGTCCTGGAGTGGAGCGGCGGGCGACACCGCAAAGTTCCGCCGCAGCCAGGGCGAGGAGACCCAGGAGACCCGTCTGCTCCTCGGCGTCCGCACCTGGTTCTAGCCTTTCCTAGTGCTCTGACCGAGCCGTCAGCGTGGCGCGACGGCGACACTCGAACACAATTTCGACAAGTTCGGCGGCTCGGTCAGCCGCAAGAATAAAAAAATCAACGACGTCAAAAACTTGCCGGCCGCGACAGCCGAAGGCCAGCGTGTTGCGCCCTGACGTGGGGTAAACCCTCGTGACGAAAGGGAAAACTCCCGGTCGACCCAGGTTTCCCGAGGCTCGGAATCCATGTCCCGGTATGTCAGCCAGCCCTTAGCGGATAAGGGCTTGAGCAAGAATCCTTGCGTCGACGTCAGATAGTCTGGTTATGTCGCAGGGTTGAAAAAAATCTGGCGTTCCGGAAAAGGGCGCCCGATGATCATTTTTGCTCATGGGTCAAAATCCCCACGCCAGAAGGGGATCGACTCCAGAGGGGGAAGGAAACCGATGTTGAAAAATAGATATTTCTATGGCGGCTCGGCGCTGGCCGTCGCCCTGGCCATGGGGGCCGCCCTGCCGGCCGCCGCCCAGTCTCAGGCCACCATGGTCGAAGAGGTCGTGGTCACCGGCTCGTTCATCGCCGGCACGCCGGAAGACGCCGCCCTGCCGGTGGACGTCATCGGCACCCAGGAACTGGAGCGTCGCGGCTCTCCGTCCATGGTTCAGCTGATCAAGACCATTCCGTCCTCCGGCGCGGTGATCGGTGAGAACAACCGCTTTGGCGCCGGCAACGGCGCGGCGACGATCAACCTGCGGAACCTGAACTCCACGGTCACGGGCCCCCGGACGCTCGTTCTGTTCAACGGCCGCCGGGTGGGCTCCACCACGCGCGCCCTGGGCAGCGTCGACGTCAACATGCTGCCCAGCTCGGCCATCGCCCGGGTTGAGGTGCTGAAAGACGGCGCGGCCGCCACCTATGGCTCGGACGCCATCGCCGGCGTGGTGAACTTCATCACCCGCAATAGCTTCAACGGTCTTGAGCTCAGCGGTCAGTACCAGGCCATCCAGGGCTCCGACGGCGACTTCGAACTGGGCGCCATCTGGGGCTGGCAGGGCGACCGCTCCAACCTGATGATCACCGGCGACTATCGCGAGCGGTCCGAGCTCTCGATCTTCGAGCGCGACTGGGCGATCCGCACGGGTCCGCAGGGCTATCTGGAAAACCCGCTGGGCGGCTGGGCCGGCACCGGCAACCCCGGCCAGTATCAAGTGGCCGCCGTGGCTCCCGTGGGCAGTCCCAATACCGGCTTCTCCTCGGCCTCGTTCACGGGCGGCCTGCCGGACATCGGCTGCGCGGCCAATGGCGGCGCGCCCTATGTGATCGGTTCGGCCATCGTCAGCCCGACAGCCTGCAACTTCCAGTATTCGACCTTCGACAACCTCGTGGAGAACGAGCGTCAGTATAAGGTCTATGGCCAGTTCCTGTTCGACGTCACCGACGACATCCGGTTCCGGGCCGAGGCGCTCTACGCCAATAACGAGACCCCGCTGCAAAGCTGGGCCATGACCGGTCCCAACCAGTCGCCCGCCCCGATCCTGCCCTCCGGCGGCTCGCCGGGCGGCGGCGTCTCGCCGATCCCGGCTACGGGCACGTCGGAACAGTCGCGCTTCTACATCCCGGCCAGCAACCCGGGCCTTCAGGCCCTGCTCGGTCAGATCAATGCGGCCACCTGCACCGGCAGCACCCTGCCCTACGGCATCGATGCGGCCAGCTGCGCCACCGGCCTGGCTCTGGCTCGGGCCGGCGCGGTTTCGGCGGCGGCCAACGGCGTGGCCACCAGCGCCACCAGCTGGCGTCCGGTGGGCTTCGCCGGCAACCCGTACACCGACGACCGCCACAGCCACTACACCTACCAGACCCAGACCTTCCGGGTGGTGGGCGGCTTCAACGGCCGGATCAATGACTGGCTGCGCTTTGACTCCTCGCTGACCTACCAGCAGATCGATTACGAGTATAATCTGCAGGACATCTCGGTGAACCGCCTGCAGCTCGCCCTGCGCGGCTATGGCAGCCGGGCCGGGGCCACCGATCAGTGCACCGCGGCGGAAACGGCCAACTTCACCACCAACGCCGGCAATGCGGCGCTGGGTTGCTACTATTTCAACCCCTTCGCCAATGCGATCGCCGACAGCACGGCCCGCGTCGGCGCCAACCCTTATTACATCTCGTCCAGCCCCATCCCCGGATTCAACGACGCGGCCGCCAACCGCGCCGACGTGGTCAACTGGATGGAGGAAGAGCAGTACAACCACGACCAGAGCCGTCTGTTCGTCGCCGACCTGATCTTCAGCGGCGAAACCGGCTGGAATCTGTGGGGCTCCGAGCAAGTGGCCTGGGCCGCTGGCGTCCAGTACCGCTACGACCGGGACATCCGTGACCCGGACCGTCTCTATGACGCCAACGCGACGCCGTGCGTGGACTCGCCGCCCTTCGGCGACGGGGCGCCCTTCTGCCCCACCACCGCCAACGGCCCGTTCCTGTTCAACGCCAACATCCGTCCCTATGACGTGAACCGGAAAATCTATTCCGGCTTCGCCGAGGTGCGGCTGCCGATCCTCGACAATCTCGAACTGACCCTGGCGGGCCGGTACGAAAAGTATGAGGGCGTGGGCGAGACGTTCAATCCGAAGGCCAATGTCCGCTGGCAGGCCACCGACTGGTTCGCCCTGCGCGGGGCGGTGGGCACCACCTATCGCGCGCCTCAGGCGACGATCGTCAACGACACCTTCGCCCGTGGTCTGACCAATGCGTCGGGCACCTATCGGGCCAACGACCTCTACGGCAATCCGAACATCGAGCCTGAAGAAGCCTTCACCTATTCGGTGGGCGCCATCTTCAACTTCGACCGGATCAACGCCACGATCGACTACTGGAACTTCGACTTCGACAATCCGATGACGGCCGAGGCCACGGCTGACCTGCTGAACCTGTTCTTCCCCGGCGGGGCGGCGACGGGTCTGTGCGCCAACCCGGCCTATGACGCCTTGGAAGCCCGCTTCACCTTCGTTCCGGGCAGCTGCGCGCGGACGGATATCCTGGCCTACCGCACCCAGTACATTAATGGCGGCAGCATCCGGACCTCGGGCGTGGACTTCCAGGCCAATGTGGACATCGCCGAAATCTTCGGCGGCGACCTCAGCGGCGGCTTCGACGGCACCTATCTGTTGAAGTACGAGGAAGACCCGTATGCGGTGGAGGGCTTCAACACCTCCGCCGGCACGGTCGACCGGGCCGGCACCTACCGGGCCTCGATCTTCACCGGCTACAACAAGCTCCGGGCCAACGCCTATCTGAACTACGCCCTGGGCATCCACAACTTCCGCTGGCAGGTGCGCCACGTCTCTTCCACCACCCACTCGGAAGCGACGCCGAACACCATCGCCCGCAATGTGGGCAAGCCGGAAGCCTCGAAGATCCCGGAATA
Organism: Phenylobacterium sp.; assembly: GCF_036723115.1. Taxonomy (GTDB): domain Bacteria; phylum Pseudomonadota; class Alphaproteobacteria; order Caulobacterales; family Caulobacteraceae; genus Phenylobacterium. Next base: position 6,886 of record NZ_DAIMHV010000073.1, on the reverse strand, counting down.
CTGGCAGCATGACCTGACCTATCGCGTCGAACTGCCCTGGGAGTCCTCGCTGTCGGTGACGGTGCAGAACCTCTTCGATGAGGAGCCGCCCTTCGCCATCGGCACCCAGTACAATTACGACTTCGGTAGCGGTAACCCGCTCGGCCGCGTCATCGCGGTGAGCGCCAGAAAGCGCTTCTAAAAGCGCAACTTAAGGCGACCGGCCCCGTTCAGGGGGCCGACAGCCAGACTGGACGCGGCGTCGCCCCCTGGGCGGCGCCGCTCTTTCTTTGGGCGGACGACCCTGGGCTTCAGGGGCGCCGGCCGGGCGGCAAGGCGGCGGCTTCGGCCTCGGTCAGCCGGCGGACCGCCCGCACCTGGCAGCGCTGCGGCCCAAGGGTCCCCGGCGCGATGATGGTGGCGTCCATCCCCTGACAGATGGTGGAGCCGCCCCTGGACTGGATGGCCAGGCTCTGAGCCCAGTCCATCTCCGGGCAGGGGGCGAACATCTGCATCTCATAGATGTCGCGCACGCCGACGCGCAGATAGAGGGTCTGGTCGTCGGGTGCGCTGAACCCGCTCACATTGCGGGTGAAGAAGCAGGCGCGTCCGGCACTGTCGCGTTCTGCGTGTTCGGCCGCCTCCAGGGCCGGTGCGCAGGCGCCGAGCGCCAGGGCGAAAAGCGCCGCGGCGGGCTTCCAGGGCGGTGAAGGGCTGAGGGAGGTCATGTCCGGTCTCCAGGAGGTATGGACCATGGGAAAGCCTCCGCCTGGAAAACGGCGTAATTCCGGCGGGCGGCCTGGCTCAGGGCGCCCGGAAGCGCGAGGGGTCCACCAGACGGGACAGGGAGGCCGGCAACGGGGTGGGGGCGCCTAGGATCTGGGCCGCCACATGCTCGGCCAGCAGGGGCGCTAGGCAGAAGCCCCTCGAACCCAGGCCGCCCAGTACATGCAGGCCCGGCGCAACCTGGCCCGCCAGGGGAAGACGGTCAGGGGTCACGGCGCGCACGGCGGCGCGACCGCCCAGCTGTCCAGGCTCGAGCGTGGCGGCCAGTTCCGGCGCCACGGCGGCCAGGGTCTGCAGGTTCCGACCATGGTCGTCCGGCCGCATGTCGTCGCCCGCATCGTCCCGGTCATGGGTGGCGCCGAACACCAGCCCTTCGGGCGCGGCGAGCATGTAGCCACCCCAGGCCATGGCCTGAACCCCGCCGGCCTCCGGCGCGATGGAGATCTGCCCACGCACCGGCTGCAGGGGCAGGGCGGCCAGAGCCGCCGCCGCGGCGCCGGCGCAGATCACCACATGGTCGACCTCTTCCAACGCCTGGCCGCCGCGCCACAGGGTCCAGCCCGATCTTCCGGCGTCCAGGCGGTCCACGCGACCGTGCGGGGCCGCGGGCGTCCAGGCTTGAAGAACCGTCCGTGGCCGGATGACAAAGGCGCCGCCTTGTTGAAGGGCGTCGCGCCCCAGGGCGTCGGTGACCTGCATCTCCCCGGCTGGAAACAGATCGCTTCCGGCGATCTTGGCGAACCGGGCGCCGTCGCGAGGCCTGGTCGCCAGCTGGAGCACGCCGTCTTCCAGAACCGCGCCGGGGACGCGGCGATAGAAGTCGCTCGCCCGCCGCAGGGCCTGGGCGAACAACTCCGCCACGGGACCGAGGCCCGCGTCCAGTCTTGGCGTCACCAGGGCCGCCGGATTGCCCGAGGCTCCCGCCCCCGGCGTCCTGGACTCATAGAGGCTTGGCGTGACGCCCAGAGCTTCCAGGGCCCGGACGATCGAGGCGCCGGCGATTCCAGCCCCGATCACCGCCACCCGCGGCGGCGGCGGAGCGGCCTCGGGCCTGGCCTCCTCGGCGGCGCCGTCGCGCCAGCCGACCAGACGCTGCCGCTTGCGCCCGAAGCCCGGGCGCTTCTCCACGGTGAAACCCGCCCCCTGAAGGCCGCGACGGACCGCTCCGGCCACGGTGAAGGTGGCCAACCGCGCGTCGGGCCGCGACCGGGCGGCGACCAGATCGAGCACGTCGGTTCGCCACATCTGCGGATTCAAGGCGGGGGAAAACCCGTCGAGGAACCAGGCGTCGGCCGCGCCGGTCCAGGCTTGCAGGGCGGCGGCCACCTCCAGATAGGCCAGGTCCAGGGTGACGCGATACTGCGGCAGGTCGATCCGGTGAAAGCCCCGGGCCAGGCTCGGCCAGGCCGCGAGGAGGGGCTTGGCGAGGTCGGCGACCTCGGGCCATGCGGCCAGGACAGCCGCCGCCGTCGCCCGGTCGATGGGATGACCCTCGACGCTGAAGATATGCAGACGCCCGTCGGCCGGTCCGGCGCGCCGCCAGAGGTCGAGCAGGGCGATGATGTTGAGGCCGGTGCCGAAGCCCAGCTCCCCCACCACGAACTGTCGCCGACCCGCCCAGGCGTCGGGCAGGTCGCAGCCGTCCAGGAATACGGCCCGACTTTCCGCCAGCCCGTCCACGGTGGAGAAGTAGATGTCGCCATAGAGGCTGGACCGGGGCTGGCCCAGATCATCCAGGATCAGCGGCGGGGCGGCGGAGGGCTCCATGGCCCTGCTTTCCGCCAGGGGTCCCATCCTGGCAAGGGACAAAGCAAAAGGGCCGCCCCGAGGGACGGCCCTTCACCGAGAACGCCGAAGCGTCCGCGAATGGCTTATTGAGCAGCCGGAGCTTCGGCGGCGGGCGCCATGGCTTCGGTCGAAGCCGCGGCGGCGTCGCCAGCGGCGTCAGCGGCGGGGTCGGCAGCGGCCGCGGCGTCGGTGGCGGCGTCAGCGGCCGTGTCGGCGGCGGCTTCGGCGGTGGCGGCTTCGGTGGTGGCTTCAGCGGCGGCTTCGTCAGCAGCGGTTTCGGCCGGTTGGCCGCAGGCGGCGACGGAGAGAGCGGCGACGGCGGCGCCGGCGACGAGCAGCTTGCGAAGGATCTCGGAGGTCATGTCCCTGGTCCCCAAAAAGGAGGTTGCAATGCACTTGGCGAGCCGAGCCTGAGGTCGCGGAGGACTCACAAGCTTCAGCATCGCTGCGCAAGGTCAGGAATATGCCGGTGTGGGGGTGGGGCACAAGGGGGAAATCACGTCGCCGTGATCACATTTTTCGCCCCGCCTACGCCGGCCCCTCGGCGGCGGCGTCACGGAGGCCGTCAGGCCTCGTTGGGGATGGCCGACAGGGCCTCTTCCAGTTCCAGGAAGCTCGGCTGGGAATCGCTGGGCACATTGCCGCGGCCGATCTCCACGGAGATCTGGGCGGCGTTGCCGTGCAGGTGCGCCACGAGCACCGACTGGATGATCTTGTAGAAGGAGGCTTCCTCCTCCACCACGGCGTTGAGCCGTGCGGCGATGGGTCCCACCAGGCCGTAGGCCAGGAACACCCCCAGGAAGGTGCCCACCAGGGCGCCGCCGATCATGCCGCCCAGCACTTCCGGCGGCTCGGTGATGGACCCCATGGTCTTGATCACCCCCAGAACGGCGGCGACGATGCCCAGGGCGGGCAGGCCGTCGGCCATGTTCTGCAGGGCGTGGGCCGGGGCGAGCGCCTCATGGTGGTGCTTCTCCAGCTGCTTTTCCATGGCGTCTTCGACCTGGTGGGGATCCTCCAGGTTCATGGTCATCATCCGCAGGGTGTCGCAGATGAAGTCCACGGCGAAGTGGTCCTTGGTGATCTTCGGATAGCGCGAAAAGATCGTGCTCTCAGCAGGGTTCTCGATGTGGCTCTCCAGGGCGATGACGCCCTTGGACTTCATCGTCTTGGTCAGCAGGAACAGCAGGGACAGGAGGTCGCGATAGTCCGACGACTTCCACTTGGGTCCGGCGAAGGCCTTGCCGAAGCCCGCGGCCACGCCCTTGATCACCCCCATGGAGTTGGAAATCAGGAAGGCCGCCACGGCGGCGCCGGCGATCGCCATCATTTCATAGGGCAGCGAATGGAGGATGATCCCCATCTTGCCGCCGGCGATGATGTAGCTGCCGAACACCATGGCGAACAGCAGAACGATGCCGATGATCTGAAACATGACGCGCCTGAGGCCCCCCGACGATGGGTCGCACTCTTGCCGTTTAATGCTTAATGCCCGGTGTGCAGGCTTGGTGTTTGCGCGGCGCGTCGGCGCAGATTAACAGCGTTCTCATGTCCGCCTCTCCCGCCCCGCTGGTCCTGCCGAAGCGTTCCTTCGCCATCATCTTCGGGGTCTCCCTGGCCACGGCCATGGGCAACACCGGACTGATCTCCGTCCTGCCGGCCATCGGCCGGTCCATCGGGATCCCCGATCCCCTTGTGGCGGCGGTCTTTTCCCTTTCGGCGCTGCTGTGGGCTTTCTCATCGCCCATGTGGGCCCGGGCCTCGGACCGGTTCGGGCGCAAGCCGATGATGATCGTGGGCCTGTCGGGTTTCATGATCTCCATGTTCTGCTGCGGCCTGGTGGTCAGCGCGGGGCTGCGCCACTGGGCGACGCCCATGGTGATCTTCGTCTTCTTCCTGTTCGCCCGCGCCCTCTTCGGCCTCTTCGGGGCGGCGTCCAATCCGGCCACCCAGGCCTATGTGGCCGAGCATACCTCTCCGGAGAAACGCACCCAGTCCATGTCCAGCCTGGCGGGCGCCTTCGGTCTGGGGACGGTGATCGGACCCTTCCTCGCGCCCCTGTTCATCCTGCCCTTCGTGGGTCTGGCCGGGCCGCTCTTCTCCTTCGCCCTGATCGCCGGGGCCATGCTGTTCGTGGTCTATCGCTTCCTGCCCGAGAGCGCCTATGCGGCGGCCTCGAAGGAGCGCGCCATGGCGGAGGCGGCGACCCGCAAGGCCAATCCGGGGGTCAAGGAGACCCCCATGTGGCGCGACCCGCGGGTGACGCCCTTCCTGATCTACGGCTTCATCGTCGCCGTCTGCCAGACCGCCCAGGGCCAGACCCTGGGCTTCCTGATCATCGACAAGCTCGACATGTCGCCGACGGCGGCCCAGGGCTTCATCGCCATCGCCATGATGTTCGGCGCCATGGCCGGCCTCCTGGCCCAGTGGGGCATCATCCGCATGTTCGAGATGACGCCCCGCCAGCTGCTGCGCTGGGGGGTGGCGGTGGCGGCCTTCGGCAATGTCATCGTGGCGCTGTCGCCCAACTACTGGGCGGTGGTGGCGGGCTACGCCATCTCCAGCCTGGGCTTCGGCTTTGCCCGGCCGGGCTTCACGGCGGGCTCGTCGCTGGCGGTGAACATGGGCGAGCAGGCCAGGGTGGCCGGGGCCATCGCCGCGGTGAACGGGGTCAATGTGGTCCTGGCGCCCCTGTTCGTCTGGCTTTACCAGCACATCGCCTGGGCGCCGTTCGCCCTGAACGCCCTGATGATGTCGGCCATGCTGGTCTACGCCTTCCGCAATCCCCAGCTGCGCAACGCCGATCCCCAGCCGGCCACCCGGGCCGATGCGGCCATGGCGACCCTGGAGCGGCGCGACGAGTCCGGGCAATAACGGCGCAGGGCCCGCCGATCGACAGGCTGCGGCTCAGAGGGCGGCGGCTTCCGAGCGCAGGCGGCGCACCATCTCCAACGACAGATAGCCGTCCGCGGTCAGGCCCCGGGCCTTCTGGTAGTCCCGCAAAGCGCGGCGGGTGTTGACGCCCACGATCCCGTCGGCCCCGCCCGGGTCGAATCCCAGCTTGGCCAGGGCCTGTTGAGCGTCGGTGCGGTCGGTCAGCGCCAGGGGGGTCTCCTGGGGCCAGTCACGCACCATCCGCCCGCCGCCCGCCAGACGCTGGGCCAAGAGGCCCACCCCCAGCGCATAGGCGGTGGAGTTGTTGTAGCGCCGGATCGCGAAATGGTTCGGGAAGATCAGAAAGGCCGGACCGGCGGCGCCGGACGGCATGATCAGCTCGGCCGCGGCCTGCTGGTCGGCGGCGGAGAAGCCGGCGCCGTCGGCGGCGCGCACCCCGCGCTCCGCCCACCAGAGGGGTGTTTCGCGCGGGCCTTCGGTCAGGCTGTAGTCGAAGCCCTCGGGCAGGATCGCTTCCCGGTGCCAGCTCTCGTTGCGGCGCCAGCCGGCCTTGGCCAGCAGATTGGCCGCTGAAGACAGGGCGTCCAGCTCCGAGGCCCACAGGTCGCGCCGGCCGTCGCCGTCGCCGTCGATGGCGGTGGACAGGAAGGTGGTGGGAATGAACTGCGTCTGACCCATGGCGCCGGCCCAGGACCCCACCAGCCGGGCGCGGGGAAACTCACCAGACGCAATGATCTTCAGGGCCGCCACCAGCTGGTCCTCGGCGAACTGCCGCCGACGCCCGTCAGCGGCCAGGGTGGCCATGGACCGGATGACGTCGAAGTCTCCCAGAATGGCGCCGAAGCCGGACTCCAGCCCCCAGATGGCGGTCAGGATGTCGGCCGGCACGCCGAAGCGCTGCTCGACGCTGGAAAAGCCCGCCACCCCGTCGCGCTTGCGTCGGCCGATGGTCACCCGGTCGTCCGAGACCACGCCGCGCACATAGTCGCTCACCGGCCGTGAGAACTCCGGCTGCCGGGAGTCCAGGGCCGAAACCCGGTCGTTGGGGGTGAGGCCCGCCAGCTCGCGGCGCAGCAGGTCCGGCGACAGGCCCTGAGACAGGGCGCGGCCATAGAAGTCCTGCAGCCAGGAATCGAAGGCCGGGCTGCCGGAGGGCGCCACGTCTAGGACAGGACGCGCGCCAGAGCCCACGCCCGGCGCCAGGGCGATCTGCGGGGTCATCGGGCTGGTGGGATCAGCGCAGCCGGCGACGAGCAGGACGAGGAATGAGCGGCGGTCCATGCCACATCCTTATGCGCGCCGGCCCCGGCCCACAATCACCTCTGCGCGAGCCGGGCGATCCTGGCCGGCGACGCCGGAAAAAGGGGAAGCCCCGGACCTGGGGGGAGGGCCGGGGCTTCTGGGACTCAAGGACGACCGACTGTGGGGGGGATGCAGC
>NZ_DAIMHV010000072.1:0-14688 GCF_036723115.1 Phenylobacterium sp. | reverse complement strand
GAATTGGGGTCTTGGGGCGGGGTTTCGCCCAGAGGCGCGCGTGTATAGCCGCCCCTTCCCGCCGCGCCAAGCCGCCGAAGGCCGATCGCCAAACCCACCTGACGCCCGGCCCGGGGTCTGCTATGAGGCTCGCGAGCTGGGGCGGCGGCGGCGCGGTCCTGAAATTCCCGGCTCTGGTGAAAACCTTTCGCCGGCGTTCCTGCGACGCCGTTCCCGCCTGATGCGCGGCGTCCAAACGACGCCGCCCCTGCCGACCTGACCCGTTTTCCATGCTTCAGATTCAAGAACTCGTCTTCGACGCCTGGGGGCGCCGCTTCTTCGACAACGCCACCGTCATGCTGCCCCGCACGGCCAAGGTGGGCCTCGTGGGGCGCAACGGCGTGGGCAAGTCCACCCTGTTCAAGCTGATCAAGGGCGAACTGGTCCTGGGGTCGGGGGAGATCAAGCTGCCGAGGGAGGCCCGGATCGGATCGGTGGACCAGGAGCATCCGGCCACGCCGGTGAGCCTGATCGACACCGTCCTGGCCGCCGATTTGGAACGGGCCCGGCTGCTGTCGGCGCTGGACACCGCCGCGCCCGAAGCCATGGGCGACATCTATGCCCGGCTGATCGAGATCGACGCCGACCGGGCGCCGTCGCGGGCCGCCGAAATTCTCGCGGGCCTGGGTTTCTCCACCGAAGATCTGCTGCGCCCCATGGCCGAGTTCTCCGGCGGCTGGCGCATGCGCGTGGCCCTGGCCGCGGCCCTGTTCGCCGAACCTGACCTACTGCTGCTGGACGAGCCCACCAACTATCTCGACCTGGAAGGGGCGCTCTGGCTGGAATCGCGGCTGCGCGCCTATCCCCACGCGGCCCTGATCATCAGCCACGACCGGGAGTTGCTGAACAATTCGGTCGACCACATCCTGCATCTGGCGGACGGCAAGCTCGCCCTCTACCCCGGCGGCTACGACGCCTTCGAGACCCAGCGCGCCGAACAGGCCCGCGTGCAGGAGGCCATGCGCGCCCGCATCGACGCCAAGCGGGCGCACATGCAGTCCTTCGTCGACCGTTTCCGCTACAAGGCCAGCAAGGCGACCCAGGCCCAGTCACGACTGAAGGCGCTGGCCAAGCTTCCCGTGGTAGGCGCCATTGAGGCCGAGCACGTCGCCCCCTTCACCCTGCCCTCACCCGAGCGCCCCCTGGCGCCGCCGCTGATCCGACTCGAGGGGGTGAGCGTCGGCTATGGCGGGCCGCCGATCCTGCGCGGTTTGAACCTGAGGCTGGATGTGGACGACCGCATCGGTCTCCTGGGGGTCAACGGCGCCGGCAAGTCCACCTTCGCCAAGATGATCGCCGAGGCCCTGCCCCTTGAGGCCGGCCATATGCATCGTGACCGCCGCATGCGCGTGGGCTGGTTTCACCAGCACCAGATCGAGGCCCTCGACCCGGTGGACACGCCCCTGGACATCATCCGCCGGGCCATGCCCGAGGCGTCCGAGGCCGCCCGCCGGTCCCGGTTAGCGCAGTACGGCTTCCATCGCGAAAAGGTGGAGACGACGGTGTCCGACCTGTCGGGCGGCGAGCGGGCGAGACTTCTGCTCAACCTGGTGGCCACAGACGCGCCCCACCTGCTCATCCTCGATGAGCCCACCAACCACCTGGACATCGATTCCCGTCGCGCCCTTCTCGACGCGCTCAACGACTATGCCGGCGCTGTCATCCTTATCACCCACGACCGTTCTTTGATGGAGCTGGTGGCCGACCGGCTGTGGCTGGCCGCCGACGGGACGATCAAGCCCTTTGACGGCGATCTTGAAGACTACGCCACCTATGTGGTTGACCGCGCCAAGGCCCGCGCCCGCGCGCCGACCCAGGTTCGGGAGGCTCCGCCACCGCCCCCGCCAGCCTCGACGCCGCCGCGCAAGGCGCCCACCGGCAACGCTCGCCGTCGAGCGGAGGCGGCCGAAGCCGCTTTGGGACGGGCCAGCGAACGACTCGCGGCCATTGACGCCCAGCTCAGCGATCCGGCGGTGTTTACGGGCGGCCCGGAACGCGCGACCGTGCTGGCCAAGGAACGGGACCAGGCCCAGGCCGCCCTGGAGGCCGCCGAAGCGGAATGGCTGGAGGCCACCGAGGCCTATGAGGCGCTCAAGGCCTAAAACGGCCGCGATCGGGTGGACTGGCGGGGTCGAGTTTCGGCATTTGTTCACTTCCGAAGCTTAACCTTGCCTCCCGATGTTCTCGTCTGATCCTCCCGTCGCCGCCTCTCCGGCGCCGTCTACGGACGCGCCTGACGATCGGCTGGCGCGCGCCTGGGCCGCCACCAGCGTGGGTATGGCGTTGCTGGACGCCGAGGGGACGATCACCTGGGTCAATCCCGCCTTCTCCGGCCTCACGGGATATCGGTTGGCCGAAGCCGCGGGGCGGAGCGCGGCGGAGGTGCTCGGCCTGGGGGACGACGCCGACGCCGCACACCCTCGCACCCTGTCGGGCGACGCGCAGATCAGCACCCGGGACGGGGGCGGCCTCTGGACCGCCCTGGAGACCGCTCCCACCCTGGACGAAGCCGGCTCGATCGACGGCTACATTCTGACGCTGCGCGACCAGACCCAAGCGCGCACAGGCCAGCGAGGCGCCGAAGCGGCCTACAGCGCGCTCAAGTCTGCGGCGCAAATGGCCGGTCTGGGCGGCTGGGAGATCGATCTCCGCGCCGGGATGGTGCGCTACAGCCCCGAACTGATCGTGCTGGCCGACCACGCCCATCCTGAGGAAGACCTCTCCAACGCAAACCGGATCTACCTGCCCGAACATCGCGCCAAGGTCTCCGCGGCGGTCATCGACGCCGTCCAGAAGGGCTGGCGGATGGATTTCGAAGCCGAGCTGGAAACCTCCACCGGCCGGCGCATCTGGTTCCGCGTCATGGGCGAGCCGGAATTCGAGGACGGCGTCTGCGTGGCCATTCGCGGCGCCAGCCAGGACATCACCCTGCAACGGCGGGCGCTGGCTGAAGCCCGCCAGTCTGAGCGGTTTGGGCGCGGCGTGATCGACGGGATCGCCGGCATGGTGGTCGTCATCGACGCCGAGGGCATGCTGGTGGAGGCTAACCGCGCCTTTCGCGAAGCCAGCCCCAGCCTCTCGGCGGACGGACCCATTACTCAGGCCATCAGCCTGTTCAGCGTCTTCCGAGGTCTGCCCGCCCCGCACGGGCGCGCCCTGGAGCGCGGGGTCAGGGCCGTGCTGGAGGGCCGCAGGGACACCTTCACCCGCGCCTATCAGGCCCGGGGCGGCGAGTGGTTCCGCATGAGTGCGTCCAGGTTCCACGGCGAGGGACCCGTCCGCGCGGTGCTCTTCACCCAGTCGGTGGCGGACCTGAAGCGATCGGAGCGCAGGCTGCGGGATGTGAACGCGCGGCTCAAGCGGGCCCGCGACCAGGCTGACGCCGCCAATGTCGCCAAGAGCGCCTTCCTCGCCACCATGAGCCACGAGATCCGCACGCCTCTGAACGGCGTGCTGGGCATGGCCCAGGCCATGGCGCGCGATGACCTGCCGCCCGTTCAGCGGGAGAGGCTGGGGGTGATCCGCCAGGCCGGCGAGACCCTTCTGGCCCTGCTCAACGATCTCCTGGACCTGTCCCGGATCGAGGCCGGGCGCCTTGAGCTGGAAGATGGCGTCCTCGACATCGTGCGAATCGCCGAAGGCGCGCACGCCACCTTCACCACCCTCGCCTCGGAGAAGGACCTCTCCTTCTCGCTCGATATCGGCCCCAGCGCCCGGGGCCTGTGGCGCGGCGACCCGACTCGTGTGCGTCAGATTCTGTATAACCTCGTCTCGAACGCGGTGAAGTTCACCGCCCGGGGGTGGGTGAAGGTTCGGGTCGAGGCCGTTGAGGAGACCCTTCGCCTGATCGTCACCGATACCGGCCCGGGCATTCCGGCCGAACGGCAGCAGGCCCTGTTCGACAAGTTCGTCCAGGTGGACGCCAGCACCACCCGCAAGTTCGGCGGCTCGGGCCTGGGCCTGGCCATCTGCCGCGAACTGGTCACCCTGATGGGCGGGACCATTGAGGTGAAAAGCAAAGTCGGCCAAGGTTCGACCTTCACCGTCACCCTGCCTCTGCGCCCCGTGGACACCGCGCCCGGCGGCCCCGACGCCCCCTCGCCCCGCCAAGACATGGTCGCCACCCTTTCCCGTCCGCTGCGTATCCTTGCGGCTGAGGACAATCCCATGAACCAGTTGGTCCTCAAGACCTTGCTGGCGTCCCTGAGCATCGACCTTCACGTGGTGGATGATGGCGAAGAAGCCGTGGCCGCCTGGGCCGACGGGGGCTGGGACGCCATCCTGATGGACGTCCAGATGCCCCGGATGGACGGCCCGACGGCGGTCCGGATGATCCGCAGCCGCGAAGAGGCCGAGGGCCGTCCCCGCACGCCCATCATCGCCCTGACCGCCAACGCCATGGCGCACCACGAGAAGGAATATCTGGGCGCCGGCATGGACGCCCTGGCGCCCAAGCCCATCGAGCTGGAGCGGCTTCTGGATGCGCTGGATCACGCCATGGGGACGACATCCCCCAGCGGGGCCTGATCATGCCTGACGAGCTGCGCATCCTTTATCTGCTGCTGGCGGCGGTCATCGTAGCGCCCGCCGCCTTCGCCATCATCCGCCGATGGCTCAGCGGTCGCGACCGCTGAGCTGCGCGCGCCGCATCAGCCGCAGCGGACTTCCCGCACGATGCCGGTCTCTGCGTCGTAGAAGAAGTTCAGCCGGCGGGGATGGAAGTCCATGGTCACCGGGCAGGTGGTGCAGGCCACCCGATGCAGGCCGGGATTGACCGGCACGGGGATTTCGCTGCGGTGACGGCCCACGAAGCGCTGGGCCGCGGTGGCCCCGCACTGGTCTTCGGCCACGGGCGCAGGCGCAGGCGGTGCGGCCTTCGGCGGGGGCGCCCCCGTCCCGGGGGCGGGTTCCGTGGCGCAACCGGCCAGGACCAGCAGGCCCCCGACAGAAATGGCGACGATGCGTTTCATGCCTGCTTCTCCCAACCACGGGCCAGTTGCCGCCAGTAGGAGACGGGCAGGCCCTGGGTCTTGATGGCGCGCCATTGCGCCCTTGCTGTGGCCAGGGCGGCCTCATCCCGCCCGTCGAACAGGACGACGCAACGGGCGAACCCGTCCAGCGATCCCGCAGCCGCGCCGTCCAGCAGAAATTTGGCGTCCGCCTGGTTCAGGTTCTCGTCCACCCTGCTGAGCAGGATCGGCTGGACCGCGGCATGCGGCTCGTCAGCCAGACCATGAGGCAGAAAGCTGTCGTCCTGATAGGCCCACAGCCAGCCGTCCAGATGATCCAGCCGCTCGGGCAGATCCGACCGCACCAGGGCCCGCCACCCCCGCGCCAGGGTTCGCTCAAGCAGGTCGGGCAGGACCTGATCCAGGCCCGACCGCTCCAGGTGGTAGAACCAAACCTCGCAGGGCGCGGCGCTCACCCCTTCCTCCCGCGGCTCAGCCTTCGTACTTGTCGGCGACCATGCGGTTGAGCAGGCGCACCCCATACCCTGTGGCGCCTTCCGGCAGGGTCGGCACGGTGGACGGCTTCTTCCAGGCGGTGGAGGCGATATCCATGTGCGCCCAGGGCAGGCCGTTCACGAACCGCTGCAGGAACAGGGCCGCGGTGATGGAGCCGCCGGGGCGGCCGCCGGTGTTCTTCATATCGGCGATCATGCTGTCGATCTGCTTGTCATAGGCCGCAGGCAGCGGCATGCGCCACAGAGGCTCGCCCTCGACCTTGGACGCCGCCAGCAGGTTCTCCGACAACTCGTCATTGTTGGAGAAGAGACCGGCATAGTCGTTGCCAAGGCTGATGATGATGGCCCCGGTGAGGGTGGCCAGATCGACCATGAACTTCGGCTTGAAACGTTCCTGGCAGTACCAGAGCGCGTCGGCCAGCACGAGGCGGCCTTCGGCGTCGGTATTGATGATCTCGATGGTCTGGCCCGACATGGAGGTCACCACGTCGCCGGGACGCTGGGCCTCGCCGTCGGGCATGTTCTCCACGAGGCCCAGAATGCCCACGGCGTTGACCTTGGCCTTTCGGCCCGCCAGGGCGTGCATGAGGCCAGCCACCGCGGCGGCACCGCCCATGTCCCACTTCATGTCTTCCATGCCTTCGGCGGGCTTGAGGCTGATGCCGCCGGTGTCGAAGCAGACGCCCTTGCCGACGAAGGCCACGGGCTGCGCCTTGGGATCGGCCGCGCCGTTCCAGCGCATGATCGCCAGCTGGCTTTCCCGGGCGCTGCCGCGGCCGACGCCCAGCAGGGAGCCCATGCCGAGCTTCTCCATCTCGGCCTCCCCAAGGATCTCGACCTCCAGACCGAGGCTCTCCAGCCCCTTCACCCGGCGGGCGAACTCGGCGGGGTAGAGGACGTTGGGGGGCTCCGACACCAGGTCGCGGGCGAAGGCGATGGCGTCGGCCAGGGCGGCGTGAGCCGCAAAGCCGCTCGTCGCCGCGGCGACGTCGGCGCAGACGATCTCCACCCGGCTGACCGAGGGCTTCTTGTCCGCCGGCTCCTTGGTGCGATAGCGGTCGAACCGGTAGGCGGCCAGACGCACGCCAAGCGCCGCGCGCTCGGCCTGGCCTCCCTTGGCCCCTTCCAGCGCGATGCGAAGGGTGGAAACCCCAGAGAGCTTCACCGCCTGATAGGCGCTGGCCGCGGCGTGCTCGGCGGCGATATCGTCAAGGGCCTCGGCCTTGCCGGCGCCCACCAGCACCAGCCGCTGGGCCGGATGGCCGGCCGGAGCGACGATCTCCAGGGTCTGGCCCTTGGCGCCGGTGAACCGCGACCCGGCCAGCGCACGGCCAAGGGCGCCGCCGGTCTGGGCGTCCACCTCGGCGGCGAGGCCGCTCAGGACCGCGCCTTCCTGGGCGATGATCGCGAAGGCGGCGCCTTCAGGGAGTTCGGCGGCGGGCGAGACGAAGACGAGGTCCATACGATTTCTCAGTCAGATCAAAGCGGAAAGCGACGCGACGCCCGGGGCGCCGGCCAGGGGCGGCGCCTGCGGCGGTTGTGCGCGGCGGCGACGCATGGTTTAGAACAGCTTCGCGCCGAGGGCGCGCCAAATCAGTCCGGCGACGCCGTTTTTTCATGCGCCTCATCGACCGCTATCTCCTGCGCGAGCTGCTGGGTCCGACCCTGCTGGCCGCGCTCGCCCTGACCTCGGTGGCCCTGCTCAGCCAGAGCTTGTCGGCCCTCGACATCATGATCAATCAGCGGCAGAGCGCTGGCGTCTTCCTCAAGGTGACGCTGCTGGCCATGCCGCAGCTGGTCAACATGGTGCTGCCCATCGCGCTCTTCGTAGCCGCGCTGGTCTCGCTGAACCGGCTGCAGAGCGAGCAGGAGATCGTGGTCTGCTTCGCGGGCGGCATGAGCCGCTGGCGGGTCATCTCCCCGCCCCTTCGCCTGGCCGGCCTCATCGCCCTGCTGGCGCTGGTGATGAACCTCTTCGTGCAGCCGGCGGCCTTCCGCGAGATGCGCCAGACCTTGTTTGACGTGCGCACCGACCTGGCCGCCACCCTGGTGCGCGAGGGCGAGTTCACCGAGCCGACGCCGGGCCTCACCGTCTACGCCCAGGACGTCGACACCCGCGGACGGATGCGCAACCTGTTCATCCACGTGGCCGAGGGCGGCGGCGGCGCCACCACCTATACCGCCGACGAAGGCCGGCTCGCCACGCGGTCCGGTTCTCCGGTGCTGGTCATGACCCGGGGATCGACCCAGGAGTTCAGCCCGACCGGGGTGCTCAACTATCTGACCTTCGACGAGTACATCTTCGACCTCAGCGCCCTGGTCTCCAGCGAGGAGCTGATCCACTACAAGCCCTCGGACCGCTACCTCCACGAGCTGTTCTTCCCCGACCTCACCCAGGACTGGGAGCGGCGGAACCGGCTGGAGATGCTGGCCGAAGGCCATGCCCGCATCGCCACGCCGCTCTACAACATCGCCTTCATGGCCATCGCTCTGGCGGCCATCATCGGCGGCGGCTTCGACCGTATGGGATATGGGCGGCGGATCGCCTGGGGCGGAGCCGTCGCCGCCCTCAGCCGCATCCTGGGCTTCATCGTCCAGGCGGCCTGTGAGTCGTCGGCCTGGCTGAACATCCTGCAGTACCTCATCCCCATCGCGGTGACGGCCGGGGCCATGCGGGTCATCTTCCGCCAGCGGGTGTCACGGTTCATCGTTATGGCCAAGCGCCCCAATCGCATCGCCCGGCCGGGAGTCGCCTGATGCGGTTCGGTCGGATCGAGGCCTATGTGCTCTCGCGCACCCTGCTGAACGTGGGCGTCGCCCTGGCGGTGATCGGCGCAGTGATCGTCCTGATCCAGTTCGTCGACCTGTCGCGATCGGTGGGCGTGCGGGCCGAGGTCAGCGTCGCCCAACTGTTCGGACTGACCGCCCTGAGAGCGCCGTCCCTGCTGCTGGTCCTGCTGCCCTTCGTCTTCCTGTTCGGCGGCATGTCGGCCTATGTAGGTTTGAACCGTCGCAGCGAGCTGGTGGCCATGCGTGCGGCGGGCGTCTCGGCCTGGCGCTTCATCCTGCCGACCGCCCTCGTGGCCGGCCTGGCCGGCGTCATCTCGGTCACGCTCCTCAATCCCCTGGCCGCGGCCTCCAACGCCCAGTTCGAGATCCGTCGCGCCGAGGTGATGGACAACTATCTGATCGACGCGCCCGAGGACGTCTGGCTCCGCCAGGGGGACGAGCGCAGCCAGATCGTCATCCACGCCCGCGACCGGGAGATCATCGACGGCCAGGTGGTGCTGCGCGGCGTCTCCCTGTTCGTCTATCAGAAGACCGAGGCCGGGGTGCCAGAGTTCCGGCGCAGGCTGGAGGCGGCCGAAGCCCGGCTGCTGCCGGGCTTCTGGCGTCTGACCGATGTGCGCGAGGCCGCCGCCGGCGAAGGCTCGGTCCGGTCCGAAAGCCTCTCGATCCGCTCCAGCCTGGACAGCGAATCGGCCATGGAGCGGTTCGCCTCGCCCGAGGCCATCGCCTTCTGGCGGCTGCCGGCGGCGATTCGCACCACGGAGCAGGCGGGCTTCAGCGCCAGCCGCTACCGCCTGCGGTTCCACCAACTGCTGGCCACGCCCCTGCTCTTCGCCGGCATGACCATACTGGCCGCAGCCTTCTCCCTGCGGCTGGCGCGACTGGGCGGTCTGGCGGGTCTGGCGGGCGCCGGCGTGGCCCTCGGTTTTGTGTTCTTTTTCCTGAACGAGTTCGCAGGCGCCCTGGCCAATGCGGAGGTGATTCCCCTGGCGGCTGCGGCCTGGGCGCCGCCGCTGATCGCCCTCCTGTCCGGGCTCACACTGCTCTGCTACACCGAAGACGGTTGAAAGACGCGGCCACCCCGCTATCCCTGCGCAGGGATCGGGTGGCGGCTAGAAGGAATTCCACGCTTGAACAGCTCACCTCGGCGCGTCGCGTTCGCCTCGGTCAAGCGCAGCCTCCTGGCCGGGGCGGCGTGGGCGAGCCTGTGCGTGGGGGTCGCCGCCGCTCAGGGCGCGGGCCAGGAGGCGATCGCCACCGCGCCGGCCGGCCATCTGCTCGGCGATGGGCGGGGCGCGGACGGCCTGCCCCCTGGCGGGCTCTATGTGGAAGCCGACACCGTGACGCGTCAGGACGACGCCTCGACGACCGTCGCCGAGGGCGAGGTCGAGGCGCGCTACGACAGCCGCAACCTGCGCGCCGAGCGCCTGTCCTATGACCAGGCCCAGGGGCTGGTGCAGGCCTCTAATGTCGAGATCTCCAACCCGGACGGCAGCGTCGAATTCGCCCGCGAGATCGTCCTGGACGACGAACTTCAGGCCGGGGTCGCCCGAGGCTTTTCCGCCCGTCTGCCGCAGAACGTGAAGCTGGCCGCCGCCAGCGCGGTGCGGCGCAGTCCCGAGGTCAATGAGCTCAACCGGGCCATTTACACCCCGTGCGAAATCTGTGCGGAGGACGGTTCCCCCCGCACCCCCACCTGGTCCATCCAGGCCGACAAGGTGGTGCAGGACCGGGAACGCCAGCTGATCTATTACCGGCATGCGGTCTTCCGGCTGTTCGGCGCGCCGGTGCTGTACCTGCCGCTGTTCTGGCACCCGGACCCCCAGGCCGAGCGCAAGTCGGGCCTCCTGCCCCCCGACATATCGCTGTCCGACCGGCGGGGCCTGTCCTACGAACAGCCCTATCTGCTGGCTCTGTCCCCCTATTCGGACCTGACCCTCAGTCCGCAGCTCAACACCAAGGTCGAGCCCTTTCTCAATGCGCGCCTGCGCAAGCGCTTCTATTCGGGCGAGGTGGACGTCCGCGGCGGCTATACCTACGCCCGCGATTTCGACGCCGACGGCCGCTTCGGCGACCGGACGTCGCGCAGTTACATCCTGGCCCGCGGCGCCTTCGCCATCGACGAGGCCTGGGACTGGGGTTTCACCGCCGAGCGGGCGTCCGACGACCTGATCTTCGACAAGTACGAGATCGGCGATGTCTTCGAGTCCCGCGGACCGTTCATCGCTGATGATCGGCGGCTGATCTCTCAGCTCTATGCCCGGCGGCAGGACGAACGCTCGTTCCTGACTATCGCGGCTTTCGACATCCAGGGCCTGCGCCCCGGGGATGACGACGCGGTCTTCCCCACGGTGGTTCCTCTGGTGGAGGCCCGCTGGTCCCCCGACCTGCGGCTGGCCACGGGCAGGATGCGGTTCCAATTCGACGCCGTGGGGTTGGAGCGAGACGTCTCGCCGGCCAGCACGACGGCGAACCCCCTGCCGGGGCTGGACAGCCGCCGGGTCGTGGGCCAGGCCGAATGGCGGGCCACCCACACGGTTCTGGGCGGCTTGCGGGCCTCGCCCTTCCTCCATGTGCGGGGCGATGTCTATAGCCTGAGCGACGTGCCGCTGGACAATTACGGCGACCGCACCGAAACCCGCGGCCTGGCGACAGCGGGACTTGACCTTAGCTATCCTTTCTTCCGTCGATTCAATGACAAGTTCGTGGTTCTTGAACCTGTCGCCGCCCTGGCCGCCTCGCCGCGGGCGCGCCAGATCCAGGTGGGGATCGACGCCCAGGGCGAGCCCGTCTATCTCGACGAGGACAGCCTGGCCTTCGAGTTCGACCAAGCCAACCTGCTTCAGGCCGACAAGTTCCCCGGCTTCGATCTGCTGGAAGGCGGCCTGAGGGCCAGCATCGCCGGCCGGGCCAGCATCCTGTGGGACGACGGACGCCGCGCCAGCCTGCTGATCGGCCGCAGCTTCCGCGACAAGGAGATCAACGCCTTTTCCGAGCGCACCGGTCTGCGCACCTCGGCGTCCGACTGGGTGGTGGCCGCCGAGGCCCAGCCCATCCGCGGCCTGTCGGTGTTCAGCCGCGCCCGTCTGGACAGCGAGACCTTTGATGTCCGGCGGGCCGAAACCGGCGCCAATCTGGCCTTCGCCCGCGGTTCGGGCTTCTTCCGCTATCTGTGGGATGACCTCGACATCAACGGCAACAAGCGCGAGAACCTCGACCTCGGGGGCGAGGTCTTCCTCACCCAGAACTGGGGCTTAAGCGCCTATGGCAACCGCGACATGGTCCAGGACGCCTGGGTGGTGCGGGACCTGGGCGTCGTCTATCGGGATGACTGCATCCGGGTGGAAGTGATCTATCGCCGCGAGGACACGGTGATCGGACGCCTCGGCCCCAGCGAGGCCGTGGCCGTGCGCCTAACCCTCGCCACATTGGGCGAACCTATCTATGCCAATTAAGACCAGCGGCGCGTCGAGCCGCCACGAAGGAATGACCCAAGCCATGAACTCTGTGCGTTCTGACCGCGGCCGCATGGTGTGCGGCGCTGCTCTTGCGGCCATTCTGGTCGCAGGGCCTGCCGGTCCGGCGCCGGCCCAGGTGGCGAGCGAAGCCCCGGCGCCCGTCGCGCCCCAGGGTCTGACCGAGTACGCCGCGGCCATCGTCAATGACGAGATCATCTCGACCTTCGACCTCGCCCAGCGCATGCGCCTGCTGATCGCCACCAGCGGCGTCCAGCCCACGGAGCAGAATCTGGCCCAGATCCAGCAGGAGGCGCTGATCTCCCTGGTGGACGAAGCCCTGCAGTTCCAGGAGCTGCGCCGGGTGGAGCGTGAGCAGAAATTCGAGATCATCGCCAGCGACAGCGACGTCAATGAGGACCTGGCTGAGATGGCGGCCGGCAACAACATGACGCTCGAGCAGTTCACCGGCATGCTGCGGGCCCAAGGGGTGCTGAACTCCCTGCGCGAGCAGCTGCGCGCCCAGGCCAGCTGGCAGCGTTGGATTCAAGGGCGCTATGGCTCGCGCCTGCGGATCGGCGACGACCAGATCGCCGCGGTCCTGCAGCAGCAGCAGGCCGAGGCCGCCCGGCCCCAGTACCAGATCAGCGAGGTCTTCATCGACGCGGCCCGCGTGGGCGGCATGGACGTGGCCCTTCGGGGCGCAGGCCAGCTGGTGAACCAGATGCAGGAGGGCGCGCCCTTCCAGGCCGTGGCGCGCCAGTTCTCCGCCGCCCCCACCGCCGCCTCGGGCGGCGACGCCGGCTGGGTCGGCGCCGGCGAGATGCCCCCTGAGGTCGAACAGGCCCTGGATCAGATGCGCCCTGGCCAGCTGTCGCGACCGATCGCGGTGAGCGACGGCGTCTACATCGTCTATCTGCGCGATCGCCGGGCGGGCGCCGATTCCATGATGGTCAATCTGAAGCAGATGGCCCTGCCCCTCCCGGCCCAGGCCAGCGCCGCCGAGGTCGAGGCCGCCAGCGCCCAGCTGATCGCCCTGCGCAGCCGGGTCAGCAGCTGCGAAACCCTCGAAAGCGTCGCCCAAGGCGAAAACGGCGTGGTGGCCGGCGACTTGGGCGAGGCGGCGATCCAGGACCTCGCGCCCGCCTTCCGCGCCGCCGCCGAGAGCCTGGACGTGGGCGGCTTCTCCGACCCGATCCGCACCGAGGCGGGACTGCACGTCCTGGCGGTGTGCGGCAAGCGCGCTGGCGGCGCCAACGCCGTCTCCCGCGAGCAGATCGAACGCCGGCTCTACTTCCAGCAACTGAGCCTGATCGCGCGACGTTACATGCGTGACCTGCGCAACGCCGCCACCATCGAGACCCGTTGAAGACACGCCCACTCGCCCTGACGCTCGGCGACCCGGCCGGCATCGGCCCGGAGATCATCTTCAAGGCCTGGCAGGCCTTGCGGGAGGAAGGCCCTGCCTTCCTGGTGGTCGGCGATCTTCGACAGATGGCTTCGACCCCGGGGACCGCTTCGGGCCAGGTGCGCGCGATCAGCGCGGTGGACGAGGCGGCCCGCGTCTTTTCACAGGCCCTGCCGGTGCTCGACGTGCCTCTGCTCGAGCCCGTCGTGGCGGGTGCGCCCTCGCCCCGCGCGGCCAAGGCCGTGGTGGCCTGGATCGAGACGGCGGTGGGCCTGGCCCTGTCCCGCGCCGTGGCGGGCGTGGTCACCGCCCCGATCGCCAAACAGAGCCTCTATGGCGCAGGCTTCAGCTTCCCCGGCCATACGGAATTCCTGGGCGAACTGACCCAGGCCCACACCTATGACGGCGCCCGCGGCCCGATCATGATGCTGGCTGCACCCGGCCTGCGCGTAACCCTGGCCACGGTGCACCTGCCGCTGGCCCAGGTCTCGTCGGCGTTGAGCGTTGAGAGCATCGTCAATGCGGGTCTGGTCACCAGCCAGGCCCTTCGCCGGGACTTCGGCATCGCTCAGCCCCGGCTGGCCGTGGCGGGGCTCAATCCCCATGCCGGCGAAGGTGGAACCATCGGCCGCGAAGAGACCCTGATCATCGGTCCGGCCGTGCGCGCCCTCCGCGACCTGGGGGTCGAGGCCACAGGCCCGCATCCGGCCGACAGCCTGTTCCATCCCGAGGCCAGGGCCAGCTATGACGCCGTGCTCTGCATGTATCATGACCAGGGACTGATCCCCCTGAAGATGCTCGACTTCTGGGGAGGCGTGAACATCACGTTGGGCCTGCCCATCGTGCGAACCTCGCCCGATCACGGCACCGCCTTTGACATCGCCGGCCGCGGCGTGGCCCGTCCAGACAGCATGATCGCCGCCATTCGCCTGGCCAAGGCCATCGCCCTTCAACGCGGATGACCGACCTCAGCCACCTGCCGCCCCTGCGCGAGGCCCTGGAGGCCCATGGCCTTCTGGCCAACAAGGGCCTGGGCCAGCACTTCCTGCTGGACCTCAACATCACGCGCAAGATCGCCCGTCTGGCCGGACCCCTGGAGGGATGCCGCGTGCTGGAAGTGGGCCCCGGCCCCGGCGGGCTCACCCGGGCCTTGCTGGAAGCCGGCGCGCATGTGACGGCGGTGGAAAAGGACGAACGTTTCCTGCCGCTTCTCAATGACTTGCGCGTAGCGTCCGACAATCGACTGGAGATCATTTCCGGCGACGCCCTGAAGGTGGATGAGCGCGCTCTGCCGCCGCCGGTCCCGACCGTCATCGTCTCCAACCTGCCGTACAATGTGGGCACGGCGCTGCTGCTCAAATGGCTGACCGGACCCTTCAGGCCCGCCACCATGACCCTGATGTTCCAGAAGGAGGTGGCCGAACGGATCGTGGCGCGCGCAGGCGATGAGGCCTATGGCCGGCTGGCGCTGATCGTCCGGGCCACGGCGGACGCCAAGATCGTCATGGAGGCCCCGGCCCGGGCCTTCACCC
>NZ_DAIMHV010000071.1:0-14736 GCF_036723115.1 Phenylobacterium sp. | reverse complement strand
GCCCTGGGGCGCAGGCGGTTCCGGGGCGAGCGGCGGAATCTCTGAGAATTATTATCACTCCGACTTGCACCTGGGCGATTGTGGCGATATTGCGAGCCACTTGCAGTTTCCGGTTTGCGTTCGGGGGTCTCATGTCCACCTATCGTCGTTGCGCCGCCTCGGCGTCCGTGCTCGTCCTGGGCTTCCTTGCGGCCGGCGCCGCCCAGGCTGCGGAGCCCGCCCAGAGCGCGACGAACCTGGGGCAGGACGTGGTTCAGGTGGATCAGGTGGTGGTCACCGCCTCGGCCTTCGAACGCAAGGTGGTGGAGGCCCCGGCCTCGGTCACCGTCATTGGCCGTGAGGCCCTGCAGACCAAGCGCTTCGCCAGCCTGGCCGAGGCCCTGGCCGATGTGGAGGGCGTCGATGTGGGCGACACGGCCGGCAAGACGGGCGGCCTGAACATTTCCATCCGCGGCATGCCCAGCGACTACACCCTGGTGCTCGTGGACGGCCGGCGTCAGAACGCGGCGGGCAATGTCACGCCCAATGGCTTTGGCGAGACCTCCACCAGCTTCCTGCCGCCCACCTCCGCCATTGAGCGGATCGAAGTGGTGCGCGGTCCCATGTCCACCCTCTACGGCTCTGACGCCATGGGCGGGGTGGTGAACATCATCACCCGGCGGGTGGGTGAGCGGTGGCGCGCCGCGGCCACTGTGGAAGGCGTGCTGCAGAGCGATGACGCCTTTGGAGCCACCTATGGCGCCCAGGCCTATGTGGACGGGCCGCTGGTGGCCGACACCCTGGGTCTCGCCCTGCGGGGCCGGGTCTTCAAACGCGAGGCCTCGGACCTCGCCTATACCGACGCCAATGGCGCGCCGGTGGAGGTTTCCAAGCGGGGCCCAAGTCCGGTGGAGGCCGACATCTGGAGCCTGGGCGCCCGCCTGGCCCTGACGGCTCACGCTGACCACGACCTGTGGCTGGACACCGAATTCTATCGGCAGACCTATGACAATTCCGACAGCCAGCTTGGCACCGGCACGGTGCAGGGCGGATATGGGCCGGAGCTGAGGTTCGACCGCGAGCAGTATGTGCTGGCCCATGACTGGCGCTCGCCCATCGGTCTGATCTCGTCGGACCTCATGCGCAACGTGACCGAAACCATCGGCCGCACCATTCCCCCGGGCACGCCGGGCAAGACCGCCGGAGACCCCCGCACGCTGGAGGCCACCAACACCATCTTCAACACCCGCCTGGCCGCTGAACGCGGGGCTCACGCCTTTACGGTGGGCGGCCAGTGGTGGGAGGCCGAGATGGTCGACGGGGTGGCGGTGAGCCCCTATGAGCACACCCAGTGGGCGGTGTTCGTGGAAGACGAGTGGCGCTTTGCGGAGAACTTCGCCCTGACCCTGGGCGTCCGCCACGACGATCACTCCACCTTCGGCGGCCAGACCAGCCCGCGAGCCTATCTGGTCTGGACCGCGACGCCGGAATGGACCGTGAAGGGCGGGGTGAGCCGGGGCTTCAAGACCCCGCGCCTCGATCAGATCGCCTCTGGCATCACTGGCTTCACTGGACAGGGCACCATCCCGACCATCGGCACGCCGACCCTGAAGCCCGAGACCAGCACCACGGCCGAGGTGGGGGTCTATTTCGAGGGGGGGCAGGGTCTCAGCGCCAACCTGACCCTCTTCCAGTCCACCTTCGAGGACAAGATCGCCTCGGGTCCCGGCCTGCCCAACTGCAGCTTCGCCGCCAGCCCCAACCGTCCCGGCTGCGTGGACTACGGCGCCTTCCCGCGGGTCGATCTCTACGGCCAGACGGTGAACATCGACGAGGCGGAAACCAAGGGGCTGGAAGCCGCGGCCCGGTACGCCTTCCTCGAAGCCTGGACCGTCTCGGGCAACTACACCTACACCGAGAGCGAGCAGAAGAGCGGGGCCGCGGCGGGCCAACCGTTGGTGAATACGCCCAAGCACATGTTCAACGCCGCCCTGCGCTGGCGGGCCACCGACCGGCTGAACGCATGGCTGCGCACCGAGGTGCGGTCCGATCGCTATCGCGGCGCCGGCGCGGCCCAGACCGCGCTCGGCGACTACAAGGGCTATAGCCTCTTCCACCTGGGCGGCAGCTATCAGGTGGCGGACAACGTTCGGATCAACGCCACCATCTACAACCTGTTCGACAAGGACTTCGTGTCCTACCTGCCCTATCAGATTGGGACCACCACGGCCTATGCCGCCGAGTACGCCAACAATCAGGAACCGCGCCGGCTCTGGGTTTCGGTGAATGTCGACTTCTGACCTGGCGGCCGGCGGCCAAGACGCCACGACCCTCGCCGCGGCGCGGGCCGCGGCCAAGGCCAAGGCCCAGCGCCGGGCGGCCCTGCTGCGGCAGGTGCTGCGCTGGCACTGGATCAGCGCGGCCATCTGCCTGATCGGCATGCTGCTGTTCGCGGTGACCGGCATCACCCTGAACCACGCCGGCTCCATCCCGGCCTCGCCCCACACCATCGAGCGCAGCGCCGCGTTGCCGCGGGACCTGATCGCCGTGTTGCGGGAGGCCGAGGCCGAGGGGGCGCCGCCGCCGGAGCCCGTGCGCGCCTGGGTGCGACAGGAGATGAAGGTTCGCCTGCCGGCGGACGTGGCGGCGGAATGGTCGCCCGGCGAACTCTATCTGGCCCTGCCGCGCCCCGGCGGCGACGCCTGGATGAGTCTCGACACCGCCACCGGCGACGTCCTCTACGAACGCACCGACCGGGGTCCGATCGCCTATCTGAACGACCTGCACAAGGGACGGAACACCGGGACCGCCTGGAGCTGGTTCCTGGACATCTTCGCCCTGGGCTGCGTGGTCTTCTGCATCACGGGCCTGATCCTGCTGCAGCTTCACGCCCACGCCCGCAAGTCCACCTGGCCTCTGGTGGGCCTGGGTCTGATCATTCCGCTCCTGCTCGCCCTGCTCTTCATTCACTGAGGGACCCTCCATGCGACGCCTCGCTTCCGCCGCCGCGCTCAGCGGCCTCATGGCCACCCCGGCGGCCGCGGCCGAACTCAATCTGACGGTGGAGATCCCGCGCCTCACGGTGGCCGAATACCACAACCCCTATGTGGCCATCTGGGTGGAGCAACCCGACCAGACGGCGGTGAAGACCCTGGCGGTCTGGTACGATCTGAAGCTCAAGAACCAGGAAGGCGAGACCTGGCTGAAGGACCTGCGCCAGTGGTGGCGCCGGGCCGGCCGCGCCATGGACCTGCCGGTGGACGGGGTGAGCGGGGCGACCCGGGCGCCCGGCCGGCATCAGGTCACCTTCACGGGCGGCCGCGCGCCCCTGGGGACCCTGCCGGCGGGCAGCTACAATCTGGTGGTCGAGGCCGCCCGCGAGGTGGGCGGGCGCGAAATGGTGCGCATCCCCTTCCAATGGCCGCCCAAGGCCAACGCCGCCGGCGAGGCCAAGGGGTCGACCGAACTGGGCGCCGTTCGCCTGACGCTCAAGCCCTGAACCTGTCCACCTGGAACTGGCCCCACTCGAAATCGATCAAAGACCGGAGACGCGCCCCATGAAGACCCTGCTTCGCCCGCTCTGCGCGGCCGCCGCCCTGACCGCCCTGCTGGCCGCCCCCATGGCCGCTCAGGCCCACCGCTCCTGGCTGCTGCCCTCCAGCACCGTGCTGTCCGGGTCCGAGGCCTGGGTGACCGTGGACGGAGCGGTGTCCAACACCCTGTTCGTCTTCGAGCATGTGCCCATGCGCCTGGACGGCCTCACCGTCACCGGCCCCGATGGGGCGGCGGTGGCCCCCCAGAATGCGGCCACCGGCAAGTACCGCTCCACCTTCGACCTGCAGTTGTCCAAGCCCGGCACCTACCGGATCGCCATGGCCAGCGAAGGCGCCTTCGCCGCCTATAAGCAGGGGGGCGAGGACAAGCGCTGGCGCGGGGCGGCCTCGGAGCTCGCCACGGCCGTCCCAGCCGACGCCACGGACGTGCGCCTGACCCACTCCAACCGCCGGGTGGAGACCTTCGTCACCCTGGGGGACACCACCCTGGCGGCCCTGGCGCCCACGGGCTCGGGCCTGGAGCTGGCGCCGGTGACCCACCCCAACGACCTGTTCGCGGGCGAGGCGGCCACCTTCCGGCTTCTGCTGGACGGCCAGCCGGCCGCAGGCGTCGAAGTGACCATCGTCCAGGGGGGCGAGCGCTATCGCGACACCGCCGGCGACATGACCCTGACCACGGGCGCGGACGGCAGCTTCCAGGTCACCTGGCCCGAGCCTGGCATGTACTGGCTGGAAGCCGAAACCCGCGGGGGGAAGAGCCCCATCGCCGGGGCCGAACGCTCGGCCCTCTATGTGGCGACCTTCGAAGTCCTGCCCCAATAGATGCCCGGGGCAGGGTCGCGGCCGGCGGAGGACGCGCGGGTCGCCATTCCGCTGCAATTGCCGGCGGGCCTCGCGCCTGAGCCCGGCGGCCTGACCCTGGAGGCGTCCGGCCGCGCCATGGGCGTGGCCTGGACCCTGCGCGCCGTCAGCCTGCCCGGTCTGCCGCCCCACGTCCTGGGGCGCGTGGTCCAGCAGGCGCTGGACCAGGTGGTGCAGGAAATGAGCCCCTGGATCCCCGACACCGCCATCAGCGCCTACAATCGCGCCGCGGCAGGGGAGTGGGTCGTGCTGCCGGGCGCCTTCGCCCAGGTGATGGACTGCGGCCTTGGCCTGGCCGAGGCCAGCGACGGCGCCTTTGATCCCACCCTGGGCCGGCTGACCGACCTGTGGGGCTTTGGGCCGCCCGGCCCGGTGGATTCGCCGCCTTCAGCGGGCGCGGTGGCCGAGGCCCTGGCGGCCAGCGGCTGGCGGCGCCTGGCCTTTGAGCGCCAGGGCCGTCGCCTGCTGCAGCCGGGCGGCCTGCGGCTGGATCTTTCGGGCATCGCCAAGGGCTTCGCCGTGGACCATGCCGCAGCGGCTCTTCGCCGGGTGGGCCTGCGGCACTTCCTGCTGGAGGTGGGCGGCGAGCTGCGCGGGGAAGGGATGAAGGCCGACGGACAGCCCTGGTGGGTGGCGCTGGAACGGCTTGAGGGCGAGGCGCCTGGCCAGGCGCCCCTGGTGCTCGCCCTATGCGGCCAGTCGGTGGCCACGTCCGGCGACTATCGCCGTTTCCTCGTCCATGAGGGCCAGCGCCTGGGTCATACGCTGGACCCGCGCACCGGCCGGCCGTCCCAGAGCGGTGTGGCCTGCGTCAGCGTGATCCATCAGGACGCCATGTGGGCTGACGCCTGGTGCACCATACTGTCGGTGCTGACGCCCGAGGAAGGCCTGGCCCTGGCCCAGGCGGAGGGTCTGGCCGCCCGCCTGTTGGTCTCTTCCAAGCGCGGCCTGGAAGAGCGGCTGACGCCGGCCTTCCAGGCGCTCCTGGACTAACGCACCTAGATCAGGGGCGACGGCTTGATCCCCAGTTCCGAGAGCAGGGGCTCGGCATAGTCCACCCGGCCGGTCATGGTCTTGGGGTCGGCCTTGGCCAGCTGATAGACCGCCTCGGCGATGAACTCGATGGGCTGGACCCGGTCCTTGGACTGTTCATTGATCAGCCCGTGCACCGCCACGCCTGGCGTGTCCACCAGGCCCGGCGAGACCACGTTCACCGCGATCCCGTCCTCCTGCACTTCCGAGGCGAGGCCGGTGGTGAAGCGCTCCAGGGCGGCCTTACACAGGCCATAGACCGTGCCCCCGCGCCCGCCGCGATAGGGCGGCTTGGGGTGGATGCCGGCCGGCGAAGAGATGTTGACGATGGAGCCCCAGCCCTTTGCCCGCATCCCCGGCATCACCAGCTGCGCCAGATGGAAGGGGGCGTAGACCTGGACCTCCATCATCAGCTTGAAGCGCTTCTCGGTGAAATCCTGCACCGGCATGAAGTAGGTGATGGCCGCGTTGTTGATCAGGATATCCACGGGGCCGAAAGCGGCCTCGGCTTCCTCCACCAGCCGTTCCCGCTCGGCGGCCTGGGCGAGGTCGGCCTTGACCAGCACGGCCTCGGCGCCGGCGGCCTTCAGGCGCTCGACGGTGTCGGACAGGGTGCCGGGCAGGCGGCTTTCGCCCTCCTGGGCGGTGCGGGCCGAGACGACGATCTTGGCCCCTTCCATGGCCAGACGCGCGGCGATGGCCTCGCCGATCCCGCGGCTGGCGCCGGTGACCAGGGCGACCTTGCCCTTTAGGGTTCCGTTGGGATTGAGGGTCGCGGACATAATGAATTTTCCTCCCATGACTTAATTCTTATGGCGCGGAGCCTCGCGCCTTTACACAACGACGGCAAGCGGAGGCATGGCGCAAAGCGCTCGACCCGTTGACTCCGGCGGTCCTGGCCCGTATATGCGCCCGCTCTGTTTGTAACCCCTTGAAGACGGCGCGCGCCTGGTCGCGCGAAGACAAGCTCATGAAGGTCAGAAGCTCGCTCAAGTCGCTCAAGACGCGCCACCGCGACTGCAAGCTCGTGCGCCGCAAGGGCGTGGTCTACGTCATCAACAAGACGGACCCGCGCTTCAAGGCCAAGCAAGGCTAAGACGGTCGGCGGTCCCGGGGATGCCCAAGGCGGTCCTCTGGGATATCGGCAACGTCGTGGTCCGCTGGGACCCGCGCACGCTCTATGCGAAGATTTTTGAGGAACCGGCCGATCTCGACCGGTTCCTTTCGCATGTCTGCACCATGGCCTGGCATGTGAATCACGACCTGGGCGTGACCTTCGAGGACAACCGCCGGCCCCTGCTGGCGCAGTTTCCCGACTATGCCGAGGAGATCCACGCCTGGGAGTCCCGGTGGTGGGAGATGTTCTCCGGAACCATCCCTGAGACCGAGGCGGCCATTGAGGCCCTGCATCAGGCCGGCGTTCCGCAGTTCGGCCTGACCAACATGTCCCATGAGGTCTTCGACGGGGTGATCGCCATGAGCCCGGCCTTCGGGCGGCTGGAAGGCTTTGTCGTCTCGGCCCATGAGAAACTCATCAAGCCCGACCCGCGCATCTACGCCATCGCCTGCGAGCGGTTCGGTCACGACCCCGCCGACATCCTCTTCGTCGACGACAGCGCCTACAATATCGAAGCGGCCAAGGCCTTCGGCCTGAACGTCCACCACTTCACCGATCCGGCGGCCCTGCGCCCGGCCCTGGAAGCCCACGGACTGCTCTGAGTCTTGCGCCGCAGGCGCTGTTCTCGTTCGATCCTTCTTTGGCGCTATAGCGCCGGCGTTAACGCCCCCGCACCAGTTCCAGGAACTCCTGGCGGGTGCGCGGGTCGGCGCGCAGTTCGCCCAGCAGGGTGGAGGTGGTGAGGGAGGAGCCCGGGGTATTGACCCCGCGCAGGGTCATGCAGGCGTGCTCGGCCTCGATCACCACCCCCACTCCCTTGGGCTTGAGGATGTCGTCGATGGCCTCGGCGATCTCGGCGGTCAGCTTTTCCTGGATCTGCAGTCGCCGGGCGAAGCCGTGCACCACCCGGGCGAGCTTGGATATGCCCACCACCCGCTTGTCGGGCAGGTAGCCCACATGGGCGCGGCCGATCACCGGCAGCATGTGATGCTCGCAGAAGCTCACCACCCGGATGTCCTTGAGCACCACCAGTTCGTCATAGCCCCCCACCTCCTCAAAGGTGCGGGCCAGATAGTCGCGCGGGTCGGCCTCATAGCCGCCGAACAGTTCCAGATAGGACCGCGTGACCCGGCCGGGCGTATCCAGCAGGCCCTCCCGGTCGGGGTCGTCGCCGGCCCATTGGATCAGGGTGCGCACCGCGGCCTCGGCCTCGGCCTGGCTCGGACGTTTGCGGGAAGTGTCGGTCATCGGGGCCTCCGTCAGGACAGGAGAAGTCGCTCCACCCTATCGAGGTTCACCTGACGACCTCCAGACGGATTTCGTTCCGCCGCGATGCGGGGTAGGGTCCGCGGCTTTCCACCACCCCCTCGACTCGGAAGACCCTTATCCCCATGGCTGACGACAGCGCCCACCTCGACGTTCTCAACACCACCGCCCAGGGCCAGCTGAAGAGCATCATCGAGCGCATCGAGCGCCTGGAGCAGGAAAAGGCCGAGGTCTCCGAGCAGATCAAGGAGGTCTTCGCCGAGGCCAAGGGCAACGGCTTCGACGTCAAGGTGCTGCGCAAGGTGGTGCGCCTGCGCAAGCAGGACCGCGCCAAGCGGCAGGAGGAAGAGGCCATCCTCGACCTCTATCTTTCGGCCCTTGGAGAGATTTGAAGCGAAAGCCGCCAGATCCCCGGGAACAGGCCAAGCGGGCGGCGCTGAACGCGCT
This sequence comes from Phenylobacterium sp., assembly GCF_036723115.1. Lineage (GTDB taxonomy): Bacteria > Pseudomonadota > Alphaproteobacteria > Caulobacterales > Caulobacteraceae > Phenylobacterium. Next base: position 6,480 of record NZ_DAIMHV010000071.1, on the reverse strand, counting down.
CAAGCGCGCCCGCCGCGAGGCCGAGCGCCGCGGGGTGGAGCTCTCCGACTGGGAGGGCGAGTTCCTTGGCTCGGTCGAGGACCGGGTCAAGACCTACGGCCGGGCGTTTGGCGATCCTGAAAAGGGCGCCGCCGGACAGGCGCTCTCGGCGCTCCAGCATGTCAAGCTCAAGGAGATCGCCGCCAAGGCCAAGGGCGAGAAGAAGCCCATGGCCCGCCGCGGCTTCGGCCGCAAACCCCGCGAGACAGAGGATTAGCGTCCGGGCTCTTCGCCGCGCTGCGCCGCGCCGCGCAACGCAGCCCTTCGGCTCAGGCCGCCTCGGTCTCGCCGTCGTCGTCGCCCTTGATGATCCCGTCGAGACCCTGTTCGCGGACCTTGCGATAGAGGGTGGAGCGACCGATGCCCAGGCGCCGCGCCACCTCGCTCATGTGGCCGGAATAGATTTCGATGGCCAGCTGGATCAGGTCCCGCTCGATATCCTCCAGCGTCCGCAGGTGCCCCCGATCATCGAGGATGCGCACCGGGCTTTCGGCCGGCAGTTCGGCCAGCAGCTCCTGGGCCGCCTGGGGCGACAGGGGTTGAGAGTGCGGGCTTGCCGCGGCCGGGGCGGCCTCCGGGGAAGGCGCGAGGACCCCTGAAATGGCCGGGAAGTCATAGGGCTGCAGATAGGGCGCGTCCGACAGGATGATGGCCCGATAGACGGCGTTCTCCAGCTGGCGGACATTGCCTGGCCAGTCGTGGGCGCCCAGGCAGGCCAGGGTTTCGGGCGCGCAACCCACCACCTTCTTGCCCTCTTCCACATTGAAGCGGCGGATGAAGTGATCGACCAGGGCCGGGATGTCGCCCTTGCGCTCGCGCAGGGCCGGCGCCTCGATGGGGAAGACGTTCAGGCGATAGAACAGGTCCTCGCGGAAGCGACCCTCGGCCACGGCCTGGGACAGGTCGCGATTGGTGGCCGAGACGATGCGCACATCGACCTTCACCGAGCGCTTGGAGCCCACCGGATCGATCTCGCTCTCCTGCAGGGCGCGCAGCAGCTTGACCTGCATATCCAGCGGCAGCTCCCCCACCTCGTCCAGGAAGAGGGTGCCGCCATTGGCTTCCTGGAACTTGCCCAGGTGCTTGTCGGTGGCGCCGGTGAAGCTGCCCTTTTCGTGGCCGAACAGGATGGATTCCACGAGGTTCTCGGGCAGGGCGCCGCAGTTGACCGCCACGAAGGGCTTGCCGGCGCGGTCCGAGGATCCGTGGACGGCGCGGGCGATCACCTCCTTGCCGACGCCGCTTTCGCCGGTGATCAGGATGGGGATGGAGGACTTGGCCGCCCGTTCGCCCATGCGCTTGACCATGGCCATGGCCGGCGAGGTCCCCACCATGTCGGCGAAGGTGAAGCGGCCCGTCTTGTGCTTTTTCAGCCGGTCCACCTCGCCGCGCAGGTCGCCCATGGAAAGCGCGTTGCGGATGGAGACGATGATCCGTTCCGGGCTGGCCGGCTTGACGAAGAAGTCGCAGGCCCCGGCCTGCATGGCCTGGACGACGGTGTCGATTCCGCCCTGGGCGGTGACCACGATCACCGGCTGGTCGAAGCCCCGGGCGCGCAGCTCCTTCAGGGTGTCCTGCCCCGACAGGCGGGGCATGACCAGATCCAGCAGGATCACGTCGGCCTTGGCGCCGGCCACCAGATGATCGACGGCCGCGTCGCCGGATTCCGCATGGGCGACCGCAAAGCCGTCCCGCTCCAGCACGGCCTGGATCAGCCTGCGCTGGGTCGGATCATCATCGACGACAAGAACCGTCTTGGACATAGGAAGACACCCACCTGGACCTTATGCCCGCCTCTTGGGACGGGCTTGTTTGTCGCGCTTTGATACAGCCTGCCGGTAAAGGCGGGGTTTCGCAGACCTGAGTCGGGGGTTAACGGCCCGCCGCCCGCAGGTCCGGCGCCGCCATGGACGACACGGCGTCCCCCGCCGTCGCGAAACGGAGGTGGCGGCGGGCGCGGGGCATGCTTAGATCGCTGGCATGAACGCTCCCGTGAAGACCGACACCCTGCCCGAGTGGCGCCTCGACGACCTCTATGCCGGGCGGGACGATCCCCGGATCGAGGCCGATCTGGACCGGGCGCGCCAGGCCGCCGCCGACCTGAAGGCCCATGAGGGCCAGCTCCTGGCCGACCGCAAGGCGCCGGCCGCTCTCGGTCAGCGCCTGGACGCCGCTATCGGCCTCTATGAGGTGGGGACCAACGCCCTGTTCGGCGTCGGCGCCTATGCCTCCCTCTCGGCCAGCACCGCCCGGGACAATCCGGCCTGGGCCAAGTTCGAAGGCGACTTCCGCGCCAAGGCCGCCCAGATCGGCGCCGAAACCCTCTGGTTCACCCTGGAGATCAATCAGCTGGAGGACGAGGAGCTGGAGGCCGCCCTCTCGGCCCACGCCCCGGCCGCCCGCTGGCGGCCCTGGCTGCGCCGGGTGCGCCTGTCGCGGCCTCACGAGCTATCGGCCGATCTCGAGCGGCTGATGATCGACCGCGGGCCGGGCGTCGCCAACTGGGTGCGCCTCTATGACGAGACCCTGGCCAAGCTCACCGCCAAGGTGGGAACCGAGACCCTGACCCTGCCCGAGGCGCTCAACCGCCTGTCCGACCCAGACGCCGGCCAGCGCAAGCGCGCCGCCCAGGGACTGGCCAAGGCCCTGGAGGCCCGCACCTCGACGCTCGCCCTGTGTCTCAACACCCTGGCTTACGAGAAACAGGTGGACGACCGCTGGCGGAAGTATCCCGACCCCGCCGCCTCCCGCCATCTGGCCAATGAGGTGGACGCCGATGCGGTGGAGGCCCTGGTGGAGGCGGTCACCGAGGCCTATCCCGCCGTCAGCCATCGCTATTACGCCTTGAAGGCCAAGGTGATGGGCCGCAAGTCCCTGGACTACTGGGACCGCAACGCCCCCCTCGATACCGCCGCCCCCAGGCTCTATGGCTGGGACGAGGCGCAGGCGATCGTGCTGGACTCCTTCGCCGCCCTGGCGCCTCGCTTCGCCGACACCGCCCAGACCTTCTTCCGCCAGCCCTGGATCGATGCGCGGCCCCGGGCGGGCAAGCAGTCGGGCGCCTATTCCCATCCGGTGGCGGCCGACCGGCACCCCTATGTGTTCATGAACTATATGGGCGAGCGCCGGGACGTCCTGACCCTGGCCCACGAGCTCGGCCACGCGGTCCACCAGACCCTGTGCGCCCCGCTCGGCACCCTGCTGGCCGACACGCCGCTGACCCTGGCCGAGACGGCCTCCATCTTCGGCGAAGGCCTGGTGTTCGAACGCCTGCTGGCCAACGCCACGCCCGAGGAGCGGCGGGGCCTGCTGGCGGGCAAGATCGAGGACGGGCTGAACACGGTGGTCCGCCAGATCGCCTTCCACAAGTTCGAGACCCGGTTCCACGCCGCCCGTCAGGCGGGCGAGGTGGGGACCGACGACATCTCCCGGATCTGGCTCGAGGTCATGGGCGAGAGCCTGGGTCCGGCGATCCGGCTCAATCCCGGCTATGAGCACTATTGGGCCTATGTGAGCCACTTCGCCCACGCGCCGTTCTACGTCTATGCCTACGCCTTCGGCGACCTGCTGGTGCGCGGCCTGATGGAGGCGCGGCGAGCCGACCCGGTGGGTTTCGCCCCCCTGTATGAGGGGCTGCTCGCCGCCGGCGGATCCAAGACCTATGTGGAGGCCCTGGCCCCCTTCGGTCTCAATCCCCGGGAAAAGGCCTTCTGGGCGGCGGGCATGCACCAGATCGAACGGCTGGTGGACGAGTTCGAGGCCCTGGTCTGAACCACCTCACCGGATGGGCGAGCCGCTCAGGGACCCGGCGATCGGCTGCGGGCAAGGGCGGCGGCGCGCCATGAAGCCTTGTCATTTCTCAAACGGGCGTTAGTTAGCAGGGCATGTCCGACGATCTCACACCCGTGCAGGCCGCCGTCGTTCCCGACGGCTTCGTGATCAATCTGTGGCAGCGCGGCTTCGGCCGCACGGTGGGGCCGTTCTATTCCCGCCGTGACGAGGCCACCAACACCGAGGTCATGGCCTTCCGCGTGGAGGAGCACCACGCCAACGGCATGAACAACTGCCACGGCGGCATGCTGATGAGCTTCGCCGACATGGCCTGGGGCCGGGTGGTCTCCAACCAGCGCCAGATGGGCTGGGTGACGGTGCGCCTGACCACCGACTTCCTCTCCGGCGCCCAGATGGGCGACTGGGTGGAGGGTTCCAGCGAGATCATCTCCGAGCAGGACGACATCTTCACCGTGCGAGGCCGCATCTGGAGCGGGGAGCGGACGCTGATGACCGGCACCGGTGTGTTCAAGGGCCTGCGCCACATCGCGCGCAAGCCCGGCGACCGCCAGGCGGCGCAGGCCTGACCATGACCGACCAGAGCAAGACCACCCCCGCCGTGGCCGCCGCCGAGTTCGAGGACGACCGCCCCGTCCAGACCGCGCCCGGTGAATTTCCGCCGGAAATCCAGGCCCCCCTGGCCCCCTTCGAAGGCGAACCGCCGCAGGCGCCGGCCTGGTTCTCCAAGGCCATCGCCGAGGAGCCGGAGCGGAGTTTCGTGGAGTCCCTGGGCTCGCGGATCGAGGTGCTCACCTGGGGCGAGGTGGGCAAGCCCGGCCTGCTGCTCGTGCATGGCAACAGCGCCCATGCGGACTGGTGGAGCTTCATCGCCCCCTTCTTCGCCAAGGATTTCCGGGTGGCGTCGATGTCCCTGGCCGGCATGGGCGCCTCGGACTGGCGGGAGTCCTACGCCTTCCAGGATTTCGCCGAGGACGCCGAGGCCGTGGCCCGCGCCACGGGCCTCTATGAGGGCGGCCGCAAGCCCATCTATATCGGCCACTCTTTCGGCGGGTCGCAGGTCTTCTACGCCGCCAGCAAGTTCCCCGAGCGCATGCATGCCGCCATCCTGGTGGACACGGGCTTCGGCGGCCCCCCGCCCAAGGAGCGGGAAGAGATGGAGCGGCGGATGGCGCAGGTGCGCAACATCCCCACCGCCGACCGCCCCAAGCGGGTCTATCCGACGCTGAAGGCGGCCCTGGCGCGCTTCCGCTTCATGCCGCCCCAGGCGGCGGGCAATCTCTATGTGGCCGACTTCATCGCCCGCCGCTCGCTCAAGCGCGCGCCTCTGGAGGACGGGTCGGGCGAGGGCTGGACCTGGATGTTCGACCCGGCCATGTGGAACAAGCTGGACCGCAGCGCCATGAACGCCCTGGTCACGGAAGGCCCGCCGGAGGTTCTCACCCCCGTGGCGCACATCTATGGCGAACAGTCGCAGGTGATCGCCCGCCGCCAGGAGGGCCATCCCAGTCCCCTGCCGGCGGACATGGTGGAAATCGCCATTCCCGACGCCAATCACCATGTGATGGTGGACCAGCCCCTGGCCCTGGTGGCGGCCCTGCGCTCGCTGCTGGCGGTCTGGCCGTCTTGAGCCGGCGCGCGCTCTCGTGTAGCACCCCCCACACTAGGTTTTCGTAAGCAGAGAGACCCGGCCGCCATGGGCGAACAGTCTTCCGATTATCACCGCGGCGAGATGGACATCCACGAGCAGGTCGCGACCTATGACCTGTTCATGGGCCTGACCAAGTGGGGCTCCCTGGCCGTCGCCTGCGCCATCCTCTTCCTGTCGGTGCTGTTCGCCACCTCGGCGGGCTTCATGGCCGCGACCATCTCCACCGTCGTGGTGGCGGTGATCGGCGTGCTGGCGCTGCGTTCCAAGCCGAGCGACGGCCACTAAGATCCAATTGACCGGGCGTGACCCGCCGCCGCTGCCCGCGCAGCGGCGGTTTCCGTGCGTCTGGGTCACGGCGCTTAAAACGCACGTTTGAAAATCCTTGATCGGCGGCTGGACAAGTCCGCCCAAGCCTCCCTAAGGTCCGCCGGCCTTTGACCGGGGGGAGCTTATGGCCGTCATCGCCGTCACCAGGGAACGCCAAGGGGGCGAGACCCGCGTCGCCGCCACGCCGGAAACGGTGAAGAAGCTCATCGCCGCGGGGTTCACCGTGGTGGTGGAGGCCGGCATCGGCGCGACCTCCAGCTATCCTGACGCCGACTATGCCGCCGCCGGCGCCGAAATGGCGCCCGATGCGGGCGCAGCCCTGGCCAAGGCCGACATTCTGCTTAAGGTCCGCAGCCCGTCGCCCGAAGAGATCGCGGCGCTGAAGGCTGACGCCCTGGTGATCGGCATGCTCAATCCCCACCAGGACAAGACCACCCTGCAGGCCCTGGCGGCCAAGGGCGTGCGGGCCTTCACCATGGAGTTCGTGCCCCGGATCACCCGGGCCCAGGTGATGGACGTACTGTCCTCCCAGGCCAATCTCGCCGGCTACCGGGCGGTGATCGAGGCGGCCAGCGCCTATGGCAAGGTTCTGCCGATGATGATGACGGCGGCCGGCACCGTGGCCGCGGCCAAGGTGTTCGTCATGGGGGCGGGCGTGGCCGGCCTTCAGGCCA
>NZ_DAIMHV010000070.1:0-14760 GCF_036723115.1 Phenylobacterium sp. | reverse complement strand
TGTCTCCGGGGAACCGCTGTGCCTGAAGAGGCATACGTGCCTCAGCCGGCGGCGGTTTCAGTGCAGGGTCCGCATGCCATGCCGGGTGCGCGGGTCGCGTCGAGGCGCTAAAGGGCGGGGATGCTGCGGATTTCCGAACTGAAGCTGCCACTGGACCATGCGCCCGACGCCCTGCCGGCGGCCATCGCCGCCCGGCTGGGGGTCCGGGCGTCCGACCTGCTTTCGTGGTCGGTGTGGAAGCGCGCCCATGACGCGCGGCGCAAGTCGGCCATCCTCAAGGTCTATATCGTCGATGTGGCCTTGGCCGACGAGGCGGCCGCCCTGGCGCGGCTGGGGAGCGACCCGCATATTCGCCCGACCCCGGACACGACCTATCGTGCGACAGCCACCGCGCCTGGAGACCAGCGTCTGCGCCCCGTGGTGATTGGGGCCGGCCCTTGCGGCCTGTTCGCCGGCCTGATCCTGGCGGAGATGGGTTTTCGCCCGCTGATCCTGGACCGCGGCAAGGTGGTGCGCGAACGCACAAAAGATACCTGGGGCCTGTGGCGGCGGGGGGAACTGAACCCCGAGTCCAATGTCCAGTTTGGCGAGGGCGGGGCGGGCACATTTTCGGACGGCAAGCTCTACAGCCAGATCAAGGATCCGCGCTTCCTGGGCCGCAAGGTGCTCACCGAGTTCGTGGCCGCGGGCGCGCCGCCGGAAATCCTCACCGAGGCCCACCCCCATATCGGCACCTTCCGCCTGGTGACCATGGTGGAGCGCCTGCGCGCCAAGATCGAAGCCCTGGGCGGCGAATACCGCTTCGGGACGCGGGTGGTCGATTTCGAGCTGGAGCCCCTGCCGGACGGCGGCCAACGTCTGCGCGGCCTGAAGCTGGCCTCCGGCGAGCATCTGGAGGCCGAGCATGTGGTTCTGGCCGTGGGTCACTCCTCGCGCGACACCTTCCAGGTGCTGCACGACCGGGGGGTGCATCTGGAGGCCAAGCCCTTCTCCATCGGCTTCCGTATCGAACATCCGCAGTCCTGGATCGACCGGGCCCTGTTCGGAGCCTGCGCGGGCCATCCGGACCTGGGGGCGGCGGCCTATTCCCTGTCTCACCACTGCGCCAACGGGCGGACGGTCTATTCCTTCTGCATGTGTCCGGGGGGAACCGTGGTGGCGGCCACATCCGAGCCCGGCCGCGTGGTCACCAACGGGATGAGCCAGTATTCCCGCAACGAGCGGAACGCCAATTCCGGCTTCGTCGTCGGCATCGACCCGTCGGACTTTCCCAGCGACCACCCCTTGGCCGGAATCGATCTCCAGCGACGTCTGGAAAGCGCCGCCTTCGCCGCCGGCGGGGGCGACTATCAAGCGCCCGGGCAAAGGGTGGGGGACTTCCTGGCGGGCCGGCCATCCACCGCCCTGGGCCAGGTGGTCCCCAGCTATCGTCCGGGCGTGCGCCCCACGGACCTGGCGGCCCTGATGCCGGCCTATGTGGTGGAAGCCATGCGCGAGGCCCTGCCGGTGTTCGGCCGCAAGATCCCCCGCTATGACGATCCCGACGCCGTCCTGACCGGGGTGGAGACGCGGACCTCGGCGCCCATCCGCATCACCCGCGGCCGCGACTTCCAGAGCCTGAACGTCCGCGGCCTGTTCCCCGCCGGGGAAGGCGCGGGCTATGCCGGCGGCATCCTGTCGGCGGCGGTGGACGGCATCAAGGTGGCCGAGGCCGTGGGGCAGGCGGCGAACCAAGCGCGCTGACCTCTGGAACCATCCCCAGGGCTCGCCCGGGGCGTGCAGATTTGGGGTCGAGCCGCGGCCCCATCGGGCGCATCATGCGGCCTATGTCCAGTCGTGCGCATCTGCCTGAAGATGGCATCCGCGAAGCCAGTCTTCGTGTCGCCATGGAGATCATCGCCGCCGAGGGCGCTGAGAAGCTCTCCCTGCGCGAGGTGGCGCGTCGCCTGAAGGTCTCGCACCAGGCGCCCTACAAGCACTTCCCCAGCCGCGACCACCTGATGGCCGAGCTCATCAGCCGCTGCTTCATTGATTTCGCCAGCGCCCTGAGGCGGGCGGCGGCGGCCGAGGACGAGCCAGGGCCATCCTTGATCGCCATGGGGGAGGGCTACCTCGCCTTCGCCCGCGAGCATCCCTTCGCCTATCGCCTGATGTTCGCCAGTCCCCTGCCGTCGCGGGAAGATCACCCGGAGATGGCCGAGCATGCCGCCGCGGCCTTTCGCACCCTGCGCGAGGGGGTCCTGCGGCTGCATCGCCACAACGGTCGGCCCGATCCCGAGACTCTGGCCGAGCAGGACGCCCTGCACATCTGGGCCACCATGCACGGCCTGGCCACCATCCTGCGACACGACGCTATTCAGGTGCTCGGGCTTTCCGAAGACCTGCTGGCGCAGGCGCCGCTCCACACCTTCGCCCGCCTGGCGGTGGGGTTGATGCCGCCGGGCCAGCCCCCCACTGCGCCGATCTTCCAGGATTTCGACTTCTAGCTCGTCCCCGCCATCCGCGCGCCAGATTCACCTGGCGGTGCACCTCGCCAACGCCGCGGGTTGAGCCGAGTACGCCCAGGTGGAGTCAGACCGATCCGTTTTACTCAGTTTGGTAAATCGTCGAGTTGACACTGTCATCTTCGACCCTCCTTTGCGAACTCAGAACAGGGTTCCGTGGGGGTGCGGGATGACGGTGGTGGAGTTGGAAGCCTATCGGCAAGGGCGGGGACGGGTCGCGGGAATCGATCCGGCGGTCGCCGACATCATGCAGGTGCTGGCCGATTGCGGGGGCGCCCTGCACCGCAAGGAGGTCGCCGTTCGGATCGCCGAGCGTCGAGGCTGTTTCGCCCGGCCCGAGCGCGAGTTGGTGGAGGCCGAGGTGTTCACCGCATTTCAGCGCTACATGACGTTCGCCGCCACCCGGCGACAGCCGCCCCTGCTGAGCCTGCCCTTTGGACCCGGCAGCTATCGGTGGTCCCTCACCGACGCCGGCGCCGCCTTGCTGCGGAAGCCGGCTGAGAAGCCTTTGGCGCAGCCCTCGGCCTAGCTGGCGCGCTGCTAAGCTGCGGTAGCCGTGATCGCCTGAGGTCATCGCTATCGCCAGCGCGCCCCTGGTGACCTCTATCGCCGACGCCAGTGGGGTGCTGATCTATTTCGCCCTGGCCACCACCCTGTTGCCCAGGCTCGCCTGACGCAGGGGGCTGCGCCAAAAAAACAAAACGACGGCGGCCTTTCGGCCGCCGTCGCTGCTATCGGGCCTGTCGCTGGCCCGGGGTCGAGAAGGCGTTTGCGCCTTAGCGGTAGAGCGTCCGTTCCCGGGCGATCTGCTCCGACGTGTAGGCCGGCGCATCAGGGTCGAACTTCGACCAGCCGGCTTCGCGATAGGCCGCGCCCCGGCTGACGGCGTCAAAGCCGCGACGGGCGTTCAGGATGGTCTCCACCCGCGTATGGTCGGCCTCGCTGGTGCGCACGCTCACCAGGGTGCCGCCGCGGCGGACGCCCTCGGCATAGACATGGGCGTCCTCGTCGCTGTGACCGGCCTCCTTCAGCGCGCCCAGCAGGCCGCCGGCCGCGCCGCCGGCGACGGCGCCTACGGCCGCGCCCGCAGCGGTGGAGGCGAGCCAGCCGGCCGCCACAACCGGGCCGAGGCCGGGAATGGCCAGCATGCCCAGGCCCGCCAGGACGCCTGCGCCGGCGCCCAGGACGCCGCCGGTGGCCGCGCCCTTGCCGGCGCCTTCGGCCACATCGTTCTCGCCGTCGCCGTTACGGTCGCCCAGCGGACCCCCGCGGGCCTTCTCGGAATGATGATGGCCGGCGTGCCAGCCGTCGGAGTTGTTGGACACGATGCTGATCTTGTCCGGATGAACGCCGGCGGCCTCCAGATCGGAAACCGCTTGAAGAGCGTCGGTGTGGCTGTCGAAGAGCCGGGTGCTGGTCGCCATGGGGCGCCTCCTGGAAATGGGGGTTCAGGGAAGGGGGGCGAGGCGCGCTCAGCGGGCGCTGACCACGCCCTTGTAATCGACCGAGACGGTGGTCTGGGCGCCGTCGCGGGTGGCGGTGGCGGTCCACAGGCCCTGCTCGTCCTGGGTCATGGGGCCGATATTGGTGTAGCCCTGCTCCTCGATGGCCGAGCGCGCCTGGCCCTCGGTGAAGGAGTTGGCGCCCGGGGTCAGGGCGGCGGTCTGTGCTTCATCGTTGGCCACTGCCGGGTTGCGCGGCTCTTCCGAGGCCGAAACCATCGGGCCATCGACGCGGGTGTCGGCGGCCTCGGCGGTGGTGTCGTTGGTGTTGTCGCCGCAGGCCGCCAGCAGGGCGGCGGCGGCGGCGAGGCCGATAACGGGTTTGATCATGGGCAGGCCCTCCTAGGTTGTGGAGGCAAAAGGCGCCGGCGGCCGAGTTCGTTCCCGCCGAACCTTCAGGAGCAGGCCGCCCAGTGTCGCCGGGCCGCTATCGCTCCGCCACCGCGATCAGGGCGGTGGAAGGCACGGGCAGGCGCGAGCGGCCGCCCGCCAGGCGCCGGACCACGGCCACCACGGCGGCCTTTTCCTCTGCATCCAGGCTGGTCCAGTCCGGCGACATTCCGAAGAGGGTGTCGGGATTGTCCAGCGCCGCCGTCTCCAAGGTGAAATCGAAGGTCACGGCCTCGATCTGTGGGGCCTGGAAGCCGGCGGCCGTCATCTCCCGGGCGAAGTCGTCCGGCTCGGAAAGGGCCAGGACGGCGGCGGGCATGGTCATCCCCGCCCGGTCTGGAAACAGGGTCCGCCGAACCTGGCCAAGCAACAGGAAGGTCGCCGCCCCGCCTTCCCGCCAGGTGGCCACGACGCCGCGGCCGCCGGGCCGGGTGACCCTGGCCATCTCAGCCAGGCCCCGGCGCCAGTCGGGGAACATGATCACCCCGAAGATGGAGAAGACGGCGTCGAAGGTCCCGTCCTCCAGGCTGAGCGCCTGGCCGTCCATCACCTGGGCCTCCAGGCCAGGCAGGCGGTGGGCGGCGATCTTCGCCACCATGCCCGGCGAGAAGTCGGTGGCGAGCACCTGGGCCCCGGCCCGCGCCGCCGCCAGGGCCAGGGCGCCCGTGCCGGCCGCCACGTCCAGCACCCTGGCCCCGGGTGGCGGAGCCGCCAGCCGCCAGGCCGCCTCGGCATACTGCGCGGTGAAGGGATGGGCCGTCTTCTCATACTGCTCGGCGGTGCGGTCCCAATGACCGGCATCTTCAAACTCACGCATGTCCACGGCCTCTCGAAATCACGATACATCAAAAGTATCATGATGAGGCGGGCGCGCCAAACGCTTAGGGGTGGCCCCACCTGGAGCGTCGGAACACGTAAGGCCACGAGCCGAGCCTCAGCGCTTAGCCGGGCGCAAGCAGGGCGCGCCTGAGTTCGCGAACGGCCGCGCCTGGGGTCGTCAGCACGGGGGCGTCCATGGCGGCGGCCACCCGTGGCGCTGCGCGCGCTAAGCTGTACTGGGCCAGGGCGACGGCGTCGAACCGCCGGCCCTTGAGCGCTGAGGCGACGAGATCATCGTGGCGGTCCAGATCCCCGGCGTTAAGGGCCAGGAGCGCTCCTTCCACGTAGATGGGTTCGATCTCCACCCCTGGGGGAAAATCGGCCGGCATGGTCTCAAGCGTCGGAGCGAATGAGGCGACCAGTCCAATGCGCCCGCCGATCGCACAGGCTTCGGCGATCATCGCTTCGTAGGGGGACCTCACGGGCAGGGGAGCCAGGTCTGCGCGGACCGCCTCAATGCAAGGTCCGAAGGCCGAGCAGGTGAAGAGGATGGCCTCCGAGCCCAGGGAGGCGGCGTATCTGCCGAGCGTCAGAAAGCGATCGGTCATGCGCTCATCCAGGGCTCCAGCCGCCGCCAGATCGGCGGAGAGACTGTCATCCAGGAGGTTGGTGAGTTGGGCTTCTGGCCAGAGTTCGGCGAAAGCGGCTTCGATGGGCGGGGGCGAGTGCCGGAGCGCGTGAATAAGGGCGATGCGGGTCATTGGGCCACTTCGAAGGTCGCACGGGTCTTCGCTCTGATTTCCTCCCGAGTTACGCCTGGGGCGCATTCCAGCAAGGTCATTGGCCGCTCCCCGCGGCCGACGTCAAAGACGCCGAGATCGGTGATCACCAGGTCGACCACCGCCTTGCCGGTCAGCGGCAGGGAGCAGGCGTCGACCAGCTTGGGAGCTCCGGACTTTTCGGTGTGCTCCATGACCACGACGACGCGTTTCACCCCCGCCACAAGGTCCATGGCGCCGCCCATGCCCTTGACCATCTTCCCCGGCACCATCCAGTTGGCGATGTCGCCATTTGCAGCCACCTGCATGGCGCCCAGGATGGACAGGTCGATGTGGCCCCCGCGGATCATCGCGAAGGAGTCGGCGCTGGAGAAGAAGGATGAGCTGGGCAAGGCGGTGATCGTCTGCTTGCCCGCATTGATCAGGTCGGCGTCTTCCTCGCCCACATGGGGGAACGGCCCCATCCCCAACATGCCGTTCTCGCTCTGCAGCGTGACGGTGACATCGCCGGGGATGTGATTGGCCACCAGTGTCGGGATGCCGATCCCCAGGTTCACATAATAGCCGTCGCGCAGCTCGGCGGCGGCGCGGGCCGCCATCTGGTCTCGGGTCCAGGCCATGACGTCAGGCTTCCTCACGCTGGCGGATGGTGCGCTGCTCGATGCGCTTCTCGTAGGTCAGGCCACGCAGCACCCCGTCGACAAAGATCCCGGGCGTATGGATGTGGTCAGGATCAAGGTCCCCGACCTCGACCAACTCCTCGACCTCGGCAAGGGTGACCTTGCCGGCCGTGGCCATCATCGGATTGAAGTTTCGCGCGGTCATCCGGTAGACGAGGTTGCCCTCGCCGTCTCCTTTCCAGGCCTTGACGATAGACAGGTCGGCGGTGAGGCCGCGCTCCATCACGTATTCCTCGCCGTCAAAGATCCGGACTTCCTTTCCCTCCGCGACCAGGGTTCCGACACCGGTCCTGGTGAAGAAGGCCGGAATGCCCGCCCCGCCCGCGCGTATGCGTTCAGCCAGAGTGCCCTGGGGGTTGAATTCCAGCTCCAGCTCCCCGGAGAGGTAGAGCTCAGCGAAGAGTTTGTTCTCTCCCACATAGCTGGAGATCATCTTGCGGATCTGACCGCCGGCCAGCAGGACCCCGAGGCCGAAGTCATCAACGCCGCAGTTGTTGGAGATGACCGTCAGGTCTCTCACGCCTGTGTCGCGGATCGCCGCGATCAGGTTCTCGGGGATGCCGCAGAGGCCGAAGCCGCCGGCCATGATGGTCATGCCGTCGAACAGCACCCCCGAAAGGGCCGCCTCGGCATCGCGCCGTACCTTGTTGTTTGCGGTGTGACCCAACGCCTCTCTCCCCCGGCCATGTCGCTGTGAGAAACATATGAAGCAGAAATTCCAAATCTGCAACGAATGTTGCATTCCGGGAGTCGCCGTGTAGACTGTGAGCGCTTTAAGCGATCGCGCCCCTCCCTGGGCCGTTCGCAAAGACACGGAACAACAATGTCTTTAGCCTCGGTCGCGCGGTCCGCGCCTGATCCGGTCGAATCAAGTCGCCCCTCCGGCGGCTCGACCGATTCAAGCGACGCCCGAGTCCTCGAGCCGAGATAGGAAATGAAGCAAGCCCCCCTTACCCGTCAGATCGTGAGCGAGTTTGACCAGATGTCGCCGCAGCTGCAGCAGGCGGCGCGCTATGTCCTGGATCGTCCCCATGATGTGGCGCTGCTGACCATGCGCCAGCAAGCGCGCAACGCCGGTGTCCAGCCTGCGACCATGACGCGACTTGCGAAGCATCTCGGCCTGGATGGCTATGACGGCGTTCGGGAGCTCTACGGCAAGGCCTTCCGCGATGGCGGCCTCGACTTTGCGCGACGGGCCGATGAACAGGTGACGCGCCAGAAGCTGCGCGGCGATCAGGCGCTGGCGGCCGAGATCGCCTCGTCCTTCGCCACCCAGGTGGCCGGCCTGGCGGAGCCGGAAACCCTTTCCCGTCTGGTCGCCGCGGCGGAGACCCTGGCCCGCGCCCGGCGAATTTACTGCCTCGGCATGCGCTCGTGTTTCCCGGCCATCGCCTACTTCCACTATGTGACCTCACTCGTCCGGGACGGTGTCGTTCTGTTCGATGGTCTGGGTGGGGTGGGCGCCGACGGCCTGCGCAACGCCGCGTCGGACGACGTCTTGCTGGTCCATACGGTGCGGCCCTATACGCGCGCCGTGGTCGAGGCGGTCGACTACGCCCTGGCCCGCAACGTGCCTGTTGTGGCGATTACCGACAGCGCCGTTTCGCCCGTAGCCGATCGCGCCCAGCACGTGATCCTGGTTTCGGTCGATAGTCCTTCGTTCTTCCATGCCATGACGCCGGCCTTCACGGCCGTGGAGATCCTGGTGGCGCTCGTCGCCGGGCGCGGCGGCGCAAACGCGCTGAAGGCGCTCGAAGAGACTGAGGCGCAGCTCGCCGCCTTCCACATCCATTTCGACCCCAAATCCCGCGAGAGACCTGCATGACCCATCTGCTTCACCGTCAGATCCACGGGGAGCTTCCCGTCGCCGTGGGCGGACGGGGCGTCGAGCTCTTCGACTCCGCAGGCCGCACCTATATCGACGCCTGCGGCGGGGCGGCGGTTTCCTGCCTCGGGCATGGTCACCCTGAGGTCCTGGCGGCGATACACGCCCAGGTGGACAAGCTGGCCTATGCTCACACGGGCTTCTTCACCAGCGAGGCGGCTGAGGCCCTCGCCGATCGCCTGGCCACTTCGGCCCCGGGCAATCTCAACCATGTCTATCTGGTGGGCAGCGGGTCTGAGGCCGTTGAAGCGGCGCTCAAGATGGCGCGGCAGTACTTCCTGGAAATCGGACAGCCTCAGCGCCGCCACATCATCGCACGGCGTCAGAGCTACCACGGCAACACCCTGGGCGCGCTGGCTGCGGGCGGCAATTTTCAGCGACGGAAGCAGTTCAGCCCCCTGCTCATCGAAACCCGTCACATTGAGCCTTGCTACGCCTATCGCTTCCAGAAGGCGGGGGAGTCTGACGCCGACTACGCGGCCCGCGCGGCGCAGGCCCTTGAAGACGAGATACTTGAACTGGGCGGGGAGACGGTCATGGCCTTCGTCGCCGAGACCGTCGTCGGCGCCACGGCAGGCGCCGTTCCGCCGGTGGGCGACTATCTGCGCCGTGTCCGGGAGATCTGCGACCGCTACGGCGTGCTGTTGATCCTGGACGAGGTGATGTGCGGCATGGGCCGCACCGGCACGCTCTACGCTTTTGAACAGGAAGACATCGTTCCTGATCTCGTCACCATCGCCAAGGGCCTTGGCGGGGGTTATCAGCCGATCGGCGCGGTGCTCATCGGAGCCCATATTTTCGAGGCGTTTAGAGACGGCTCCGGCGTTTTTCAGCACGGCCACACCTATCTGGGCCACCCCATGGCGGCGGCGGCGGCGCTGGCCGTCCAGGAGGTGATCGAAAGAGATGGCCTGCTTGAGAACGTCATGCGTATGGGCGAGCGGCTGGATGGGGCGCTGCGCGAGCGACTGGGCCAACACCCGCATGTGGGCGACATTCGCGGACGGGGGCTGTTCCGGGGGGTCGAACTGGTCGCCGACCGTGAGACCAAGTCTCCGTTCGATCCGAAGCTCAAGATGCACGCTCGCCTGAAGCGTGAGTCCATGGCGCGAGGCCTGATGATCTATCCCACAGGCGGCACCATAGACGGCGAGCAGGGCGATCACATCCTGCTCGCGCCGCCCTTCATCGTCACGCCCGAGGTTGTCGACGCCATCGTCGACCGGCTTTCCGAGGCGATCGATGCAGCGCTTGCCTTGGCGCCCGCCTGATGTCCCCCCACGGCTGGCCCTGCCGGGCGATCAGAGACGCCGACGGACAGCTCGCCAGGAGCGCCTATCGATGATGTACTCCCGAAGGCGTGTCCTTGTGGCCGCAGGGGCGTTGACCTGCGCGACCGGATCTGCGGCCGCGGCCGCTTCTCCCACCCTGGCGCCGCTGCCAGCAAAGTCGCCGCCTTACGGGCATGCCCGCTCCAATCGGGACTTCAGCGCCTCTAGCAATCATCCTGCCGCCACAGAAGCAGCGCGGCGGATCCGCCTGGCGGGAGGGGGCGTGCTGGATATGTACCTCGCCGCGCTCGCCACAGCGTGGGTGGTCGATCCCGCCAATTGCAGTCCGTTTGGCCGCATGCAGGGCGTCTTCAGCACCGGTGGCGAATACGACTGCCTCTATGCCCCAACGCGCATACGCGATGAGCCGGGGTCCACGACGCCCGTTCCAGGCAACATTTCCGCCTATTTCGCCCTGAGGCGATCAGGAGGCCTGCGGCTTCCGCTCAGCACGATCCTCGCACCGGCCCGGTCCATCGCGGTGGGTGGCTTTCAGCCCTCCGCCAGCCTGCGGGCGGCCGCACAAGTCTCGGCCGCGGACATGCAACCCGACTTTCGGCGCATCTATCTGGATGACCGCGGCGGCGTCAGAGCCCGTGTCCAGAACCCCCGGTTGGGCCGACTGCTCGAGGTTCTCGGGCGCGCTGCTGATGAGCGCGCATTCTGGACGGCGCTCTATCAGCAAGATCCCGGTCCCTGGGCGCTGGAGGCCTTGCTGGACAACGCGCCGCGATCTGGCCCGCCGCGCGTGCTCGAGCGGCTTGGACGCGATGGCCGCCGCTATCGCCTGCACACGACAGCCAACCTGGAGACCTGGGGAACCTGGACGCTGCTGGGGACTGCGGTGATCTCTCACCTGCACGACACGGGCGCCGTTACGGATCTCGAGACAGCCATGGAGGCCTATCTGCTGGCCACGATCCTGGTGCTTGACCGCATACCCTTCACTGTGGGGCTCCTGACGCCCAAGAGCGCTTCGCCTACGGTGGACATCGATGTGGAGGCGGAGGGGCGGGCGATCGCGACGCGCGTGGGGCGACTGCTTCGGGCGCCGCCGGCCGACCTGTGGGCCGAGCTGGCCGGGACCTACTTTCCCGGCGAGGGGAGCAAGACCGACGATCGCAACACCAACGCCTTCGCGATCGCGGCAGATGGCGACCTTCTTTCCTTCACCACCTCGTTGGGGCCATGGTTCGGGTCCAAACGCGCCTGGTTCGGCGCCGGCCTAGCCTACAGCTATGCGATGAAATCGGGACAGCTCTTTGAGGGGCAGACCCACGATGTCACCGAGATGTCGCCGCTGATCATAGAGCGCGACGGACGGCCTTGGCTGGCGATCGGCGCCGCCGGCAGCGAGAGAATCTACGGCGCCCTTACCTATCTGCTGTTGCTGAAACTCGCCCTGGGCCTCCCCGGCGACATGGCCGACCTCATGATGACACCCCGGCTATTTCCGAAAGATGGCAAGGTTCGAACCCATCGCGACATGCCGCAGAGCGTGCAGCGCCATCTGGCCGGGCGCGGATATGTGATCGACCTCACAGACTATGACAGCCGAAAACACCTCGGCGTCGTCAACCTTGTGGAGCGGGTGGGGGAGGGCCGCTATCGCAGCGGGGCTGATCCTTCGAGCAGCGGCGGTGCGCTCTGATCGGAAGGCGAGGTTTTCCGGCGCCTGTGAACGCCCGCCGGTGCGTCCGGGTGTTTCTTCTGTCCAAGGCGATGAAGCATCCGTTTCAGAATCGCTGGCGGCGTTTCGGGCGGTGCATTTGCGTCTGCTCGTCCCGACCGATGTAAGCGGCGATTGCCTGACAGGCGGTCGGCGACCTGGCCGCATCCGCTGTCTCGCGGTCAAATCACCGCCAGCCCTTTGCCCGCTGTGCATGTTCGCATTGCAGTCAAGGCTGGGACCTTGTGCTCCCCAGGGTGAGCGGCGCCCCAATTATAGTCACCCAACAGATTTGAGTGTTTCATCTCTGCGGTATCTAAAACAAACGTTGCGGGACTGTCTTTGATGAGCCATCTGTAGCGGGTCAGAGAAAACAGGAGGGGAAAATGGCCCTTAGGAGACAGTTGCTTGCGGCCCCGGCGGTCGTCGCGCTCACCGGTCTTGCGAGTGTCGCGAACGCGCAATCGGCGCCGGCTGGCTCGACCAGCTCTTCGGCCAGCCAGGTGCAGGTCGAGGAACTGGTGGTCACGGGGGCCCGGGTCGCGAGAAGCCGTCTGGAGACGTCGGCGCCGGTTGACGTCGTCGCCGCTGAGGCGTTGACAGCCCAAGCCATCCCTGAGGTCGCTCAGGCCCTCGCCAATCTGGCGCCGTCCTTCACCTATCAGCGATCAACGGTGGCGGACGTTACGGACAGCGTGCGGCCGGCCAAGCTCCGCGGCCTCTCCCCGGATCAGACCCTGGTGCTGCTCAACGGCGTGCGCCAGCACAGCGCCTCCTACCTCAATACGATCGGGGGGGCGCGCGGGTCGGCGGTCGTCGATCTGAACACAATCCCCGCCCTGTCTCTGCAAAGCATTGAGGTGCTTCGCGACGGAGCGGCTGCTCAATACGGCTCCGACGCCATCGCCGGGGTGATCAATCTTCGCCTTCGGGAGGCGAGATCCGGCGGGGGCGCCTCCTTCAGCGGCGGATACTACGACACGGAGATGAAGAGCGCGCGCGAGCCTGACGGCCGCCACATTCGTGATGGCGCCACCTACAGCGCCGCCGCCTGGCAGGGGTTCGCGCTCGGCGAAGGTTTCCTGACCGTGACCGGCGAGTATGTGAAGCGCAATCTGGCCAACCGCGCCGGCCTGGATCCCCGCGTGACCCCCCCGCGGGTGACCTCCAGGGTTGGTGAAGCTCCGCTCGAGAACAAGACCCTCGTGCTGAATGCCGGCGTTCCGGTCGGTAATGGATGGTCCGTCAAAGGGCTCACCCTCATTCAGGAGCGGCACTCCACGAGCTCGAACCTGGTTCGACTTGAGAACAACATCAACAACATCGACAGCCGTACCGGCCAGGTCATCGTTCCCGGTGGGTTTCTGCCCCTCAACGACACGTATGTTCGCGACTTCACGATCCGCGGAGGCGTCGAAGGCGATGTATTCGGCGGGGTATTCGACGCCAACATCACCTACGGCAGCAACCTGATCAAGGTGAACGTCCTCGATTCGTTGAACGGGACGCTCGGTCGTGCATCGCCGCGCGACTTCTACGCGGGCCGCAACTTCTACGAACAGCTCACCATTGGCGCGAATTTCGCCCGCCCGATCGAGTTGGGTCTGCCGCGCCCGGTGGATCTTGCGGTCGGCGCGGAATATCGGAAGGAAGGGTTCGAAATCGGCGCAGGCGAACCCGCATCCTACATCGTTGGTCCCGATCTGGGCGGCGGCCGGAGCGCCGGTTCTCAGGGATACACGGGCTACCGCCCCACGGATGCTGTGGACGCCTCCCGTGACAGCTACGCGGTGTATGCCGAACTCAATGCGGACCTCACTGACGCGTTGACCGTTCAGGTGGCGGGTCGCCATGAAAACTACTCAGACTTCGGCTCTACAACGAACGGCAAAGTCTCGACCCGCCTGGAGATCACCCCGCAGCTGGCCTTACGCGCCACCGCATCAACCGGGTTCCGAGCCCCCAGCCTGCAACAGCAGTACTTCCAGACCACAGCCTCCGTGTTTCAGCTGATCAATGGGGTCAGCACACAGACCGAAGTGCGGACCTTCCAGGTCAGCGACCCTGCAGCTGTCGCGCTGGGGGCGAAGCCGCTGGAGCCGGAGAAGTCGCTGAACATCTCGGGGGGCCTCGTCTTCCGCCGAGACGCCTTTGAGCTCACCCTGGACGCCTACCAGATCAAGATCGAGGACCGTATCGTCCTGTCGGAGACCCTGAATGGGTCCGCGCCCGGCACGCCAGGCGCCACGGCGACCCAACTGGCCATCTACCGGCTGGTGAACACGGCGGGGTCGTCAATCACCTACGCCGGGGGCCGCTTCTTCATGAACGGGGTGGAGTCCACCACCCGCGGGGTGGACCTGGTCGCCCGCTATGGCTTTGACACTGGAATCGGTCGCTTCGATCTGACGGGCGCCGCCAACTACAATGAAACCTCGATCGACCGCGTTCCCTCGACGGCGGTTCTGTCCAGTCTTCCGGTTCCGCCGGTGCTGTTCGGTCGGGCCAACACGCTCAATTTCGAGAGGGGAGAGCCCCGCTACAAGATCGTGCTGGGGGCGGACTGGAAGAACGACGGCCCCTTCAGCGCCGGCGTGAGGGTCAACCACTATGCGAGCGTGGTGGCGGCCAGCAACGCCCCTGCCGGCGATCGCAATGCGGGCGAGAAGTCCATTGTCGATGCTGAGGGGCGCTGGGCGGTCAACAGCCGCACGAGGTTCGCGGTGGGGGCCAGCAATCTCCTGGATACCTATCCCAACCAGATCCCTCCGGCTCTGGACACGGCCGGCCGCACGCCGCACGTCATCACGGCCCCATGGGGCCGGAGCGGGCGCTACCTCTATGCCCGGATTGACGTGAACTGGTAGCCCTCGTTCGAGACGGAAAGCGCCCCCCGTCTTGACCTGTCGAGCAGCGGGGGCGCTGCAAACGCCAACCCGCCCGCCTCAGGAAACTGTAAGCCCCTCAGCTTTCAGTTTCCTGCGGTGACTGGCGGACCTCGTCCGCCTTCTCAGGGGCGTCGGGCTGCGAGCTGTGCCCCGCCTCTATGGTCCTGGCGAGGCTTATGTGGCGATCGGACCCGAATTAAATCGCAGCGACACAATTCGCTGGCGGCCCGGAAGGGACTCGAACCCCTGACCTTCGGTTTAGGAAACCGCTGCTCTGTCCTGCTGAGCTACCGGGCCGGCGGGGGTTCGATGC
>NZ_DAIMHV010000069.1:0-14918 GCF_036723115.1 Phenylobacterium sp. | reverse complement strand
GCTCAACCCCTCCCCCCCCATGTGGCTGTTCAGGTCGGTGTTGGGGTCGGAGAAGCTGGCCATGTAGTGGCAGCCGATGCCAGCCAGGGCGCGGGAGCCCTCGGGCAGGCGGGTGGAGGTGTTGTGCGGGCAGCCTGAGCAGAAGAAGGGCTTGCGCTGCTGGTCTGCCGACAGGCTGACGGCGGCCACCCCGGCGGCCGAGACCCGGTTCAGATAGTCATAGACGCCGTCCATGTGCGGCCCCGGCGGCAGACGGTCGGCGATGGCCAGCGCGATCTCAGCCACCGACAGGGCGCCCAGGTCTGACAGCAGGGGGTGGCCCCGCTCGTCGGTCTTGCCAATGATCCGGGGTCTGGCCTGGGCAGGCAGATCATAGAGGGCGGCGCGGGCCTGCCCCTCGATGAGCGGGCGCTTGTGCTCGATGACCATCAGGGTCTCGAGGCCTGCGGCGAAGGCCCGCAGGCCGGTGGGCTCCAGCGGCCAGGGCATGCCCACCTTGTAGATGGCCACGCCCAGAGCGGACGCCTGGGCCGGCGTGATCCCCATGGCGGCCAGAGCCTCCACCACGTCCTTATAGGCCTGGCCCTGGCACACGATGCCCAGCCGCGGCCGGGGCGAGGCCAGGGTCACCCGGTCGATCCGGTTGGCGCGGGCGAAGGCCAGGGCGGCCGGGATCTTGAAGGCGCGCAGGCGGCGCTCCTTCTCCATGGGCTGGTCCTTCAGGCGGATGCCCAGGCCGCCGGCGGGGGTGTCGAACCGTGGCAGGACGAACTGATGACGCGACAGGGAGGCGTCGATCGTCATGCCGGAGTCCATGGTGTCGGCCAGGGCGATCAGCCCCACCCAGAGACCTGAGAAGCGCGACAGGGCGTAGCCCATCAGGCCGTAGTCGAGCACCTCCTGCACGTCGGCCGGCGCCAGCACCGGCATTTCGAAGTCCTGGAAGGCGAATTCCGACTGGGACGGCAGGGTGGAGGACTTGCAGTTGTGGTCGTCGCCGGCCACCGCCACCACGCCGCCCTTGGCCCAGGTTCCGGCGAAGTTGGCGTGCTTGAAGGCGTCGCCCGTACGGTCCACCCCCGGGGCCTTGCCGTACCACATGCCGAACACCCCGTCGTAGCGGGCGCCGGGAAAGAGGTTGGCCTGCTGGCTGCCCCAGACGGCGGTGGCCGCGAGGTCCTCGTTCAGGCCTTCCTTGAAGACCACCTGGGCGGCGTCCAGATGCTTGGCCGCGCGATGGGCCTGCTGGTCGAGGCCGCCGAGGGGCGAACCACGATAGCCCGACAGAAAGCCCGCCGTGTTCAGCCCCGCCGCCGCATCCAGCCTGTGCTGGTCCAGCAGCACCCGGACCAGCGCCTGCACCCCGGTGATGAAGACGCGACCCTGGGTGAGCAGAAACTTGTCGTCGAGCGTCACTTCGTTGTGCCGCATCGCAAAATCTTTCCCTTTGGGGCTCCCTATTGCCGTAGAAGATCATATAAGAGCGCCGCAATTGCTTACTAAAGGCGTGCCCCGTTCCGTCGGTTCCGGGGCACAAACCGAGCGCAAGTCGCGATAATCGGGGAGAAATGCGTGTCCGAGACACTCGACGCCGTCGATGCCAAGATTCTGGATCTGATCCAGCACGATGCGGGCCTGTCCGTGGCCGAGATCGCCGAGCGCGTCGGCCTCTCCTCCAGCCCCTGCTGGCGACGGATCAAACGGCTGGAGGACGCCGGCGTCATTCAGCGCCGGGTGACCATTCTGGACCGCGAGCGCCTGGGCCTGGGCTTTGAGGTCTATTGCACGGTCAAGCTCTCCCTGCCCACGCGGGAGAATCTGGACGCCTTTGAGAGCGCCATCGGCAAGCTGTCGGAGGTGGTCCAGTGCGCCACCGTCACCGGCGCGGCCGACTATGAGCTGCGCATCGTCACCCGCGACATGCACGCCTTCGACAACTTCCTGCGCGATCAGATCCTCTCGCTCGGCCTCGTCTCCAACATCGAGAGCCGCATCGTCATCCGCAGCGTCAAGAACACCACCGCCGCCCCCCTGGGCTTGGTGAGCCCCTATGTGAGCGCGCAAGGGTAGGGCGGCGTCACTCGGAAGGGGGCCATTGTTGCGCCGCGTGGAGCACGCGCAGGATCGTCACCGCCTCAAGCCCCACAGCATAGACAACCAGGTAGTTTGGCCGCACCACCATTTCGCGTGTGCCCGGAACGCGCCCAAGCCGATAGAGCTTGGGGCGCGCGGCAAGCTTCGCCGCCTTCGCCTCGACATCATCCTTCAGCTTCTGGGCCGCGTCGGGATTGTCGTCAGAGATGAAATCGATGATGGCCAGCAGATCGGCGCGTGCCGCCTGACCCCACTCAAGCCTGAGCACGGCGCTTCTGGTCGATCAGCGTCTGCGCCTCGGCCATGACATCCCGATGGGACACGGTGGGTCGCTTGTCGGCCAGGGCCTCCTGAACCTTGGCTCGAAACCAGGCGTCGTAAGCGTCCGGATCGGCGGCAAGTCCGGCAGGAAGCCCGCCCTCCTTGGCCACCCGCGTCAGCAGAATGCGCACCGCATCGGAGACGGTGAGCCCCACGCTGGCGAGCTTCTCCGTAGCTTCGGCCTTGAGCACGGGGTCGATCCGCACGTGCAACATAGTGGTCCGACTGGCCAAGATGGGGCCTCCCTGGGTCGACCCCCGGAGCGTGTAACTCATTTGAGATACGGTCAACCCTCTCTCACAGCCTCCGCATCGGCGGCGGCAGCCCTGGGCGCTCGCGCACCGACTCCCCGGCGCTGAAGGCTGTGCAGCGGTCGTTGAAGCCGGCCGTGCCGAACACCTCCACGCAGGCGGCCAGCTCGGTCTCGGCGATGCGGCCTTCGCGGGCCAGCCAGGCGCATTGGGCCGCCGAGCCGATCAGATAGGAGGCGATGGGGCTCTCCCCCGGGGTGCGGCCGGCGATGGCCGGGCGGGCGGCGTTGGTGTCGGTGAAGGCTGGCGTGAACACGAGCGGCGAGATCGAGACGGTGTGGGTGATCTCGTGGGTCAGGGTGTTGATCGCGCAGGAGCGTTCCACAAGGTCGCCGGCCCGCCATTGCGCCGCCACCGCGGGCGGGATGTGGATCTCGCCCGCCTGGGTGAAGTATCCGATCCCGCCGCCGGCAGCGTAATGCTGCGCGAAGCGAACCTGGCTGTCGCTCATCAGCACCAGACGGAGGGGCAGGTAGCGGCCCTCGCCTCTCAGGCGAGCCAGCACCTCGTCCACGTCGCCGCGGGGGCGGTCGCGGGCGATATAGACCGGCTCCTGGCCTGCGGCCGCCCGCAGGGCGCGCTCGAACTGCGGGGTCTGCATCAGGCCATAGGCGGTGCGCGCCGCGGCCAGCAGATCGGCCTGGAGGTCGGCTGGCAAGGTGGGATCGACCCGCACATCGGTTCCGTCGTTCTGGCGGGTCACCTCGCCGAAGAAGGAAAACCCGCCCACCGCAATGGCCAGGGCGGCTACCAGCCACAGATGGAGCGGCGGCCGATAGGGGCGATGCGGGTCGGTCAAGCTCCACCTCCGGGCGTCAAGGGCGCCTGCGGAGGCTCCTCCGCACGGCGGCGATCATAAGGCTGTCAGCGCCGGCGATTGCACGCAGGACGACCTGGCTTTTCGGTCTAGGCTGAAGGCTGCGAAGACGAATGGGAGATGGTGATGATCGAACTGGTGATCCAGCAGAGGCGCAAGGACCTCGGCGGATTCGAGGTGGGCCGCGTCCTGCCCTATGCCCCGCGGCGCATGGTGGGCCCCTTCATCTTCTTCGACCATATGGGGCCGGCGCGGTTCGATCCCGGCTTTCCGGCCAATGTGGACGTTCGCCCGCACCCGCATATCGGGCTTTCCACCCTGTCCTATCTGTTTGAGGGTCAGATGACCCACCGCGACAGCGTGGGCGCCCACCAGGAGATCAAGCCCGGCGAGGTCAACTGGATGACCGCAGGCAAGGGGGTGACCCATTCCGAACGCTTCGAACACCTGCGCAGCCATGGGGGGGCCATGGATGGCATCCAGGCCTGGCTCGCCCTGCCCGAGGCCCAGGAGGAGGTGGACCCCAGCTTCGTCCATTTCGACGCCGAGGACCTGGTGAGCCATACCGAGAAGGACGGGCTGCGGGCGGTGCTGATCGCGGGCGAGGTTTTCGGGGCCAAGTCCAAGGTGCCGATCCATTCACCGCTCTTCTATGTCCATTGGACCCTGCCGGCCGGCGCCCGCGGGCAACTGCCGGCGGAATATCCCGAGCGCGCGGCCTATGTGGCGCGCGGCCAGGTGGAGGTGGACGGCCGGACCTATGACCAGGGCCAGATGCTGGTCTTCGCACCGGGCCAACCCGTGGTCTTCACCGGAGTGACCGACGCCATCGTCATGCTGCTGGGGGGCGAACCCCTGGGTCCGCGCTTCATCGAGTGGAACTTCGTCTCCTCGTCCAAGGACCGGATCGAGCAGGCCAAGGCCGACTGGCGGGCCGGCCGGATGAAGCTGCCCGACGCCGACGACCAGGAGTTCATCCCCCTGCCCGGCGACCCGCCGCCGGAAGCCAATCCCATGTCCTGAGGACCAGCGCGGCGGCAGGAATCCCCGCCCGGCCGGGGCCGGACGGGGCGAGGCTTGAGCGGAAGTCGCTTAGGCCGCAGTCAGGCGCCAGCCGCCGGCCGGTTCACGACAGGCGGTGTAGCGCTCCACCTGGGGCGGGCCCACCCGGCCCTGGATGGTCTGCTGCACCAGCTGGCACTGGGCCGCGCCGTAGCCGCCGGACGCCGGCTGAACGACCCACTCGGCCACATAGCCGGCGATGGCGCCGTTCTGCTCCACCAGCAGCCAGCGGTCGCCCGCCACCCGCCCGGCGACATTGAAGGTCTGGCCGGCGCGCAGCTGCCCCACCACGGCGCCGCTGGTGGACGGCGAAGCCCTCAGGTTCACCGCATTGGCGGTGCGGTACTGGGCGTTGGTGGGCTCAAAGCTCGTCCGCAGAGGCTGGACCCGACCGGCGAAGCGCAGGTTGGTGGCCGCCACCGGCTGGCCGAATCCGGCCCCGCCGCCGAGATTGGCGTTGATGATCTCCACCCGGCCGCTGCTGCCGGCGGCCGCGTCGCTCCAGGTCTGGGTCTGGCCGGTGTTCAGGGCCGCCTCAAAGGCGGCGCGGGCGCGTTCCTGCTCGCTGCGCTGCATGCGGCAGCCGATCCAGGAGCCGGCCGCAGCCCCGAGGCCTGCGCCCAGGACCGCGCCCAGGGCGCGCTCATTGCGGCTGACCTGGCTGCCCAGCAGGGCGCCGGCCACGCCGCCGATCAGGGCGCCGGTCTCCTGACGCTGGCCCGAGGCCTCGCAGGCGAAAAAGGACTGCAGCGGCGTGCCGCCGCTTTGGGCGAAGCTGGCCTGGGGCGCGGCGGCCAGGACCACGGCCGCGGCAAGGCCAAGGGAAAGGGGGCGCATCATCATGGTTCTCCTCGTGTGCGGCCAGCTTAACGTCCGTCGGCGAGGTTTGCTCCACAGCCGCGCTTGACGTCAGTTAATAGTCGTTCGCATTCTCATGTCTTAGACCACAGGGAGTCGCAGACATGATCCTGCGCATGGCCGGCGATGCGATGCTGCTGCGTGTGATGCAGCTTGATCGGGCCGAGGATGTCCGCCCCCAGAAGGCGCGGCGGGGCGGCTCGCCCCGGCCGGCGGACGCAGAAGCGCCCACGCCGCTCAGCCGGCGAGCGCCTTGCGGGTCTGCTCCCAGTACTGAGCGCCAGTGATCACCGTCACCACCGCCGCCAGCCAGAAGAGACTGTGGGCCGCGATCGCCGCCGGCTCCATCACTTCGGGCGACTGAGGCAGGCCAAAGGCCCCCCAGCTGGCCACCAGGAGCTCGGCGCCCAGGGCGGTGAGCTGGAGCGCGGTCTTCCACTTGGCCAGCAGGGTCACCGGCAGCTTGACCCCCTTGCCCGCCCCCACCTCGCGCAAGGCGCTGACGGTGAACTCGCGGAACAGGATCAGACCAGCCGGAAGCAGGACCAGCGGCTGGGGGCCCAGCGACATGAGGCCCAGCACAGCCCCGCAGACCAGCACCTTGTCGCCGATGGGGTCGAGGATGGCGCCCCACACCGTCACCGCATCCATCTTGCGCGCCAGCCAGCCGTCGAACCAGTCGGTGGCCGCGGCGATGACGAAAGCCCAGAAGGCCCACCTTTGCAGGGTGAACTGGGTCTCCATGGTCAGGCGCTCGCTGAGCCAGGGCGTTCCCCCGGCCGCCGTGGCCAGGGCCACGAACATGAACAGGGCCAGGACCAGGCGCAGGGAGGTCAGAATGTTCGGCAGGGCCTTCATGGGGCGGCTCGCAGCAGGTTCAGGTGAGTTCGACGGCCTTGGTGCGCTTGTCGAAGATGCAGATGCGCTTGTCGTTCCCCTGGCGCAGGACGGCAATCCCGTAGGACTCCGATCCGAAGGGGTGAACGATGACCTCAGGATTGTTCATGCCCATGCCGCCGGCGGCCGCCAGGCAGCTGGCGCGCACCTCGGCGCGGAACTCGATCCAGGCCTCAGGCGAACTGGCGCCGGCCGCCATCGGCAGGGCGAGCGCCGGGAGGAAGGCGAATGCAGCAAGGGCGAGTGTATGGCGCTTCATGGGGACGTCTCCACGGTTCGAGCGCCACCATAACGCACGAGCCGCCGCCTGGACGCGAGCCCGCCCACCTATTTGCGGAAGTAGTTGTAGATGCGCTCGGCCAGGGCCTGGCTGACCCCGTCCACCTTGGCCAGATCCTCCACCGCCGCGCGGCTCACCCCCCGCGCCGAGCCGAAGGCGTGCAGCAGGGCGCGCTTGCGGCCCGGCCCCACCCCCTCGATCTCGTCCAGGGGGTTCTTCTTCATGTCGATGGAACGGCGGACCCGATGGCTGCCGATGGCGAAACGGTGAGCCTCGTCGCGCAGGCGCTGCAGGTAATAGAGCACCGGCGATTTCGGCTCGAGCATGAAGGGCTCGCGGCCGGGCATGAAGAACCGCTCCAGACCCGCGTCCCGGTCCGGCCCCTTGGCCACCCCGACCACGGGAATGTCGTCGACCCCCAGGTCGGCCATGATCTCCAGGGCCGCGGCCAGCTGGCCCGCGCCGCCGTCGATCAGCACCAGGTCGGGACGCGGGGCGGCCTCGCCGGCCTCCTCCTCCTTGACCAGCCGAGCGAAGCGGCGGCGCAGCACCTCGCGCATCATGCCGTAATCATCCCCGGGGGTGAGCTCCGAACCCTTGATGTTGAACTTGCGGTACTGGTTCTTCGCAAAACCCTCGGGCCCCGCCACGATCATGCCGCCGACGGCGTTGGTCCCCATGATGTGGCTGTTGTCATAGACCTCGATCCGCTCCGGCGAGGCCTCAAGGCCGAAGGCCTCGCAAACACCGGCCAGCAGCTTGGACTGGGCCGAGCTCTCGGCCATCTTCCGGCCCAGGGCCTCGCGGGCGTTGGTCAGGGCGTGGTCCACCAGCTGGCGCTTTTCGCCGCGCTGGGGGCGCAGGATCTCCACCTTGCGCCCGGCCTTCAGGGCGAAGGCCTCGCACAGGAGGTCGGCGTCGGCCGGCTCCTGATTGGTCAGGATCAGGCGCGGAATGGGCTTGTCCTCATAGAACTGCCCCAGGAAGGCGGCCATCACCTCGGCCGGCTCATCGGCCTTGTCGACGCGGGGGAAATAGGCCCGGTTGCCCCAGTTCTGTCCGGCCCGGAAGAAGAAGACCTGGACGCAGGCCTGGCCGCCCTCGGCGTGCAGGGCGACGACGTCCCCTTCTTCCAGGGTCTCAGGATTGATCTGCTGCTCCTGGGCCACGGCGGCCAGCGCCCGGATCCGGTCGCGCAGGCGCGCGGCGCGCTCGAACTCCATGTCGTCGGAGGCCGCCTGCATCTCGGCCGACATGCGCGCCATCACCGCCCGGCTCTTGCCCCGCAGGAAGGCCTCAGCTTCGTCCACCAGGGCCTGATAGTCATCGATGGAGACGAGACCGGTGCATGGCGCGGCGCAACGCTTGATCTGGTGCAGCATGCACGGCCTGGTCCGCGTCTCGTACACGCTGTCGGAACAGGAGCGCAGCAGGAAGGCCTTCTGCAGGGTGTTCAGGGTCCGGTTCACCGCCCAGGCGCTGGCGAAGGGACCGAAATAGTCTCCCTTCAGCGTGTGCGCGCCGCGGTGCTTGCGCAGCTGCGGCGCCTGGTGGTCGCGGCGGATGACGATCTCGGGAAAGCTCTTGTCGTCCCTCAGCAGCACATTGAAGCGCGGCTTGAGCTGCTTGATCAGATTGATCTCCAGCAGCAGGGCGTCGGTTTCGGTCCGGGTGGTGACGAACTCCATGGCCCGGGTCAGGTCGACCATCAGGGCGATGCGCTGGGTATGGAAACGACCCTGGGCGTACTGGGTCACGCGCTTCTTGAGCGAGCGCGCCTTGCCCACATAGAGGACCTCGCCCTCCTCACCCATCATGCGATAGACGCCCGGCGCGTCGGGCAGGCGGCGGACTTCGTCCTTGATCAGGGCGGCCCCAACCAGGGGGACGGCGGCGTCGGTCATGGGGCTGATATAGGCGACTCACCGGCCGCGACACAGGGGGAGCTTGCCGCCCGTCCCGCCGCGCCATATGCCGTTATTCCCATCGGGATCGCAGCCCAGGCTTGAGCGTTGTGCGAAGTGGGCGGGGAGCTGTGACCTACCTTGACGCAAATCGACTTCAAGGCGCTGTTCGACACTCTGCCGAGCCCGCACATGGTGCTCGACAGGAACCTGTGCTTCGTCGAGGCGAACCTCGCCTATCAGGCGGTGACCGAACGGACCCGCGAGGAACTGATCGGGCGCGGGATGTTCGAGATGTTTCCCGACCCCGGCGCCAGCGGCAAGCGGCTTCGGGACTCCCTGGAAAAGGTCCTGGCCACCGGAGAGCCTGACACGCTCGCCCTCATTCCCTACGCCATTCCCCTCCCCCGTTCGCGCGGCGGCGGGGTGGAGCTCCGGTACTGGTCGGCCGTCCACACCCCGCTGTTCGATGCGGCGGGGCAGGTGGCCTATGTGATGCAGAATACGGTGGACGTCACCGAGCTGCAGCGGCTGAAGGATATGGCCTTCGGACCGGAAGGCCAGGCGGCCTCGAAAGAGGAACCGCCCGCGGCGGGCGCCACCCAACTGCTCCAGCGCGCCCAGGAGCTTCAGGAGACCAATCTGGTGCTGGTCGAGGAGACCAACCAGATCCGCAACCTGTTCATGCAGGCGCCGGGCTTCATGGCCGTGCTGATCGGGCCGGACTTCACCTTCCGCTTGGTGAACAACGCCTATCAGACCCTGATCGGCCACCGTCCGGTCATCGGCAAGCCCTTGCTGGCGGCCCTGCCTGAACTGGCGGACCAGGCGTTTCCGCAGATCCTCGACGAGGTCATGCGGACCGGCCAGCCCTATATCGGCCGGGCTGCGCGGGTGGCCCTGCAGCGCACCGATGAGGCGGCGCTGGAAGAGCGCTTCGTGGACTTCATCTTCCAACCCATCCTCGACGGCCGCGGCACGCCGTGGGGGGTCTTCGTGGAGGGCAGCGACGTCACCGATCGGGTCCAGGCCGAGCAACAGCAGAAGCTGCTGCTGGACGAACTGAACCACCGTGTGAAGAACACCCTCGCCACCGTCCAGGCCATCGCCGCCCAGACCCTGCGGACCCAGCCGGAGCCGGCGGCCTTCAAGGCCGCGTTTGAAGCGCGCCTGCTGGCCCTGTCGGCGACGCACGATCTCCTGACCCAGTCGGTGTGGCGCGGAGCCCAGCTCACCGACGTGCTGAACCAGGAGCTGTCGCCGCACGGGACCGACCGCTACCGGATCTCCGGCCCTCGGGTTGAGCTGGCCCCCGGCGAAGCCCTGACCCTCGGCCTGGTCTTCCACGAACTGGCGACAAACGCAGCCAAGTACGGCGCCCTGTCCACCACCGGCTGCGTGCGGGTGAACTGGCGGCTGGAAACCCGCGAGGGCGTCCCTCGCCTCGAACTCGTCTGGACCGAAGAGGGCGGCCCCGTCGTGGCGCAGCCCAGCCGTCAGGGTTTCGGCTCTCGCCTGATCGAACGGACCCTGCAGGGGGACATCGGCGGCTCTGCGGAGCTGACCTTTGCGCCGGCCGGCCTCGTCTGCCGGCTCAGCGTCCCCTTGAAGGCCCAGGCGCCCGCAGAGACCGAGCAGGCCTGAGCGCTGTCAGATCCGGAAGCCGCCGGCGTTGATCTTGGCGAACATGGGCTTGGTGATCTTGACGTAGCCCTTGTCCGGATCGCGGAAATAGAGCGGCGTCTTCACCCGGCCCGGATCGAAACCCTCGTCCACCAGATCCACCTTGCGCTGCTTGAAGGTGCCGGTGGTCTCCATGGCCGGCATCATGCGCAGGAAGAGCGGTTGGGCGTAGGGCGGCAGCTCACGGCTGACATGCTCGGAGAAGGCGGCGAGATCGAACGCCTCGTCCGTCACCAGGGCGGCCATGCCCGCCCGGCCGTCGGCGCCGGCGACCTCGACCCCATAGACATTGGCCTCAAGCACGCCGGCGGCCTCCTGGAGCCGCTCGGACACCTCGTTGGTGGAGACGTTCTCGCCCTTCCAGCGGAAGGTGTCGCCGATGCGGTCGATGAAATAGAAATAGCCCTCGGCGTCCTGCTTCATGAGATCGCCGGTGCGGAACCAGGCGTCGCCTTTTTCGAAGACGTCGCGCAGCACCTTCTTCTCGCTGGCGGCCTTGTCCACATAGCCGGTGAACTCGGCGCGGGCGTCCCCGCCGATCTTGCCGATGCACTCGCCGATCTGACCCGGACCGCACTCGATGCAACGCCCATCAGGGCCGCGGATCGGCGTTTCGTTCTCCACGTCGAACTGCACCAGGCGGGTGTTGAACCGAGGCCGCAGATACTTCGGGATCCGGCCGATGGCGCCCTGCTTGCCGTCGAAGTTGAACATGGAGACGTTCCCCTCGGTGGAGCCGTAGAACTCCAGGACCTGGGGAATGCGGAACCTGGCCTGCAACTGGCCCCAGACATCGGGGCGCAGGCCGTTGCCAAAGGCCAGCCTGATCTTGTGCGCCGTGTCGTGCTCGGTCTCCGGCTGGTTGACCAGATAGCGGCACAGCTCGCCGATATAGACGAACATGGTGCAGCCCTGATCGCGGATCTCGGGCCAGAAGTGGGTGGCGGAGAACTTCTTGCGCAGCACCACCGAACCCCCGTTCAGCAGGGCTGCGCCCAGGGCGCAGAGCCCGCCCGTGGCGTGATAGAGCGGCAGGGCCACATAGATGCGGTCGCTGGCCTTGGCGCCGGTGGAGCCCGCAAAGCCGCGCATATAGAGCTGGGCCCGCACATGGGTGATGCGCGCGGCCTTGGGCAGGCCGGTGGTGCCGCTGGTATAGATGAACAGGCAGGTGTCGCGGGCCGTCATTCCGGCGCGTACATCCTTGTCGGGCGGCAGCTGGCTGCAGCTCTTCAGAGCCTGCAGCAGGTCGCGCTGTCCGCCCCGGGCGTCCCCCAGGATCCACTGCTGCATGGGGCCTTCCAGACGATCCCGAACCTCTTCGAAGGCGGGCGAGGTCTCGGGATCGACGATGCAGTGCTGGGCGCCGGAGATCTTCAGGCAATGGGCCAGGGCCGCGCCGGTCAGCTGATTGTTGATCAGCGCCGTGACCACGCCCACCTTGGACAGGCCGTACCAGACGCAGAAATACTCCAGCCGGTTGGGCATGAAGAGGGCCACGGCCTGACCGCGCCGCAGGTTCAGCCCCTTGGCCCAATGGGCGTAGCGGTTGGCGATGGCGTCCATCTCGCCATAGGTGACGCTGCGGCCTTCGAAGGTGATGGCCGGCCGGTCCCGCCACTGCTCCACCGCAGCCTGCAGGTCGTCACAGATGAGGTTGGGGGAGTCCATGCCGATGGACTTGACCCGGCCGAGGGTCCTGCGCAGGCCGCCCAGGAAGCGAAGTTCTTTCTGAAGCCGGGCCTTCAAGCGCATCAACACCTCCACATGTACAACACCTTGGCTGGCGGCTTGATGCCGGGTCAAGGCTTCGCCGGCCCGTAAGCCGCGGCCGGCGCCTCTCCAGCGCCGCTTTTTCAAAGCGCGACAGTCGAGGGGGCGTTCCCGTCCTTGAGCTCCGCGGAATTCGACACCGTCATCGCGGCGCCCTGGAAAAGCCTCACCTCCTGGTCATGGACCGGGCGCCTGCGCGATGATGCCGCAGCGGGCGGCTTGTAAGGATTGATCAAGGGCGCCTGCCGCATGATGGTCGCGCCGCAGAAGGTGGAGCATCATGCAAAAAACGCTGTTCTCTCAAGGCATGGCCGAGTGGGGCACCGCCTGCCTGGTGTTCATTTCAGGAGCCATGGCCGGACGCCTCATCGCCACCGGCATGACCGAAGTGCAGGCGCTGGGCGCCCTGATGGCCGTTCTCGCCTCCATGACGGCGGCCGTGGCCGTGCGGGTCTGGCCCGCACCCGAGCGGGTGAAGCTGCCCGTGGACCGGGACGATCAACGCCGCTGAGGCCGAGGCCTGCGACAGTGCGCCGCACGACGGCGCTTTCGTCATCCACCGGTATTTAAGACTGTCGGCGGAGGTTGGGCCCTCGAACTTCGGGGACTCTCCCATGCGCAGACTGCGCGATCTTGGCCTGCTCGCTCCCACCGCCGCCCTGGCCGCCGCGGCGATGGCCGTCTTCGTCGCCAGCCTGGCGATCTGGAGCCTGGAGGTCGACGAACAGACCCGCCTGCGCGAAGAAGCCTTGATGACCGAGGGCCTGCATCAGGCCGTCGCCGAGGTCGAGCGCGCCATCCTGCCCGAAACCGTCTGGGACGAGGCCGTCCAGTTTCTCGACCACAGACAAGACGTGGCGTGGGCCGAGCAGAACCTCAATGATTTCTATGCCCTGGGTTTCGAGTTCAGCCATCTGACGGTGCTGGATGACCAGGACCGACCCTTCTACCATCGCGAGGGCCGCATCTCCGCGCCCCTCGACGCGGCGGACCTGACCGCCTTCATGCCGGTGATCGCCGCGGTGCGGGGGGCCGAGCGCGCCCGCCGCCCCACCGCGGCGGCCCGTGATCGGGCGGTGCAGGCCAGCGCCTTCATGTCCCACCGGGGCGAGGTGGTGCTGGCGACCGCGACCCTGGTTCAGCCGGAGGGCGCCGGTCTCCGGCTGCGCGGCGAACGCGCGCCCCTGTTGCTCACGGTGCTGCCCATCGATCAGGTGGCCATCGACGTGCTTCAGACCCGCTACCTCGTGAGCGGCCTCGTGAGCGAACTTGGTCCGCAGGGAGAGGTCTCGCGCCAAGCTCAGGCGAGCTTTATCGGTGACGGACATGCCGGCGTGCCCCTTACCCTGTCCTGGACGCCCCAACGCCCGGGCCGCGACCTTCTGGTCAGCTCCATCGCGCCGGTGGCGGGGGTTCTGCTGGCCTTCGGCGCGGTCGCAGCGGTCATGATCCTGCGCGCCCGCCGGGCCTGGCAGGAGCAGGTGGCCGCCCAACGCAGCCAAGCCGAGTTCCTGGCCAATATGAGCCACGAGATCCGCACGCCCCTGAACGGAGTTTGCGCGGTGGCCGAGGCTTTGCAGGGCACCCGCCTGACCGCCCCTCAGAAGGAGATGGTGGAGATTATCCGCAGCTCCGGCGCCTCGCTGGAACGGCTGCTGTCCGACCTGCTGGATGTGTCGCGGATCGACCTTGGCGCGGTGCGGATCAGCCCCGAACCGTTCCATCTGGCCGAATCCGTCCGCACTCTGGGAGCCCTGCTGGCGCCTCGGGCGCGGGAGAAGGGCCTGGGCTTCCACCTCAGCGTCGATCCCGCCGCCGAGGGTCTGGTGGTGGGCGACCCCGTCCGTCTGAAGCAGATTCTCGCCAATCTGGTGAGCAACGCCATCAAGTTCACCGCCGAGGGCGAAGTGCAGATCGCCGTCGAGCCGCGGCAGGGCGGCTGGTGGCGCCTGACGGTGAGCGATACGGGCGCCGGCTTCGACGCCGCACAGAAGGCCGAGCTGTTCCGCCGCTTCATCCAAGGGGACGGCTCCTTCCGTCGCCAGCATGGCGGACTTGGCCTGGGTCTGTCGCTCTGCGCTCAACTGGCGCGGCTTATGGGCGGAAGCCTGGACGCCGAGAGCCAGCCCGGCCAGGGCTCAAGCTTCTGGGTCGACCTGCCGCTGCCGGCGACCCTGCAACCCGCCAACCAGGTCCCGGAGGCCGAGGCGGCGGCCGGGCGGCCCTTGCGGATACTGGTGGCAGACGACCACCCCACGAACCGCCGCATCATCCAGGCCCTGCTGGCCCAGTTCGACGTGGAGCTGGTCCTGGCCGAGGACGGCGCCCAAGCCTGTGAAGCCTTCAGCCAGTCGCCCTTCGACATCGTCCTGATGGACATGCAGATGCCGGTCATGGACGGCCTGACCGCCATCCGTAACATCCGCAAGCTGGAAGTGCGCGATCACCGGGGCCACACCCCCATCGTCATGCTGACGGCCAACACCCTGCCCGAACATCAGGCCGCCAGCCTGGAGGCCGGCGCGGACATCTACATGCCCAAGCCCATCAAGGCCGATCGGCTGTTTGCGGTGCTGAACACCGTGAGCGAAGGCCAGGCCGCGGCCTGATCCGGGGCGTTCCGAGCCTGATCTAGAAGGCGGACGACAGGGAGAGGAATCCCCGCCACCCCTTGTCCCGGTCGAAGGGGGTGCGGGTGAGCGGCTTGGCCGCCTCGGCCCGCACACTGAGCGCCTGACCGAAGACCAGCCTGATCCCGGCGCCCGCCGAGGCCAGGGAGGCGCTGCGCCAGCCGGGCGCGAGGCCGTCATTCCACACCTGAGCCCCATCGATGAAGCCATAGGTCTGGAAGAAGGTCATCGGCCTCAGGTTCGGATCCCAGCCCACCCGCAGTTCGGCCAGCCCCCCCACGCCCTTGT